>CALGOB010000134.1 GCA_937958005.1 uncultured Cyclobacteriaceae bacterium
TATGTCTGCGTGGCAAATCAGAATTTAAGCAGCTATCTAACAGCCATTTATGATTTTCTCTTAAAGGTCTAATGCATCATTCGGGTTAAATAAATCTCTTTCTAAATTTGATTTTCCTGAGCCTGTCAAAGTAATTATTTGTTGATAAAATTGAGCAAAAAGGTAACAAAGCAACTATAACCATTCTACCGTGATAAACTCTAACACTTAGTTTCAAATTGAAATATTTCTAAACTAATTGATTCTTACAAGTCTTTTCAAGAAGATAGGTAAATTCTAACTAACGGATTCTAGCAATTGATTTTTTAATCTTTTTACTTGGTTTTATTGAATTACTCAGCAACCTTGTCTAATACCTCGCCAATGTATTTTTTGCATTTATCAATGAGTCCTTCAAAAAAGTTTGGGTCCTCTTCAGTAATAAACTCATAAATGGCGGCAACCATTTCTGGCGCTCTCAAATAGCCAAATGATTTATGCACATTAGTCACCCCATTGATTTTATAGGTATTTACTACTTGAATATCCCGTGGGCCAATTCCTTTACTATTTGGTCTATAATCATCTTCTAAGTAATGATCAGCAGAAATGGCATCATTAATATCAGAAAAGTTATACCACTTTTTTTCTATATTTTCTGGCGTTGGTAATTTAACTTTTGGGTCAAAGTCTAATTTGAGTTCTTTAAATATCTCTCTTTTGATCATAGGCAATCCAAGTGGCGAACCTATGGTTACTAATGTATCAATTGTAACATTTGGCAGTGCATGCAATAACACATCATAAGCAATGATAGATCCCATTGAGTGAGAAATCAACATGATCTTTTTTTCCTTATTTCTTCTTAATTTTTTAACCAGTCTCTGTCTGATAATTACCCGGGCATATTCTTCTATTTCACCTTCCCCTTTGAAAGTCTTTCGATAGTAGACATGTAGGTCTTTTACAATTCTACTGGTAATAAAGTCAATAATAGCATCTAGGTTAATCCATTTATGATTTTTTAAAAAGAATTTTTCTAACCTGGATTCAATTCTGTCTAAAATTGATTTTTTGTTTCTTCCAATTGGTGATCTAAACTCAGAAGCAGATTGGAAAGGAATGTAGGGTTCATCCAAATACAAATGATGTTTCTTGTCTTTTATATTTGGGTCTAAAGGTTTTGGGTAAAGTAAATCTGCCCAATAAACTACTTCTAAGTCAAAACAGTCTACTTCTAATTCAGCAATTTTCAAACCTTCCCATATAGACTGAATATACCATTTCCTCAATATATCCTTTGGAGGTTTATTTGATAAACCATGAATAAAGATAATAAGATGCTCAGGCTTCTTCTTTTTAAAGGAGGGTAAATTTGGAAGTAATTTTCTAGTCATAACCGATCAGGATAATTTGTAAAAATCCCATCTACCTCCATTTCGATCATTTTATGGATGTCTTCTAAATAATTGACCGTCCAAACAAAAGTTTTCAACCCATTTGATTTAGCGTGTTGCACAAAATCTTTTGTCAAAAAGTCTATACACGGGTTGATTGCATAAGCATTGAGGTCTCCGATTATATCTGAATAATTAAGTGGGATAATGCCAACCAAAACAGCAATTTTAATATTGGGCATCATCTGTTGAAAATCACGAAGTGCATGATGGTCAAATGAGGAAATGATAAACTGCTTTTCTTGCCAATCTCCCTTCTGTATGTGGTCCTTAATCAACCTGACCACTTCTGAAACCACTTCTCTATTTTTAAGTTCTATATTTAATTCACACCTATTCTTTAATATTTGCAGCGTTTCTTCCAGAGTTGGTATTTTTTCACCTTCACCAGCATCAAGTAGTTTTAATTGATCCAAGCTCAGGTCATAAACGTAACCTTCGCCATTGGTTGTCCTATCTACCCTATCATCATGTAAAACAACAACTTCGCCTGTTTGACACAGTGCAACATCCAGCTCTATCATAGGTACTCCCATTTCTAAAGCTAGTTCAAAGGATTTAAGTGTATTTTCTGGTGCATATCCCATAGCACCACGATGACCAATTTTTATCATTCTTAACTGTCTATGACTATTTGCAAATTATCATCATTCTAGCTATTTACAAAATAGCTGTAGCTTAAAATCGGGATTTTAATAGTAAAGGAAAGGAATTGATAAAATAGTGTATAGAATAAGACTTTCATTGAATTTCTAAAAATCCAATTAAATCAAAAGGAAACCTTTGCTATTTTTCTTTTGTAGAATTCAAAGAGATAGGCTTTCTTAATCGAAAAAAGAAATTTGAGATTATATGAATGTATCAAAAAAAGAAATTTTAATACAATAGAAAAAAAGAAAGGTCGTTCAATTTTTTAAGAACCTAAGAGTCTTTTTAACTCTTGTTTTTTCGTCTTTAATGACCAAGAAGTAATAACCGCGAGTTAGATCTTTAACAGGTATCTGGAATTTGGAAATTCCAACTTGATCAAGTTCTATCTTTAACTTATTACCAATAATGCTGAACATTTCAAATTCTGGATTTTCCATATCTGAATTAATAAATTCAACAGTAAGAAAATCTATAGCAGGATTTGGGTAAATGTCAATCTTATTCTTAAGAGAGGAAAGGGAATTTGAGAGGCTATTCTCTGAGAAATGAATATCCTGACCGTAACTGGTTGTAAGACCTGTTAGGGTAAGCATCAACGTTAATATGATTAATTTAGTATATTTCATTTCTATATATTACAAATTACGTAATTTTTTTCTCATTGTTCCAGTTTTGGAGACTTTTTTTTCATTAATTAATTGTTAACAAAAAATCAGCCAAGAATATCACTTTCAATACTGAATACAACTTTATCCTCTAATACTCTAATTTAAATCACAACTCTTTTAAATGCTTGAGGCAAGTGATCTATGATATCAGACGCTATCATACTAATCTCTCCTGTTTTTTCAACTGCAATATCCCCCGCCATTCCATGAATGAATACTCCAGCCTTAAGGGCTAATTCAGGTACAATTCCTTGTCCTAGAATACCACATATTATCCCTGTCAGCACATCACCACTACCTGCTGTTGCCATCCCTGGGTTTCCAGAGTTGTTAAAAAAGACTTCTCCCTTGGTATTAGTAATGCAAGAATGTGCGCCTTTGACTACTAGATTGACAAAGTATTTTTTAGAAAACTCAATTTGCTTATCTAATTTATCAAAATCGTTGCGCCAATCACCTACTAATCTTTGAAATTCTTTAGGGTGTGGGGTTAAAATAGACTGAGCTGGTAATTGTTCAAGTAGTTCGGGATGATCTGCTAAAATATTTATTGCATCGGCATCTACTACAATTGGTTTTTTCACTTGTTTTAATAGCTCTTCAAATGCCTTAGCAGTGATACTATTATTCCCTAACCCTGGGCCAATACCGATACTGCTATATTGCTGTACAGCCGGTGGGAAAGAAAAATAATCACTATGCGCATCTAAATCCACCATCGCTTCGGGTATTGAGAACTGCATGGCATTCAGGCTTTCTTGAGGTATATGTACCGTTAATAGCCCGGCGCCAGATCTTAATATTGATTTCGCAGAAAGTATTGCAGCCCCTGTTTTGCTAATACTTCCAGCAATCAACAATACTCTCCCAGCTTGTCCTTTGTGCGTAAATTTTTTTCTAGGGGTAAAAACCTCATTGAAATCTGACTCTTCTAATAAATGGTGGTCTGACTTAAGTCCATCAATATATTGTCTATTAAGTCCTATGTCCAAAACCAGCCAATCGCCAACATAATCTGCATTTTCAGGAAACATAAAAGCCAATTTAGGAATTTGAAAAGATACTGTATAGTCTGGTTTCACTACAGCGGAACTATCAGTAAATGTATCTGGTTTTAGTCCGGAACTAATATCAACAGAAATGATTAGGGCGTTTTGATAGTTAATGAAATTAATCACATCAGCAAATAACCCTTCTACATTTCTACCTAAACCGGATCCAAAAATGGCATCTATCACTACAGAATCCTCTCCTATAGGGTATAATTTATCATTAGATTTGATTAATTGTATTTCACTAAATTCCCTTAGTCTCTTAAAATTTACTTTAAATTCCTTAGATCCCCTTTCGATATCGCCAACCACGTTAACTTTCACACTGTATTTGCGCTGTAGCAGCATGCGAGCTATTGCCAATCCATCTCCACCATTGTTCCCAATACCGCAAAATATGTGGATAGAAATCCCATGCGGAAATTTGTCTAAGAACCAATCCACAAACGAGGCGGAAGCGCGCTCCATCAAATCAATTGATGAAATAGGTTCTTTTTTGATCGTAAACTGATCTACATGACGGATCTGATTAGCTGTTAATATTTTTAGCATGTCAATTAAAAGTTATGTATTCTTTGGGGTCAGGTTATGACTTTAGAGTGTTAAAGTACCAAAAAAATAAGACATGCATAAAATAAAGGCTACTCCAATTTAAATATTTCAAAAATTTGGTGGCACAAGATGCCTAAAATGTCCATTCATCATGATCCTTTCTTTAGCTACCTCCGCTCTTTCTAAAGCTGGTAATAGGTTCTCAAGATGTCTTATTAGAAAATTCTGCCTTTTATCTTCATCTAAAATTTGTAGCAATTCAAATTCTTCTTCTAGATTCAAACCAACTTTGTGCGCAATAGAATAAGCCAAATAATCATTATTGAGTTTAAACTTATCTTTCATCTTTAGCCAAGAAAAAAGTTGTTGAGACAAACTAAGCATCTTCTCGCTTGTTTCATAAATAGAATCTAAACTATTTTGTAAAAACTCTACCTTACCTCCACTATATTGGTAATCTTTCCATGGGTTAAAAAAATCAATCACCTTGAAAATTTCTTTCCCTTTGGTCCTAATGTCCATTCTACCATCTTCATAAACTTTCGCAACTTCTAATATCTCTACATAGGTTCCATAACTAAGCTTAGTACTAGAAAAAGTAGGTATTCCAAAACCTATTTTGTTTCGGATACAATCATTGATTAAATCTTTATACCTAGGTTCAAAGATGTGAAGGTTTACCAATTCACCAGGATATACAACTATGTTTAGAGGAAAAAGTGAAATCTCATTATACATAACTAAAGTAACAGTTTAGGCGAAAGAAAGTTTTCTATTTTCTAAATAATTATCTGATTGCAATCCAATACAATTTCCTCAAAGTCCAGTAAGGCATTAATAAGACCTACTTTTTCAAAAGAGCCAATATCTTCCCATCTAATCTTAGCAAGCTTGATCATTTTTTTAGCCAGTAAATCATGCCTCCTTACTCCCTGAAGTAAGGAAAAAGAGGGAGTCAACCACTCATCACCATCCCAAAATATCAAGTTGGCAAAATAAGCATCTGTTACCAAACCATCTTTGATGATGATGATATCGTCACAATTATTTCTTTGTTCATACAATTCTTCCAACCCTTTACGGTCAGCGTATTTGAAAGAATAATCAATATGCTTACCTTCTACTACTTTTAAGGAATCAATATCTGGTTTGATATAAAGTGCATGATTGTTTTTTTGAATCATTCTATCATAGATAATTCTCAACTTAAACTTCCCTGTAGCGGGAACATCCTCAATAAAAGAAGCTAGTTGGTAAGGATTGTCTTGTTTATAATGAAAAGAATAGGTTCTATTCATTCTATCTTGATGTAAGTCAAGTAAAGGGGCTTTTCCGTTAACAACACAAAGGCTTTCTATGAACATTTAGCTAAATAATAATAAACACAGTGTTAAACAGTAATACAATAAGGTAATTTCTGAATTTAATTGGATCAATACAAGGACTTACCTTGAATAATGAAGTAAAACAAACTACTCTTTAGAGTTTAACTCAGTAGAATGATTATAGTTACTATGTTTCCTTTTGGCTCAAGTTTATCAAATAAAGTATTAGAAATGCATAATTTGTAATTACTGGCATCCAATAAAACTGAAATTGAAGAAATACTGCTCTTGATATCGTTTAATCAAAGATTATTTCTGAAGTTCAAAAACACCCCCTATAAATCAATCGAAGGGCTGACAACTCTAGCTTTCGTCCGTTTTATCCTTGCCGCGGGGGCGGACCCCTGAAAAAAGGACCGGGC
>CALGOB010000135.1 GCA_937958005.1 uncultured Cyclobacteriaceae bacterium
TACGCCCTTGCGGCTTGCTAATCGCGAGTACTTACTTTTCGCGATAGGAGAACTTTCATCTCCCTAGAGCCGTCATACTTTTATGACGATATTTTACTATCTTTAGCGGATAGAAATAGATGCCCATTCAAGGCACACACACTGCATCTACGTCCACTCACCCTAAGCGGGCGAGCGGCGTAGATGCTACCGTTGTATGCAAGCAGAAAACCACCCTCAGAACGTTCAAAGCACTTTTCGTTTTGATCGTGCCTCACAAAATGAAAAGAGCTTTCACTTCTAACATTCTTTCGAAACAAAATTATCCTAGAATAAGTATATTTTATTGAATATAAGTTAATATATTTGCCTAAAACGCAAATAAATTATTCAAAGTGGAAATAAATAGAATTAAGGTTGCTCTCGCTGAGACTAGACGAAAAAATAAATGGTTAGCGGCTCAAATAGGTAAAAATGAATCTACCATCTCTCAATGGTGTACGAATACAAGACAACCTTCCTTAGAAAGTCTTTTGAAAATAGCCAAAATTTTAGATCTAGATGTTCGCGATTTACTTAATCCTTCTAAAAATGTTGGAAATTAATTATGAGTGAGAAAAGAACATACATCGACTTGTTTGCTGGTTGCGGCGGCCTCTCTCTTGGGCTTTTTAATTCAGGACATTGGAAAGGGAAATTTGCAGTAGAAAAAAACTCTGATGCCTTTAAAACTTTAGAGCACAATCTTATTAATCAAAATTGCCATTTTGATTGGCCTAATTGGTTGCCACAATCAAATCATGATATAAACGAAATAATTAAAAATTACTCTAAAGAACTTAAACAGCTCAGAGGAACAATTGATATGGTTGCAGGTGGCCCTCCTTGCCAAGGTTTTTCAACAGCAGGAAGAAGAATTGAGATTGATGATAGAAATAAACTAATTGAATCCTATATTAAATTTATTCGACTAGTTCAACCTCGTGTAATATTTTTTGAAAACGTTAAAGGTTTTACACAAAAATTTGACAAAAACAAAGTTAAAGGTCGAGTTTACTCAGAGTATGTAAAGAACGCATTAAAAAGAGGCTCTAAAAGATTTGATTCAATTGGTTATGAAGTCTATGGAAAATTAATTGACTTTTCAGAGTTTGGTGTCCCTCAAAAAAGAACTCGTTTTATACTTGTTGGAATCCGAAAAGACATTGCTGATTCACTTAACCCAAAAGTTTTTTTTGAAAAAATAAAAAATAACCGAACCCTGTTCCTAAAGAATAAAGGAATAGGATTAACTAATAATTTACAGGATGCAATCTCTGATTTATTAAGAAAGAAAGAGACTATTTCTCCTGATACTAAATCTTTTAAAACTTCTTTCTATAATAAAACTAAAACTGGATATCAAAAAATGCTAAAAGGTAAACTAAAAACAAACATTCCTGATAGTCATCGTTTTGCAAAACATAATCCAGACACAATTAAAAAGTTTGAATATATTTTAAAGCATGCTGAAAAAAACAAACCAATTTCTAATGAAATAAAGGCAAAGTTTAATTCAAAGAAAAGGACTATTATACCTTTATCTGGTTCTACACCTACACCAACAATAACAACACTGCCTGACGATTATATCCACTATTGCGAACCAAGAATTTTTACCGTTCGTGAATACGCAAGAATTCAATCGTTTAATGATTGGTTTGAGTTTAAGGGAAAGTATACAACCGGCGGAAAAAGAAGGACACAAGAAGTTCCTAGATATTCACAAATTGGAAATGCAATTCCACCTCTTTTTGGAGAACAAGTTGGAGTTGTTTTAAATACTATTATTTAATGGCAAAAGTAAGATTTAGAACAAATGTCCTTTTAAAAAGTATAATCGGAAAAGATTTGATAACAGATGATAGTATCGCTGTTTTAGAATTAGTAAAGAATTCATTTGATTCTGGTTCCAAAGAAGCCAAAATAATTTTTAGAGATGTAAAGCACAATCAATCTTTAAAAAATTATAAGAAATTAAATAACTCTAAAATAATACTACGAGACACAGGGTCAGGAATGTCTAAATACGACCTTATAAATAAATGGTTGAATATTGCATATTCTGAAAAAAAATCAAAAAAAGAAGAATTCAATAGACAATTAGCAGGTAATAAAGGAGTGGGAAGATTTTCTTGCGACAGACTAGGGAAATCATTAGTTATCTATACTAGAAAAGTTAATGAAGCCTTATTAAAATTGTCAATTGACTGGACTAAATTTGAAAAAATAGATGATATCGAAAAAAATATTCAAGACATAGAATTTGAGTTAAATGAAATTTCAATTGAGGAGTATATTAAAGAAACTAAACTACCGAAATTTAATACTGGCACTACTTTATTTATTAGTAACCTAAGGGAAGAATGGGACTTGCCCAAAGTTCAATCTCTTAAGAGGCAATTAGAGCGATTTATTAATCCAAATCAGAATTTTGAAGCTGATTCTTTTGATATATTTATAGAGGCAGACGAGTTTAAATCAAATGAAAAAAAGCTTCCTGATGGTGAAAAAGTTAATGGATTAGTTAAAAATAGAATCTTTAGTAAGCTCGATTTTAAAGCTACATTTATACAAGCAATTATTTCAAAGGATGGGAGTAGAATGACTACAGTTCTTCGAGATAGAGGTCAAGAGATATTTACTTTGATTGAAAAAAATCCTTTTAATCTATTAAAAAATATAGAAGTAAATATTTATTATTTAAATCCTTATTCAAAAGCTTACTTTAAAAGGCAAACAGGAATTAGGTCCGTCGATTTTGGATCTATATTTTTATTTATAAATGGTTTTAGAATTCCGCCATACGGAGACCAAGGTAATGATTGGCTAGGAATGGAGTTGCGAAAAGGTCAAGGTTATAATAGATTTCTTGGAACCCGTGAAGTAATAGGAAGGATTGAAATAAATGGAGTTGAATTTGATAGAGATGAAGACAATTTCTTTATTATTTCAAATCGTTCTGGAGTTGACAATAACAAACATTATAAACAGTTAACTAAAAATGATTCTCCATATGGATTTTATTTTAAAACTTTTAGAAGATTAGAACGATTTGTGGTTGAAGGTATTAAGTGGGATAGCTCCACACTTAAAGATACAGCCATAGAGAAAAAAGTGCTGAATGACAAAAAATGGAATGAATCAAAAGAGGAATACAAAGAAGATTCTTTAGAACGAAACAAAAGGGTCGTTTCTGTAATTGAGAAAATTGTAAACGCAAAAAATGAAGATGTTATTTCTCTCTCAATAAATAAATCATTAGTTGCTGAACTAGCAGAAGAACAAGCTAAAAGAACAAAAAATGAAATTGATTCTATTGTAAACAAATTAGACGAGAAAGAACTTTCTTTAGAGCAAATAACTCAACTTATCAACAAATTAAACCTTTCCGAAAGTGACATTAATAATTTCCCAGTCAAAGAAAAGCAAATTGAAAAGTTAAAAAAAGAGCAAGAAAAATTAAAACTTGAACTTGAGAAAAAATTTACAGAAACAAAAAAACTTGAGGATGAGGCTCAAAAACTACAATTAGAATTAGAATTAGAAAAAGAAAAGAATACGTACTTAAGAACTTCATCAAGAACTCTAACGGAAGACGCAAAAGGTTTAGTACATAACATTAAATTGACATCAAAAAAAATTAGTAGTAGTGTTGACAATCTTTATGATAAGATTTTAAATGATAGGTATACGAAGAATTCATTATTGAAATCTTTAGGAGCAATAAAGTTTCAATCAGAAAAAGCAAATAAGATTAGTAAAATAATTACACGTTCAAATTTCAGGGCAGATAGGAATGCTCAAATTGCTGATGTCGTTCTTTACATTAAACAATACATGCAAATTTATTCTGATATATATCCAAGAAATGAACTAGAATTTAAAGTAATAGATAATGATGCATCTTTAGTTAAAAAATTTAGTGTTCTAGATATGTCTGTAGTATTAGATGATTTAATTTCTAATTCTGAAAAAGCAGGAGCTAGTTTAATCGAAATAGAAATGAATAACAGTAGGGATAAGAGCTTGAAGGTTTTATTTTCTGATGATGGCTCTGGCGTAATTGATGATTTTATAAAAGACGAAAAATCCAAAGCTAAAATTTTTGAATTAGGTGTCACCACAACAAATGGTGGTTCTGGCATAGGTTTGAATTCGGTTAAAGAAGGCTTAAAATCTATGAATGGCACAATTGAGCTTATCGGAAACAATATTAATTTAAAAGGTGCTTGTTTTGAAATTATAATAAAATGATAAAACGGACTTGTTTAATAATCGATAATGAAGACCAGACAGAAGAGATAGAAAAATTGGTAAGAGATTCTCGAAACCAAGGAATAGACTTAGATTGTCGTCAATTTGAAGTAGGTAATACATCTTATTCAGAAGTGTTATCCTCTGGAAAAATTGACATTGAAAAAGTTGAGTCGGAAGTTAAAAAAAGATACAAGCATATAGCTTTTGACATTATAGCATTTGATTATGAATTAGATGATGAAGAAATCAATGGAGTTGAACTTTTACGGCACTTCAATAAAAAAAGGATTTTCAAATATTCCCCAAAACTAGTTTATTCTGGGGTTCTGGACAATGTACTTAAAGATATTATTGAACCAAGCTTGGACATACTTAAAGTTCGAAATAAACCTGATAAAGCTATTATTAAACAGAGTGGTCTTGTTAAAATAAAATCTCTTATTAGGCATAGAGTCTTTGAATATCTGGATCGAGATAATAGAGATTCGATCATTATTAAGTTTTTAAAAGAGGAAATTCAATCAACAGAATTAATAGTTACACAAGCACTAAGAATGTATCCTGAATTTAAATTCGACAACAATTTTGTAAATGACAAATTCAATGGAAAGACTTTTGAAGAAGTAGCTAGTTTTCTAGAAAAGGATGACAAACTTGGAAGTGAATTTAAAAGAGAAATTATACAACAAGTTATTTCTTATCTCACCGAAAAAATTTAATAAATGGATAAGAAAATTTTAATTGTTCATCCATATGATAAATCAACTAGTTTCTTGGATAGAATAAAAAACCACCTTCAAACTGAATTTTCTGAAGATATTCATTGTTTCAATGTAAAACCAAATGAAGCTTCTCATAAGCAGTGTTTATCCGCAATCAACAATTTCTCAACAAAAGGGCTAGTCTTATTTATGGGACACGGAAAGAGCAATTGCTTATACGGAGCAAAAGGAGATTTTTATGGATCTTTAGAAAATGAACTTGTCAAAACAGAAAATCCTGAAAAATATTTTTACGAAGATAATTACATCAATGAAAGAAACCTAAGCATTTTTGAAGGTAAAAGAGTTATATCTTTATCATGCAATTCTAATGGTAAAATTGGTAGAAAAGCAGTAGAGTGTGGAGCAAAAGTATTTTTAGGTTTTGGTGATTTACCAACTTCTGTTGGCGAACTAGAAGAACAAGGCGAAGAAAGTAAATCAGGAGTATCACTTGCAAGAATAGAACAAGCTTTAAAAACCGAAATAAATGACATCGTAAAAAAAAGTGTCAGAATTGGTATAGAAAAAAATTATTCTTTTTTGGAACTAGTTCATCTTATTAGTTTTATAAGTAATCAGAAAATAAGTCATTATCTCGTAAATCAGAAAAAGGTTAGTGAAAGAAAAATAATAGCGAATTATATATATAGTTTTAAAAAAGGAATAAAAATATATGGAAATAAATATGAAAAATTGATTAACTGATCAACATAAACTTCAAGCATATTTGCCTTTCTCGTACCTCAAAAGTCAAAAAAGCTTTCACCTCATAAGACTTCGAACAGTAAAAAGCCTGCATACAATCGAGTAGATGGCCTCGGCTAGCTCGCTAGCCGAGGTGCACCTCTCACACCACGAAGCGTACGGATCACGTACTTCGCGGTTCATAAAACAGGACTTATTTTATTTTAGGATACTTAGCGTTAAGAAAGTATTCCAGGA
>CALGOB010000136.1 GCA_937958005.1 uncultured Cyclobacteriaceae bacterium
TCCAAATGTTCTAGGTTGTCCATCACATAAAGCCCATCCATCTGGAACTTCGTTCACATTCCCAGACCACATAATAATGCCTCTTCTCGGCATGGTAATTAAAGCTTCCCATTGAGGGTCGGCTGGTGTCCCTCTATTTAAGTAAATTTCATTGCTATTAGTTGCATAAGCAATAAGTGCACGTGCTGGATTCGCAATACTTGCAGTGTCTGGCACTCTTGGCAATAGTAAACCTTGATTACTGTTTGGAGAACTTACTTCAAGAATAGCCGAATCATCTGGATCATTGGTTCCTATTCCTATGCTATTGTTCCCTTGTGCATTTAAGTTGATTGAATAGCAAATAATACTCATTGCTAAAATTGCGGATTGATAAATTACTTTAATCATTTTTATAGACTTTTAACATTGGATAATACGACTTGGCCATTTTGGTAATAAGCCCTGACCTGATAAAAAGAAGGCTGCCCGTTCATTTCTTGATCGGTAAATTCATTGGTTTTGAGCAGTCCCGTTAATGGTTTTTTCAATGGTTCTTTGATTCCTTTGTAAACCACGTACCCCACTAGTTGATTCTCCTCTGTGACGTCCCAACTTAATTTGATTGTTTTTTTACGTTTTGAATATTTGATGTCAAGCGATAGTTCAGCATTCGTAGTTTTTTTCTTCTTGATAGTCACCTTTAATTCATTGGAGGGTTTAGATATATTGCCAGAAAGGTCATAGGCCTCTAAATAATAATAAACCACTTGTTCATCTTTTATGGATCTGTCTTGAAACCGAAAAGAAGTATTTCCTAATTTCACTTGATTTACTTTAATGAAATTTGAGGTGCTATCTTCCGCATTTTTTCTAAATAAATTATAACCAGCTAAATCTTCATCTACATTACTGATCCAGTCTATTTCTATATAATTTTCAGCATGTTTAGCACCTTTAAGAAATGGTTTTTCAGGAGCTAGGATATCTGGCATTTGAGCTGATAAAGGAAGAGTCTGTTTACTTTTGTTATAAGAAGTATCTACAGCAATCAGGTAATAAAAAAAACTTGACTTCACATTGGCAGGCAAAGAATCAATGTAATTGACCTCTTCCCAAGGTGTTGCATTCAATAGCGTGTAATGAGTTGCCTTTCCTTGACCAGCAGTTCTGTAAATATAATATCCACCAAGATCGGGCTCCAGATTGGCTTTCCATGAAAGTTTCATCACGCCAGTATCACTTTCAACAGTAAAACCTAAGGGTACTGCTGGGGGTATTACATCTTGTACATCTACAAAAATGGGAAATGACTTTCCTTCATTACCTGCTTGATCAAGGGAAGTTACCTGATAATAATAAGGACCAGGAATAGTTAACGAATCTTGATAATCGTGTCGATAATCATCTGGTTTTACCGGGACAGTTGATGCATTGATTTTCTCAAATGGTCCGTCACTATTAATTGAACGATAAACATTAAATCCATTAATAAACTCTTCCCCTATATACTCCCATTTTAAGTTGACCAACATACTATCTGCTTTACCTGAAAACTCAGTGGGGGCAACAGGGGGTGTTACGTCTTTAAAATCTACTACAATGGGTCCTGCTCTTTGCAATTCTCCACCAAAGAAGTCAACACCAGCGACCCAATAAACATACTTTTTCCCTGTCTTCAACCTGTTCTCTTTGAACATCGGTTTAGGGTAAGATAAATTACCGACAGAATCTTCTACTAAAGAAATAAGGATAGGATTGTCATTCATCTTATAAACAGTGGAATCTTCCTGTTGCTTATAAATATTAACCCCGAAAAATCTATTTTCTTCGGGAATCCAATTCATGATCACTTTTTTCTTCTCTTGAAGTACTTCCAGTTCTTTGATAGGTGGGCCAGCAACTTCACTGGCGTGTTTGATCAAAGTTGATACAGCAATTTCTTCTTCACTTGCCCCTATTATTTTAGTCACTTTGTATTGATAATTCTGGCCTTTTATTACTTGATCGTCTTGGAAGTATACACCTGCATGGGAGGCAAAATCATTGTCAAGAATAATTTTAGATAGTAATTGAAATTTTATGACTTCTACTTTTAAGAACTCCTCACTTGGATTTTCTAACAAAGCATTGAAGAATTCCAATGATTCATCTTCTTTAATTTGTTCTTCGTTAAAAATAGTTGTTTTGATAGGGGATTTATTCAGTAATTGCCATTTCTCATTTACACTTTTCCTTTTGTAAAGATTAACTCCTTCTTTATACAAAATATCATTGGAAATCCATTTTACTCCAATCACCTCTTTACCCTCTTTTAGGGTTTGGTTTTTAACCAAAAGATGCTTGTCTTGTGCAGCTATATTACTAACTAAACAGATTATCAGAAAAACAGTTAATACAAAATTTTTATTCAACATAGGTTTTTAGTTTGTGTCAAAATAGCTGATAGCATCCTCCTTCCAATAGAGTCCATCTATCTTTATCAACAACAAATTGTGATCATGTTTCACACACAATTGTGGTAATCAATACTTATTTTTTACTTAATCAATCTTGAATTGAGATTACTTAACCCTACATTAAACAATCATTCTTCAATGGTTTCTTCGTATTCTTTGTTGTAAATCTAGAAATATTTTCATTAGTCACAAAAATACTTTGTCATCTATTCTATGAATAAGCGTTATCTTTCGATAAAAAGATGTGATAAGTCGATTGCAATCTTTTCTTCAAAAATCATCAAATATCCCTGTAATGAAAGCATGGTTCTTTTAAAGCTCCGGAAGAGAAAACTCACTCATTTATTTTCGTATTATTCAACACTTTAACAAAAAATAAATACGAGGTGTTTAGAATGTCATTTCAAAGACAACAGAAAGATCATCATTATACCTTTAATGATCCAACCCCGAACCATGGGTACGGTATCTATGGACACTAATTTAACCCGAATGATGCATTAGACTTTTAAGAGAAAATCATAAATGGCTGTTAGATAGCTGCCTAAATTCTGATTTGCAACGCAGACATAGTCTCCATTATGGTGAGCAGGAAACTAGGATTTAAGTGGCTAGATGACTGTTAGTTATGGTTTGCATCAAATTTCTATTGTATCATTCGGGTTTAATTATCTAACATAAGTATCTGTAATTTTAGCTTCATAAACTCATAACGATTCCTAATGCATCATTCCATCTAACTTCCATTTCAAATTATAGTTATTTCAGTGAGTGATATACCTAATCGTTGCATTTGTTTTCTAATTGAAACTACAGTTTTGATTTTGATGGTTTCTTGATAAATGGCTGATTCAATGGATTACCAATTAATGTTTCTAAGTCCTAGTGAACTATCATCAGGGTTTTACATCTCATCCAAAATGCAGAAGGAATAACCTCGCCATTATATCCATAGACTTTGACATGACTGCTAGCAACAAGTTAGCTCTTTTTTGTTACTGTGCCCAAGTATTGAAATGCAGATTTAAAAATCACTAATATTTCAAACTGAAAATTCATACTTAAAAAGCCAATCCAAAAACATATCTCTTGCTGCTAATATGTGCATATCTTATTTTATTATATATTAGCAGAAAAAAAGAAGCATGTACAATTTCCTATTAGCATTTCATTCAGGAATTAGATGGATTATCTTATTAGCGGCCGCAGTGGTCATATTAAAATCCTTAGTTGGCCTTTTTGGTGGTTTGCAGTATAAAAAACTAGATAACATACTAGCTGCTTCATTTGTAGGGACCGTTCACTTACAAATTCTTACAGGATTAATCTTGTATGTGTTCTTAAGCCCTATTACTACATCAGCTTTTGGCAACATGTCTGAGGCGATGAGTAATGACGGCATCAGGTATTGGGTAATTGAGCACATCTCCGTAATGATTTTAGCAGGTGTAGCCGCTCAAGTTGGAAGGACAATCAGTAAAAAGACTACTGATTCGGTTGTTAAATTTAGGTTTCAATCTATCTTTTTTAGTATTGCCTTGTTTTTGATGCTTACAAGAATCCCTTGGGACAGGCTTTGATAGTATCAAATCTTTAACGGTTTCCTTGAAGTTAATTTATTGCAGTATAAGTATAAGCCATCTATTTTTCGGTTAAATACTTTTAAAAAATATGAATAATAGCAATCAAATGAACCAACCCCGACCCAAGGGTACGGGGTATCTATGGGCAATAATTTAATGATCGACTCAAGAGTCGGGGCGCCCGGCCAGGGGAATTAATATCCCTTAGGGATTAAAACCGTGATAATCCCTAATCAAGTAACCTAGAGGCATGCCTCTAGGGATTAATCCTTATGATGGTGACATTAAAATGAGAAAGCGTATCCAACTTAAATTGAATACGCTTTCTCATTTTGCTACAAAGCCCCTTTAGTACTTGGTAATAAATCTATTTCCTCTATATATCTTTTAACAGCCATTTTAATAGATTTTGCTAAAGCCTTAAATATAGCTTCTATCTTATGGTGCTCATTATCTCCTGTCACTTTAATATTTAAGTTACATTTAGCGGCATCTGAAAATGACTTAAAGAAGTGAAAAAACATTTCAGTAGGCATATCACCTATTTTCTCTCTTTTAAATTCAGCATCCCAAACGATCCATGGCCTTCCACCAAAATCGATAGCAACTTGTGCTAAAGAATCATCCATTGGTAACAAAAATCCATACCTATTAACACCCTTTTTATTTCCAATAGCTTTCATAAAAGCTTCACCAAGGGCTAGAGCGGTATCTTCTATTGTATGATGCTCATCTACTTCTAAATCTCCTTTAACTTTAATTTCAAGGTCACAAGAAGAATGCTTCCCTATCTGATCAAGCATATGGTCAAAAAAAGAAAGCCCAGTCTCTATCTTTGTTTGACCAGTGCCATCTAAATTCAAAGAAATCTCAATATCAGTTTCATTAGTTTTTCTTGTGACAGTTATCAACCTTTCCTGAATTCTAAGAAATTCATAAATTTCTTTCCAGCTCTCTGTAGTTAAAGCTGCATGTGTTATTTTCTCATTCCAAATATGTATTGCTTTACAGCCTAAATTATCTGCTAATTGCACATCTGTTACTCGATCTCCTAATACATAGCTGTTTTTGATGTCAAAGTCCTCTGTTTGATAGCTTGTCAGCATTCCTATATTTGGTTTTCTATTGGGGTGATTTTCACTTTCAAAGTGCTCATCTATATGAATGGCATCAAAATGGATTCCTTCACTTTTCAAAGTTCTCAGGATAAATTCATGAGCTGGGTAAAACTCTTCGTTGGGCCAGGCGTCTGTCCCTAGTCCATCTTGATTAGATACCATTACCAATGAATAGTCAAGTTCATCATGAATTTTCCTTAAGTAATAGAGTGACTCAGGCAAAAAACTGATTTTCTCTATTTTATCTACTTTTTCATCATCAGTTTCTGACACGATAGTTCCATCCCTGTCAATGAACAATACTTTTTTCATAGAAATCAAATATTTGATTAGATTAAATTGATCAACACAAATATAACTTCATTCTTGACAATCAGGTATTATGTAAATATCAATTTCTCATACAATTGACTCGCTTTATAATTTATTCGCCTGTCAGACAATTAACCTTTCTTATTTTAGTTTCAATTAGGATGATTGCTTATTTTTTTCCTTCCGAATACATCTCTAATAAGTTTTGAGGCATTTGACAAGTCAGCATACCTTGACACATAACTAGAGAACATTACTATTTTTTAAAATAAGGATATATGCCTAAAATAAAATGAAAATTTCAGCAATCGCAATTAATAAAAGTATACGCTGTGTTTATAATTACCTTATCATTGCAGCATGAGAATTTTGGGCATATCGGCTTTTTATCATGATTCAGCAGCTTCCATCATAGAAAATGGTGAAATAATAGCTGCTGCTCAAGAAGAAAGATTTACCAGAAAAAAGCAAGACGCTTCTTTTCCTTCAAAGGCAGTGAGGTATTGCCTAGATGAAGCAAATATTTCATTGGATCAGTTGGATGCAGTGGTTTTTTACGACAAGCCTTTATTAAAATTTGAGCGCCTTTTAGAAACCTATTACTCATTTGCTCCTAAAGGCATTGCTTCCTTTATCAAATCAATTCCCGTTTGGTTAAGGGAGAAGATGTTCCTAAAAAAAATATTAAAGGATGAATTGAATGAAATAGGACAATTAGGTAAAACTCCTCTCCTATTTCCTGAACACCATCTTTCTCATGCTGCTAGTGCATTTTACCCTTCTAATTTTAAATCTGCTGCAGTAGTAACCATTGATGGTGTAGGAGAATGGGCAACTGCTTCTATTTGCCATGGTGATAATGAAGGTTTGAAAATTTTAAGGGAGTTGAAATTTCCTCATTCATTAGGCTTATTATATTCTGCGTTTACTTACTACTTGGGATTCAAAGTTAATTCTGGGGAATATAAATTGATGGGACTCGCTCCCTATGGAAATAATAATCAGCAAACTCAAGAATTTGTAGATAAAATTAAAACAGAATTAATTCATGTTTATGATGATGGGTCTGTTTGGCTAAATCAAAAGTACTTTAATTATGCCACCGGTTTAAAAATGACTGCTAACAGTAAATGGGAGAAACTGTTTGGTGTACCTAAAAGGGAACCTGAATCTTCCTTGGAGCAAGTTCATTGTGACCTTGGTTTTGCTATTCAGCAAGTAACCGAAGAGGTGGTCATTAAAATGTGCAAAGAGGCTAAAAAATTAACTGGAGCAAATAAACTGTGTTTAGCAGGAGGTGTTGCACTCAACTGTGTTGCCAATGGCAAACTAGAAGATGAGGATCTTTTTGATGAGATTTACATACAGCCTGCTGCTGGTGATGCAGGAGGTGCACTGGGTGCAGCATTGGCAGCCTATCATATCTACTATGAAAAACCAAGAGTCTTTAATGGTCAAATGGATACGATGAAAGGTACCTACCTTGGTCCTAGGCCCGAAGAAAAAGAGATACAAAATATGCTTAAAAAGAATGGTGCTATTGGGCATCATTATGAAAATTTTCAAATTTTATGCGATACAGTTAGCAAGGCAATCAACGATGGTCAAGTAATTGGATGGATGCAAGGCAGAATGGAATTTGGCCCTAGAGCCTTAGGGAATAGAAGCATTTTAGGAGACCCTAGAAACCCCGAAATGCAGAAAAAATTAAATTTAAAAATTAAATATAGAGAATCATTTCGTCCTTTTGCACCATCAGTACTGGATAGAAAGGCTGAAAGTTATTTTCAAATGAAGGGGAAGTCTCCGTATATGCTTTTGGTAAAACCAATAAAGGAGGAAATAAAAAACAAAAAACCCGATGATTATGATCACTATGATTTAAAGGATAAGCTATACTTTGAAAGGTCTACCTTACCTGCCATTACTCATATAGATTATTCTGCTAGAATTCAAACTGTCCATAAAGAAAGTAACCCGAGGTTTCATCAATTAATCAATACATTTGAAAACCTCTCAGGGTGTGGAGCAGTTATTAATACGAGTTTTAATGTAAGAGGGGAACCTATTGTATGTACTCCAGCAGATGCTTATAGATGCTTTATGAGAACTGAAATGGATATATTGGTAGTAGGAGATTATATCTTTCTAAAAGAAGAACAACCAGCCTTAGCCGATAAATCCAACTGGCAAGAAGAATATACCTTGGATTAAAATCAATTTACTATCGTGTTTAAAAAGAAAATAGATCCAAAAAATTTATTACTTGCTCTCTTCAGTATAGGTTTTACTCTGCTAATTATTGAAATATTTCTAAGAGTACTTTTGGCTGGCAATACTGGGATACTCAGTTCTTCTAATAGAGATAGACCCTATCTGGTCAAGAATAAATACTGGAAAGCTTGGCATTACCCACATGCAAAAGTGAAACATATTTCAGATTGTTACGACGCCAATTATAGTGCTAATTCATTAGGCATGAGAGGACAAGAAGTAAAAAATGACTCTAAATATAGGATTGCCTTAATTGGAGATTCTTTTGTGGAAGGTTTTGGTAAGAATGCAAATCAAATATTTCCTCACTTGCTGGACAGCATGCTTGGAAATGACGTTGAGATAATGAACCAACCCCGACCCAAGGGTACGGGGTATCTATGGGCAATAATTTAATGATCGACTCAAGAGTCGGGGAATTAATATCCCTTAGGGATTAAATTTTGGGGCAAGTGGAGGTATAGGTACAGCCAATGAAATTTCTCTTTATGAGAATTTCGCAAGACATTTTAAACCAGATTTGGTAGTCTTATTTTATTTAAATTACAATGATGTACATGATAACATTAACTCTATCAATGATGGTTATCTCAATGCAAACTTAGAATTCACCTATCCTACTGGTTCTAAAAAAGAGGTTTTTAATGAAGTAAGAAAACCTATACAGCCAGAACCAAATCCTGTTTCGGCATCTGGATTATATGTGTTTAGACTAGCCTCTAAAGGCTTAAGGTCATTTACGTTATTTCTACAGGCTTCACTAAATATGAAATTGGATTTCAGAACTTATCTCGCCAAAACTTATTCTCCAGACCATAGCGGAGAGTTAAAAAAGGGCTATACTGTTGCTTCAAAAGCTATAGAGAGATTTAAACATTTGACTAACCAAGATTCAACAAAGTTTCTATTAGTACAGTTACCAGACCCGTTTCAATTGGATCCAAACTGGGTAGAGGCTGCAGAATACAAATATGATATGGCGATTGTCCCTGATCATCCGAATAAAATTATTGAAGGAATTTGCAATGACTTAAATGTTTCCTATTTTAATATGTATCCTGCAGCAAAAAAATATATTGAAGACAATGACATGAAATTTCCGTATTTTAGCCATACTTGTGACCGTCACCCGAATGAATTGGGTCACCGGTATCTTGCAACTGAAATACATTCTTACTTAAAAAATAACAATTATTTAAATTACTAATCAATGGAATTTTTATCCGATTTATGGAAGTTCTTAAAAGAAAGAAAGAAATTCTGGCTTGTACCCATGATATTGGTACTTTTATTATTTGGCGTACTCATTGTCATAGGAGGTAGTTCTGCTTTAGCCCCTTTTATTTATACTTTATTCTAATGAAGAAATTAGAGCTCAAAGAAGTTAAGGCCTTGCTAGTCATGGTGACTGGGTTTAGTATATTATCCGTTTTCTTCCATTCTTCGGTGCTACTCTATATTGCAATTGGTATTGGGGTGGTTTCTCTGTTAATTCCTGTTGCTGGTTATTACATCGTCTGGCTTTGGAATAAAATAGGTATGGTACTAGGATGGGTAAATTCAAGAATTATACTTTCTGCTTTATTCTATTTATTTTTGTTTCCAATAGCTTTGCTTTCGCGGTTGTTCAATAAAGATACTTTGAGGTTAAAAAGGCAAAGTGATTCTCATAAAAATGCATCATTGTATACGATAAGGGATCATCAATATACCCCTAAGGATCTCAAAGATATGTGGTAACATAGCCTGATTAATTCATGAATAATTTATTACGAAGCTTAATTAACTATCATTTAGCGACTTGCTCAAATTTCGATACTCAAAATAATCTATTATTCCTACGTGTCGAAATCCTGTGCGATCCGCTAACTAACAGCTACTTAAGCTTCTCATCACAAAGATTCATGAATTAATCAGGCTAGAGACTAAAGATAAAAGAGCAAAGATATTAGATTCTAGACAAAAAATATCTAAAGTCTAGAATCTAGTTTCTTTTGTCAATGAACCAACCCCGACCCAAGGGTACGGGGTATCTATGGGCAATAATTTAATGATCGACTCAAGGAGTCGGGGTGCCCGGCCAGGGGAATTAATATCCCTTAGGGATTAAATATTAATAACCCTTTATAGCACCGAGTAACCTCTTATTCTCGACTTCATTACCTATGGTTATTCGTAGACAGCCTTCACAAAGTAAAACATTACTCCTATCTCTGACGATGATATTTTTCTCTATTAAGTACTGATATAATTTCTTTGGCTCAGATACTCTTACTAAAATAAAATTTGCATCAGAAGGGTGTATTTCCTCAATGATATCCAATGAATGAAGCTCCTGTGCTAAATAAATCTTCTGAGTAAGAATATTCTTAACCATTTGATTCTTATGATCTACTTTCCCCAAAGCTTCTAAAACAGCTTCTTGGGATAATTGATTTACATTATATGGAGGTTTAATTTTATTAAGAATACTGACTACTTCTTGATCTGCAAAAAGCATCCCAACCCTTGCTGCAGCCATTCCCCAAGCTTTACTGAAAGTCTGCAAGATCACTAGGTTATTGTACTCAGAGATTTGGGAGATAAAACTTTGCTTATCACTAAAATCTATATAAGCTTCATCTACCACTACTAATCCATTAAATGATTTAATAAGTGTCAGAATATCTTCATCTAAAATTCTAGTACCAGTAGGATTATTGGGGTTACAAGTAAAAATAATTTTAGTGTGATCACTAATTCCCTTCAAAACCTCTTCTACTTGTATTTGAAAAGTGGAAGTAAGTGGTACTTTTTTAACCAATACATTATTAATATTGGCTGAAACTTCATACATCCCGTAAGTTGGAGGCAATATTATTATATCATCTTGTTTTGGATTACAAAATGCCCTAATTAATAAATCTATCGGTTCGTCACTTCCATTGCCTATGAAAATTTGATCAATTGCTGCACTTTTTATTTTGGAAAGCTTTTCTTTAATTAAATTTTGATGTGGATCAGGATATCTACTCAAATCCATCTTGGTAACTGATCCAAGAGCGTTTTCATTCGCATCCAAATACACCTCACTCTTTCCAGTATATTCATCTCTCGCAGAAGAATAAGGTTTCATTCCTATAAGGTGAGGCCTTATTAATCCTTGAACGTCTACTTTTTTCATCAATTTTTCTCTTGAATTTCGGCAAGTCTGACAGTTACAGCATTTTTATGTGCTTGGAGAAGTTCAGCTTCAGCCATTACTTCAATTGTGTTACCAATATTCACTAATCCTTCTGCTGTGATTTTTTGATAAGTAATCTTTTTCACAAAAGAATCCAACGATACTCCTGCCACTGAAGAAGCCCACCCATTGGTAGGTAAAGTATGATTTGTTCCTGATGCATAGTCCCCCGCAGATTCGGGCGTATATGGCCCTATAAATACAGATCCCGCATTGATAATCTTTTCAGTTATTTGATCAGCCTCTTTCATATTAATGATCAAATGTTCTGGGGCATAATTATTCACCAAGTCTATCATTTCGACATAAGAATTCAACACTAAAATAAAACTATTTTCTAGTGATTTTACTGTCATTTCTTTTCTAGGGAGTAAAGAAACTTGTTTGTCCAGTTCTTTCTTCACAGCATCCGCATGTGATTCACTATCAGTCACCAATAATACCTGACTATCTACCCCATGTTCTGCTTGAGATAACAAATCTGCCGCCACAAATGCAGGGTTAGCACTTTCATCTGCCATTACACATAACTCTGAAGGGCCAGCAGGCATATCAATCGCCACGGTATCTCTACTTACTAATTGTTTAGCAGTCGTAACATACTGATTGCCTGGCCCAAAAATTTTATCAACTTTGGGAATAGTTGCAGTTCCAAAAGCCATTGCAGCTATTGCCTGAGCTCCCCCTAGTTTTAAAACTTTCTTAATCCCAAGTAGATTCGCAGTATAAAGAATAACTGGGTTCACATTGCCTGCCTTGTCAGTAGGGGTTGCTAAAATCACTTCTTTACAACCTGCAATTTTAGCTGGGATACCAAGCATCAAAACAGTAGAAAATAATGGGGCTGTTCCTCCAGGAATATACAATCCAACTTTTTCTATTGGCACGCTTTTTCTACTGCACACCACACCAGGCATAGTTTCCACTACTAGCTCTTTCTGAACTTGCATTTCATGAAAAACAGTGATATTTCTTTTAGCCCTGTTTATGGCATTTTTCAATACTTCACTAACCTGTTTTTCAGCTTCTTGTAATAATTCTTTTTCTACAAAAAGATTGTCTAAAGAGACCTGATCATATTCTAAGGCAAATTTAAACAATGCCTGATCCCCTCCTCGTTTTACTTTATCCAAGATAGGTTTTACAATCTTTTCTATCTTTTGTTGGTCGAAAACTGGCCTTTCTAGGTATTGCCCCCAGTTTTCTTGGCTAGGATACAGAATAGTTTCCATTAGCTAATCATTTTTTCTATAGGTACAATAAGTACTCCCTCTGCTCCTGCAGCTCTTAACTCTTCTATTTTATCCCAGAATTCATCTTCATTGATTACTGAATGAATTGAACTCCACCCTTCTGTAGCCAATGGCACTATAGTTGGACTTCTCATTCCAGGAAGCAAACTTACAATTCTATCAATTGCATCATTAGGTGCATTTAAAAGCACATATTTATTACTTTTCCCGGATAGTACTGCGTCTATTCTAAAAGTCAGCTTATCTAAGATTTCCTTTTTCTCAGCAGAAAGATTTTTATTCCCTATTAATACGGCTTCAGATTTGTAAATTTTCTCTACTTCCTTTAAGCCATTTCCAATCAAGGTACTTCCCGAACTAACAATGTCACAAATACCATCTGCCAAACCAATGCCTGGGGCAATCTCTACAGAACCACTAATTTCTTGGATATCACAAGTAACTCCCTGTTTGGCTAAATACTCCCCTAGAATAACTGGGTATGAAGTAGCAATGCTCTTTCCTTCAAAAAATGTAACCCCAGAATATTCTACCTCCCTTGGAATTGCCAATGACAATCTACATTTAGAAAACCCTAGTTTTTTAATTAAGTCAACTTCTTTTTGCTTTTCAGCAGAAACATTTTCACCAACTATACCTAAATCAGCTACTCCATCTTCTACATAGCCAGGTATATCGTCATCTCTGAGGAACAAAAACTCAACAGGAAAATTGTGTGAAGCTGATTTAAGTTTCTTGGTGCTATTAATGAACTTAATCCCACATTCTTTAAACAGTTTCAGTGAGTCTTCGCTTAATCTGCCTGATTTTTGTACGGCAATTCTTAAAAGGGTTTCCATGATTCTTAAAAATGGATTTTTAGTGAAAGAAATAAAAAGTGAAAAATTATAACGCAGCGATATGATTGCTTATTAGCAATGATGGACATGAAAGAAATAGACGTGTAGTCCTGCTGTTGTCATGACCGCAAAGCTAATTTTCTATTTCATTTTTCAAAATGAAATTCATCTTTTTTTCACCTTATATCCTGAAGCAGATAAAAGAGTGACTATTTTTTCCCTAAAGTCTCCCTGAACTATGATTTCCCCATCCTTTGCTGACCCACCTACTCCACATTTAGACTTTAACATTTTACCTAAGTCTTTCAAATCAATTTCTTCGCCAATGAAGCCTTCTACCAAAGTAACCATTTTCCCTCCTCTATTCTTTTTATCTAGAGAAACCACAAGTTTCTGTTCTTCTGGCAGTAAAGTTTCAGCAGCTTCTCCTCCAATCTCATCGTATTGGTATGAGTCATCTGTACTATAAACTACTCCTGTTCTTTTTTTGTGATTATTTCTTTTTGCCATTAGGCCATTAAATTAAAAGTCCAAACTGGCCTACTTGCATGGTTCACTACCTCCTCAGCCAAGCTATCATTAAATAAGTGATTAATTCCAGTACGCTGATGCGTTCCCATTGCTATGATACCAGCATCTATGTCTTCAGCAAATTTTATAATACCCTCTTCTTCGTTATAATAATTATACACGTCTAGAGTATAATTAGACAAATCATGTTTTTCAACAAACGCCTGCATGCTGTCAAGATCACTTCGTGAGTCTTTAAAAGTAGCCGGTGTATTAATTTTCACAAGTCTCAACTGTGCATCAAAAAAATCTTGGAGTGTAACTAAAGCTTCAATAAATTTTTTAGTGGTCTTATCTTGGTCAGTTGCAAACACAATGTCTTCAATGTCGTCTATGGTTACTTCTTCTCTTAGGGTTATCACAGGACATTTAGCGTGTCTTACTATTTTTTCAGCATTTGAGCCTACAAAAAATTCTTCTAATCCACTAACACCTTTAGTACCCATGATTATCAAATCGCTATTACTTGTATCTATCTCTTCACTAAGCTCATTGATAACATTGCCTAATACAATTTTATAAGTCAAATCTATATCTCCATAAGTATCATCACTCATGATCTCTTCCATGCCACTCTGAACCTTCTCTATCAATTTACTGATATAAATATTTTCCATGGGATCGTAATCTTCTATTCCCATTGTTTTGAATGAGCTTGGGGTTGGGTGCTCAATCACATTCATCAAAGTAACCGTGCTACCAGATTCTTCGGCAATTTGCGCACTAAGTTTTAAAGCATAATTGGCTTCGGCTGAAAAATCAAATGGGACTAAAATTCTCTTCATAGCATTAAGCAATTGTGATTAACATTAAATAATCATAAAGATATTACATTTAAAAAATATTTTGCAAAAATTAAAGAATATGTGATAATCCAAAGAATATTACAAATAACATAGTTGTAATTGCCATTTGCTTTAAATAAGGATCTAAATCCATCGCTTTTTTCTTTTTATGCACGGCATTTGCATTGATAAGGATCAAAGGTGTTACCAATAAAAAGCTGAATTGGGATATAGATTTAAAATTCATCAGGACGTATATCAATGAAAAAGTAACACCAAAAAATAAAAGCCCCCAATGATAAAAGACCGCCTTTTCCCTTCCTATTCTAACAGGTATAGAGAGTTTACCTGAAGATCTATCTGATTCTATGTCCCTGATATTATTCACATTCAACACTGCTACAGCGAACATTCCGCATGAGCTGGCAGGAAGTATCAAGCTAAACTCAAAATAACCCGTGTGTAAATAAAATGAACCCAGCACTCCAATAAGACCAAAAAAAAGAAAAACTGAAATATCCCCTAATCCCATATAACCATAAGGGGAACTTCCTGCAGTATAAGTTATGGCAGCATAGATCGCCAATAAGCCTAACCCTAGAAAAATCAAAGTATGTATCCAGTTTCCCCCAAAAGCTGTATAAATCAATGAAACCCCACTGGTCAAAGAAAGGGAAGCAAATAAGATAATTGCTATTTTCATTTGTTCCAAACTAATGACACCACTTTGAACCGCTCTTGATGGACCTTCTCTTTTAGCACTATCTACGCCTGAAACACTATCACCATAATCGTTCGCCAAATTAGATAAAATTTGTAAAAATAAGGTTGTCAATAAGGAAAGCACTAAGATCACCCATGAAAACCCTTTATACGTAGCAGCTAAAAAACTACCCATAGCAATACAAGATAATGCCAAAGGTAAAGTTCTTAGTCTAAATGCTTTAATCCACGATTTAACCTTACTAGCCATATATCTATTTAACTTTGTTAACTAATTATTGTTAATTTATTTCAGTTACAAAAAGCCACTGCTCCAGACAATCTGTCTATATTATATTATGTCTGCAAAGATAACAATTAGTTAAGTATTATTATCCTTTATATAAGGTAAGCGATTAGTTTGATATCATTCCTCATGAAGAACATGATGGTCTTACTTATGGAATTCCAAATGTCATTAAGAATAATCAAGCTAACATCACTTATACCTAAGAAACTCATCAGGTAAAATCACAAAAACTAAATTCAAGCAAGTTCTTGATTTATCAAACGACAGATTTTTGGAAGAGACTACCAAAATGCTTTATATTTCACACTGAATTAATCAGTTAAAAATGAAAATTGTAGTACTTACAGGTGCCGGGATAAGTGCAGAAAGTGGCATTAAAACCTTTAGAGATTCAAATGGTCTGTGGGAGGGGCACGATGTAATGGATGTTGCCAGTCCACAAGGCTGGGCAAAAAACCAAGAACTAGTCTTAGATTTCTATAACCAAAGGCGTAAACAAGCTTTGAGCGCCAAACCAAATGCAGGACACCTTGCTCTATCGACCTTGGAAAAAAACCACGAGGTTGTAATTATCACTCAGAATGTAGACAACCTGCACGAAAAAGCAGGATCTTCTAATGTACTTCATTTACATGGTGAATTGTTTAAATCAAGAAGTACCTTAGACGAGCATTTGGTTTATGAAATGACCGGATGGGAACTAAATAAAGGGGACTTGTGTGAAAAAGGCAGCCAACTTAGGCCAAACATAGTGTGGTTTGGTGAAATGGTTCCCCTGATGGAAAAAGCAGTAGAAGAAGTCAATAAAGCTGATGCATTTATGATCATTGGCACCTCACTGGTAGTTTATCCTGCAGCTAGCTTAATCGATTTTGTCCCCCAAGAAACCCCTAAATTTATTATTGATCCAAATCTACCTGAGGTATCAAATAAAGAAAACATGTATTTCATAGATGAGCCAGCAACCACAGGAGTCCAGAAAGCTATAAATCAAATTCTAAATTACTAGTATCCGAGAAAAAGGTTTTCATTTTTATACATTTTGGAGGGTTGGCACGGTACGCCGTCGCGGTGATCATTTAGCGGGGTGTGCGAGACGTGTGTCGGCCGCTGCCGGGTTTAGGGTGGGAGCTTTAAATTATTCGCCAAGCGACCCTGTTGATTTTTTTGGCGGCCGCCCGGTCCTTTTTCATCAACAAGGCCGCTTGGCGGGAAAAAACGGACGAAAGCTAGAGTTGTCAGCCCTTCGATTGATTTATAGGGGGTGTTTTTGAACTTCAGAAATAATCTTTGATTAAACGATATCAAGAGCAGTTTTT
>CALGOB010000137.1 GCA_937958005.1 uncultured Cyclobacteriaceae bacterium
AAAAAACACCAATACCTCACTTTTTGCTAGAATCCTTAAAAACCGAGGTATTGAATTTATATATAAAAGGATAAGTGTACTTCAAAACACTTTAAACAAGGGTTTTTGTCATTTTTTTTAATTCAGGGAGACCCTAATTAAGCTTCATAATAAATTATTCATAAATTAACCAGGCTAAACATTGGATAAGTTGTTTCCTGGATTCTTTAATAATAAGGTAATATTTATCCCTTATTACTATACATCAATAAATTTAGGGTTTATCTAAAGTTCAATTACTCTTTAACAATTCTATAAGTTGCCTTTTTGTTTTCTGATTCAATTACCAAAATGTATAAGCCCGCAGATATTTGAGATAAGTCTATGATAAATTCATTTGATTCCCGACCCTGTTGAAATTCTTTACTTACAATTTTTCCATTCAATTGATAAAGATTTATCGAGGAATTAGACATGAGCGCTTGGCTTAATTTGATAGTTAAAAGATCATTCACTGGGTTAGGGAATACTTTTACTTCCTGGGTAATATCAGTGTTTACATTAGTGACAATGACATCGAAAGGTAATGAAAGAACTGTGCATCCCCTAAAATTAACCTCTACCGTGTATTCACCAGATGTGATAGGCACAAACTCTTGATTTATTTCGCCTTCAATTAAAACACCATTCAAAAACCATTGATTTCCAAACACATAACTAGAAACTAATGATTCCCCACTTTGCGTAATTTCTGGTGTAACTAAATTGATAATGTTCCCCCTGAAAATGTTAGTTTCCACCCTTTGTTCCACCTCTATTAACTGAAAATAGTATTCACCTTCTGCAATATCATCCCCGATACTAATCGAGAAAGACTCATTGTCGATGTTGATAACAGGTAACACATTATCATATAAACTATCCAATACATTGGCAATGCGCAGATTAAAACTGAAGTCATCTACTAATTCCCCAAAGGTCTGCGTATTAATAGTAATTTCATTTCCTGTACAATAAGAGGCATTGTTCCGAATGGTTATATTTGGTAAGACAATTATTTCATTGGATTCATATTCGCACCTTCCAAAAGTTCTTCTCAAAGTATAGGTACCATCACTTACTAAATTTAAGTTTTGTCTAAATTCCCCTTCTATTAATTCTCCATTTCTGAACCATTGCACATTCTCATCGGTAGATGAACTCAATGTAAACCCGTTTCTAGTTATTATTGGATTCTCTATTGATGCTATGGAGATTGGTTGTGGAAACACTTGGAAATTTCCGCTTTCAGGTACTACAGCCATAAAATATCCTCCTAATTCGATATCAGACGGTATCTGTACAGTCATATCAAAACCTGCAGAATCTATCACTTCTAAGACGGTGGAATCTCTCATGTCTTCAAATAAACTCAAGATAGGTCTCGCTTTTTGACCTTGAAAATTGTTTCCTGTATATTGATATTGAAAATCAAAACTAAAGTCAGGACAAAGCGTAATGTTTTCATTTAAATTTTGAACAAATGCAAAACTAGCATCTTGCAATAAAAATGAACCATCAAGAGATGTAGTACTATAGAGAATGGTATCCTCATTTTGATTGAAAGCATATAAACTATAAAAGTAAGTAGTCGACTCATTAAAATCATTCAGCAAGAAATTTCCAACTACTTTCTCCAAATTAATCATCACTTGAGATCCATCACTTAACCTTCCAGCTTCTGCACTGTCCCATCTATCAGAAGCTGCATAAACCACACCATTTTCAGGCACTGACTCTACCCTATTATTCTCTCTAATCAAAAGAACAAAGCCATCAGATTCAGATAATCTGTTATCTATAAAAAAGGAAATGTCTGTTGGATCTTCCTGTAAAACAGGTTCTATTAAAGTACCACGTACCTCTGGTAAACCGAGAGGGGTTGAAACTCTGACACTTGCAGAATTAGTTTCTAAATAATTAACACCTGATATTTCATCTCCTGAATACGTAAAAGCAACAAAATTATAGTCAGTACGTTCTTCAAGACCTTGGACACTTGCCTGATTATCGGAACCGTTGTAGACAACAAAATACTCTCCTATCTCATCTCCTAAACCGAAATTGGAATTGGCCTCATAAATAATAAAATCAGAAGGTACGCTAGCTAATTCAGTAGTTCCAGCAATAATTAATGTATTTGCATTAGCAGGTGACTCCCATGTAAGAGTTAGCTCATTTGCTGTTATATTATTTGCTTGAAGATTTGTGGCTGGTAAAGGTTCATCAGAAAGGCTATTAGCTACCGAGAATGCTTGAAAGGCAAAAGTGTCAGCCCTTCCCACAAAGCCCTGATTTATTCCATCAAATTCAACCCTTAAAGCACCTTCAGGATTATTACTAACAAAAACTTGGGATACATCTACAGTTGTATCACGGAGAAAACTATTCAAATTGAACCTTTGAATAAGTGGTGCTGTATTATCCGAACCATTATAAATACTGACAACACCATTGTATTCTGTTAGTTCATAAACTCGTAAAGCTACTCTTTCATTAACATCGTTTGGAACAACTGTAAAACTAGTATTTTCTAAAAAACTTAAGTTGATTACGCCACCTCCAATCCCTTGTGGGCCATAGATCACCTGCCCATTGGCAACAAAATTACTAGATTCCCCCCTAATGATGTAATCATCTTCTACAGCAGCAGTTTTAAATGAATAACTATTCCCTTCATTTGCATATAAAATACGATCATTGCCTTCTAGGTAAGCATATAAGCTTATTGTATATTCAGTCTCAGGCTCCAAGCCAGTTATGGCATTATTTAGTTGGTTAGTTCCTAAGTCAGCAATTAGAAACCCATCCAATTGACGTGCTTCATCAAAAACTAGATTATTTTCATATCTTACATCATCCTCAGGCGTAACTCCAGCTGATCTGCCTTTTTCCAATACTGCCAATACATTTCCAAAAGTAAAATCAGACAAACGAAATTCTAAATTCACTTGGATAGAGTCTCCAAAGCTAATCAACGGAATAGGACTGTTTTCTGGTCTCAAAGGATCACTTTCCCCATCTAATTGCCAGCCAGATACATTTTCTAAGAAGCTGGAATTTCTAGCTATATAAACACTATTTCCAATTGCATGATTGTCAATAATTGTTGCATTTCTAATGATCAAACTATCTTGGCTGGACTCAATATAACTATTGAATGAACGATTACGAGTTCTAATAGACAACAGTCCATCATTTAATTGTTCAAAATTATCAACTCTCAGAGTATCATTATTATTGATTATCAGTTCATTGGCCAATAATTCAAATCGATCTATTGCCAAAGTAGAATTTGCTTGAAAGGATCCAGTTCTAGTCCTTATATATGGGGTAGCAATAAAACTATTTCTAAAATTAAAACCTCCATTGTTGATCGCTGAGATACTTCTTAAAGGAGGTAAAAATGGCACTAGTCCTGAGTTGATATTAATCCTGTCAACTTGAATAGTATCATTCACAAAACTAAAATCTACACTGGCATTATCAATTTGAATGAAATTAAGTTCGTCAGGAATACTTTTAACCTCAATGACATTTGGACTTTCATTGAAAGATGATTCAAACCTTAAGCCTAACCTTCGAGTCAGTGTCTTTTTATTTTTAAAATCAACCATACTACCGAAACTTGGATCCCTAAAGGTAAACCCACTAAAATTTAATTGTAAACTATCACTTCCAATTAAACTGGAAGAAATAATCAAAGAAGAAAAGACACGGTCAATACTCCCTGTGCTATCTGTTGATATATTAACTCTTTTAGTAAGATTGTTTGCTTTTAAAGTATGAGCAAAATAATCTCTTGATTGTCTAACATAAATGGTTGTTAAGGTGTCGTTCAAATTTACTTGATCATCAAGTATTACCAATGATTCACTATCAGGAACTTCCACATGATTAACATTTCCACCAGAGGTAGTTGCCCAATGGGAAAGGTCTTCCCAATTTCCTGAACCCCCTACCCAATAATAATTTGCTAATTCTGTAGTTGTAAAACTACCCGCTGTAAAATTATTTCTGTCAACAGAAAAAGTTAGTCCTCCGTTTACGTTAGCCGAGTATAATTTCACAAAGTAAGTAGTGTCAGGAATTAAAGTTGTAAGCTCTGTAAATGTATCACGGCCAAAGTATGCTACAAAGCCCTTATCAAAATCCCCTATAACGGAATTAAACCTGAGTCTTCCTCTATCTACAGGTATTGGCTCATCTGTAAGTGAAACATAGACCAATACATTTCGAAATAAATTTGTATCATCCCAATTTAAAGTAGCACTAGTTGCAGTAAGGTCAGAAACCTGTAGGTTGGTAGGCGGGTCTATTGTAACAACTGGTGGAAATGACTCAAATTCCAATCTCTCACTACTTAAATAATTTCTATTTGATCCGTCTCCATTATACTCTAAAACAAAGAGATTTTCACTATTCTGATTATTAACATTAGTCACTAGCAAACTATCTTCAATGCCATTATAAAGAACTTTAAAGAATATTCCATTAATTTGATAAACTTGTGATGAGCCAAAATTGCTTTCCGCTAGAAATTCTCTACCATCTAATTCAGATAATATACCTGATACGTCTCTAGACTCCGAAGAAATAACCATTCTAGCAGAACCATTCCCATTGTCCCAATTGAATAAAACCTCCAATTCACTTATGGGTTCAAAACTTAAATTTGTTGCAGCGGTAGTTGGCCTATTATCAATTGTTTGAAAATTAGTTACTAATGGTGAACTATAATTGATCTCTGAACCACTCCCATTAGCCTCAAATATTCTTATGGTATAATTTCTTCCAGCTACTAAACTATCAATCGTTAAACTATTTACCTCTCCAAATGCTGCTAACACATTATTTTCTATCAACACACTATCTTCTCTTATATCTACCCCATCAATTAAAGGAAACTGACCATTACCAGAATTTATCAATACCAATGCACTTTCGCCAGATCCTCTAGTCCAATTGATATTTGCGCTTGATTGATTGATTTCTGAAACTGTGACAGCTGATGCTGGTTGAGGTTCTATTGCAAAACTAGTAGGTCGTTCAAAAGTTATTCCTCGAAACCCAACATTATCCTCCCCACTCCGTGAGGTTAATCTTCCAATTTCAAAAGTCAATGAACCATTTTCATTAGTTGAATTGACCACAGGAAATCCTTCCTCTCCTGATAGCCCCGCATCCATAAATTCTACCAACAGATTGTCTTCAATTGCTTCATTTCCATCATAAATTCTCAGGAAAGAACCTGAGTTAAAGTTATATGCTATCATGGAAAAACTTAACTTGTTACCTGCAGTTTCAGGAAAGTAAGTTTCAGTCCTTGCTCTAAAAAAAGAAGGAGAAAAACCATTTTCACTATAATGTAATCTTGAGTTAGAGATAGTTACATCATCTTCTCCCATAAAAATTGCATCTTGTTCCCTAGTGGTTACTATTCTAAATTGTATTCCATTTAATCCATACCCAACTCTATTCCCATTTTGAACAAAAAGAACAGCAGCGAAATAGTAAGTAGTTTCATCTTTTAGGTTAAGTAATTCTAAGCCACTTGTATTGGATCCTCTATTCGATTTATTTATGGCGAATACACCCTCAGCAATCTCATCTCCTAAACCAAAAACACTATTCGACCTAATTAATAGATCATTAGTCAAGGCACTTTCCAAAGTAGGTAATAGTATGGGGTTTTCACTAGCTAAAAGGAGTATTTGACTATTTTCATAGGGTAATGATCTTAAAAATGTATCGAACAACAACCGATCACTTCTTACCCCACTATGATTCAAACTAACATCATAGGGTAAAGTTAAATCTTCTACTGGTGTAAATTCTTCAAATACAAAATCAAAAGAGACACCAAAGTTTATGTAAGAAATATCATCTCCTGCTTGATTAAACTCATAAGCAACTATTCGATAGTTACTTCCCAAATTGAGGTTTGTTAATACTAAACTATCAATATCTCCGTAACCAATAACAAATTCACCATTACCTAAATCTTCTCCTACTCCAAATTCACCATTAGCCATGTAACTAGAGTCTGGCATAGGCCTAAAGATAAATGAGCCATTCCCTTCTTTTGCTATCAAAAGCCTCCCAGTGCCATTTCCTTTAGAAAACATCAAAGTTATACCACTTTCTGAAGTGTCACTTATTTGTAAACTACTAACATTGATAGTAGGTCGAGAGACACTTAGATCTACGCGTTCAATAGTTCTTGGTTGAGCATATACAAGGTTTGCGCCTAATTCATTATATTCAATTACCTCTATCGTATATTCACTTGTAGAGGGTAAGTCAGTTACTGCCAACTGATCTATATCACCAAAAGCAACTACTCTGCTCAATGGTCTAAAAGGTAATTGTTCTGCTAAATTAAAATCAGCATTTCCCGTATATGTTGTATTATTATTTGGAGTAAAGGTACTTGAAGTATTACCCAGTGTAACAATGATCAAACGGCCATCTCCATCGCCTTTATCAAAAGATAGGTTAAAAGAATTTGGTAATAAATTCTCAAATACTAAATTACTGGCAGTAATGGTAGGAGCATCTAAGGTGTTACTAATCGTCAGCCTTAATGCTTGTTCCGAAAATACCACTTCATCCCCTATCCTATTAAATTCAAATAATGCCAATGAGTATGTTGAATTTGCTGAAAGACTTGATAAAGCTAAGCTTGAAATATCTCCAAAACCTACTACAAACTCACCATTTCCTAAATTTGTACCCAATCCTAAACTGGCATTAGCTAAATAAACAGAATCACGGATTGGAGTGTGAGAAATAGAGCTTGTCCCTTCTTTTGCTATGATCAATCTACCGTTTCCATTACCTGCATCAAAATTAAAATCTATTTGTGTCTCCGCTTCTTCTGTCACTTGAAGATTAGACGGGATGACTGTTGGCGTAGGAATGCTTACCTGTATATCCGCTAGCCATCCATTTGAATTAAAATCACTGATAGAAAAATCAGATGACTCAAAATGTATAGTTATAGCATTTGTACTGCTGTTTACGGTGGCTGGTAACACTGTATTATTATCATATGTGGCTAACAGCGTCCCTGTGGTATCTGTACCTTCATAAATACTCAAAGATTCAGAAAAATTTATTTCTAATTGGTTAAATGTGAGTGCAATTACATTTAATGTATTTGGAGAACTCATAGTAAAAATCTCATTTCCGTTAGGGAAATAATCTCCACTTCCACCATTGTCATAAAAGACATTTCCATCATTCACCAATAGGCTTCCATTGGTCATAATCACATCATTACTTCCTAAAGTATTTACACTTTTAGAAAAACTGGTACTTAATTCATTATATTGAATCAAAGTCCTTTCATTATTCACATTGGCTTCTACTACACTTATTCCATACAGCGACTCACTATTAAGTCCTGTAACTGTAAAAATATCATCATCCCCTTGATACACTACAAATGTGCCATCACCTACTGAGGTACCTTGGCTAAACTCTTGATCAGCTACATAAAAGGTATTTTGAGTAATATTAACATCTGGAAAAGCATTAGCTTCTCTCATAAATACAATTCGTTCATTTCCATCTCCTGGTTCTAATGCAATGATCACACTGTCTTGATAAACTTTACTAAAAAAGAAATTCCCTCTATCAGTAGGTCTTGCTAAAGAAGTTAATTCCCAGCCATTACTTTCTCCTAATAAAACCCCATTATCTAAATTAAATATACCTGACCCCACATATGATACATTTTCCACCACTGGGAAATTTCCCGAGATATTAATTCCATTTCCGGCAATGGAAGTAACTTGTTGACCATTGGATTCTCTTTGTAAAAATGCGCGATCATCTATTTCGCCGTTGAATAGAATACCTGTATTAACCGTTTGTTGTGTCCCTGATTCCAAGAATACTTGTGCACCTGCTTCAAATGAAAGGGTATTGAATGTATTATTACCTTCTATTTCAGTTTCTCCAAAAACACTATTTGGACGTCTAATGATCAAATCGTTATAGATTAAGTCTCTTCCCCTAAAATCCTCTGAGACACTGATGGAAGAATTGGCTGCAGAAAAATTATTTAATTCAGCACCAATAAACCAAGATTCGGTTATTATTGAAGTGCTGGTTATATCTAAATTTTTATCTCCGGTTCCCCTTACTTCAAATCGACTACACGTGACCCCTGAATTTAAGGATAAGTCCCCTTCAAAAAGATTTATTTCATCTAATTCAAGATTAGAATTAATTTCCCAACTACCCCCACCTGCAAAACTTAATGTCCATCTTTTATCTCTAGTTAAAAAGCCATTTTCGATAAACACTACATTATCCGGCTGGTCAGACCCCATATCAACGAACAAATTATCGATATCAAAAAAGCCAAATCCATTGACCTGTAGACTCCCAAATATTTCAAGATCCCTTATAGCAGAAGTAAAGGTTACACTATCATCTAAATTGAGTGCAGAAAAATTATTGATTGCAACCCTTGTATTAAAACTAACTATTTGATTATTCGAAGAAAATGAATTGTTGTCAAAAAACACATTATCATTAATACTAGGAAGTTGGGTATGTAGGACGCCTCCACCTGAACTAGTAGCCCAATGATTGAGGTCTGTCCAATCCCCTGCATTATTGACCCAAAAATAATCTGCAGCTTTAATATGATATGAGAATAAAAAGGATATTAATAGTAGGCAATTAAATCTAGCTTTCATATTTAATAATAGTCTGATAAATTCTGATGTGAAATTATTTTAATTCCCTATAAAATTCTTTCATTTTTCGATGAAAAAGGCCTTACAATAGATAAGTTTAGTTAGAATATAATATTTCACTTTTATATAAAGCTCATATTATCAATATTTAATATCAATTAACATTAGATGGATTCAATTCTTTTTATGTTTATTCTAACCTTGCTTTATCAATTTAGGCAAAATAGATATAACAAGCCTTTGGCTGTGAAGACTTAGCCAACCTTTATTATCTCCCAACGGTATGGTGAGGAAACAAATTGAGGACATCCACATATGTAAAAGCCGAAATAGTACTCATATAAAATCACCTCTAAAAAGTGATTAATAGAATGAACCAACCCCGACCCAAGGGTACGGGGTATCTATGGGCAATAATTTAATGATCGACTCAAGAGTCGGGGCGCCCGGCCAGGGGAATTAATATCCCTTAGGGATTAAACCCGTATGATGCATTAGACTTTTAAGAGAAAATCATAAATGGCTGTTAGATAGCTGCTTAAATTCTGATTTGCAACGCAGACATAGTCTCCATTATGGTGAGTAGGAAATTAGGATTTAAGTGGTTAAATGACTGTTAGTTATGGT
>CALGOB010000138.1 GCA_937958005.1 uncultured Cyclobacteriaceae bacterium
CCAAGGTTTATCGGTCAGCGATGAAGCTGTTTTAGACCTAGTTGATCCAGGTGCACCACTGATTGTGATAGATGAAGATTTAAATAACGACGGGTTGATCAGTGAAGATGAACTGTCTGGGGTTATTGATGTAACAGTTACTTGGCCATCTAATGCAGTTGTTGGCGATAGATTAACAGTTACTGATGGAAACGGGAACACGGTCAATATTATTTTGGCAGTCACTCAAATTGAAGCAGGTGAAGTCAATGTTACTTTTCCTAGCCCAGGAGATGGAGGAATGATTATAGCCACAGCATTTGTAACCGATCGGGCAGGCAATCAAGGAGTATCAGTCAGTGATGAAGCAGTGCTTAATTCTAACCCAACTGCAATGAATAATATATTAACCACTGATGAGGATGTTTTTATTCGCATAAACACTCCTGAATTTCAATATGCTGATCCTGAATTAGATGAACTTTCCTACATTATTATTAATAGTTTGCCTAGCGAAGGAACTTTGTTTTTAGACTTAGATAGAGACGGGTTGTTAGATATTGGTGAGGAATTAATTTTAGAGAGTCTAGTAGATAAGACATCACTAGATAACGAGTTATTGACATTTTTACCTGATCAAAATGAAAATGGAGATGCCTATGCAAAATTTGAATTTACAGTAAGTGACGGAATAGATTTAGCAGTTACCAGCAATTCAATAACATTTAATGTAATTCCTATCAATGATGTTCCACTGGCTCTGGATGATTTAAATAATGTAACAACAGAGGACAATCCAATTCAGATTTCACTCATATCAAATAATGATTTTGATGCAGAAGATGATTTGAACCTATTAAGCATTGTTTTAATTGACCCAAGTGACGATGGAAATACAGGGGATAATGGTAATCCATTGGTGATTGACGGAATTGGAATTTATGAGGTTGATGAATTTGGAAATGTTGCCTATACTCCTGAATTAAACTTTACCGGCGGAGCTGATATAATCTATACTATTTCTGATAATGAAGGAGGTATTAGTAATCGAGCTTTAATAGAAATTGACATTACGGCTATTAATGACTTCCCGATTGCATTTGGAGAGAAACTTGAGACCAATGAAGACATTCCAGTTGGAGGTGATTTAAATGATAATATCAATGACATAGAAGGAGATGATTTGACCCTTTCGTTAATTAATACATCATTACCAGATCCCAATTTAGAGGGATTGGTTATGTTGAATGCAGACGGAACCTATGTTTTTACACCAGTTTTAGGTTTTTCAGGAATTGTAACATTTGATTTTGAGGTTTGTGATAATGGATTACCAGTAAAGTGTACTCAAGCAACTGTTACTATTGTTGTAAACCCTGTGAATGATTCTCCTATTGCTATTGACGATCGATCTTCGGTAAACCCAGGTATGACAGTTGATATCAATGTATTAGTAAATGATTCGGACCCAGAAAATGATTCATTAATTGTCGCAAACATAGTTTCAGGACCAGACAGCGGTGCTGTTATGATCAATACTAATGGAACGATAGCGTACACGCCAAATTTAGGCTTTGAAAACGGTGTGGATAGTTTCATCTATGAAATTTGTGATAGGAATGAAGCAAATCCAGAAATACAATGTAGTACTGCCCGAGTAACAGTTACAATCCCTAGAATGGAATTGCCACCAGTAGCTATTGATGATAGCTTTTCTGGACCGATGGATTTAACTGTCAATGGTGATTTGTTGATCAATGATTCAGATGGTAATAATGATTCTTTAAAAATTAACATTGCTCCAATTATTGAACCAGAAAATGGCCAATTAATCATCAATTCAAATGGTACTTTTAGCTTTATTCCAAATATGGGGTTTTCTGGTACAGACTCGTTTATTTATGAGGTTTGTGACATTGGTATGCCTCCATTGTGTGATCAGGCAAGGGTTACTATATTTATTAACCCTGTAAACGAAGCACCAATTGCAAGGGATGATACCATCACTTCTGAAATTGATATACCAGTTGATATTTTAGTTTTAGCGAATGATCTTGACCCTGATGGAGATCAGTTATTTGTAACAGGAATTGTTGATGAACCTACTAATGGTTTGGTAACAATCAATCCAGATGGGAGCATATCTTATGTATCTAATACTGGATTTGAAGGAATTGATACTTTTCAATATGAACTGTGTGATGGGCAAAAAGGAAATATGGAAACGCTTTGCACTACAGCGATAGTGACCATAAATATAGTTGATTCAGAATTCCCCCCAATTGCTGAGAAAGATGAATATGTAGGGCCTGAAGATCATCCAATTCATGGGAATGTACTCGAAAATGATTATAGCCAGAATAATGGACTTCTTATGATAAACACAACTCCAATTACAGAGGCATTAAATGGGAATTTGATTATCCATGCAGATGGCACGTTTACCTATACCCCAAATGAAAACTTTAATGGGACAGATACTTTTGTGTACGAAATATGTGATAATTCTAGGTCTCGACTCTGCGTGGAAGCAACTGTTACAATAATAATAACACCTGTTAACGATGGACCGTTAGCAGGGGATGAATTAATTACTATAGATGAAGATACGATAGGTAAAGGAGACCTTAGGGACAATGTTTCAGATATTGATGATGAAGTCCTTATCATTTCTTTAATTTCAGAACCTAATTCGCCTGAAGGAATTTTGACTTTAAATCAGGACGGTACTTATGAATTTATACCTACTAAGGACTTTAATGGGACAATTTCCTTCGCATATGAAGTGTGCGATGATGGAAGTCCTCAGAATTGTGCCCAAGCTCAAATCACGATCATTGTTGTTGGTGTAAATGATGATGCCGATGGTGATGGAATTTTAGATGAAGATGAAGACTTAGATGGTGACGGTGATCCATCCAATGATGATTCGGATGGAGATGGTGTGCCAGATTATTTAGATACTGATGATGATGGAGATGGAATAGATACACAAGATGAAGATGCGAATGGAGATGGAGACCCTACAAATGATGATACAGATGGAGATGGAATCCCTGACTACTTAGATGCTGACGATGATGGGGATGGGATTGATACAGCAGATGAAGATGTAGATGGAGATGGTGATCCATCCAATGATGATACCGATGGAGATGGTATGCCTGACTATTTAGATGAAGATGATGATGGAGATGGTATACTTACCATTGAAGAAGAAGATGAGACAGAACAAGATTGTGATGGAGATGGAATTCCCAATCGGTTAGACTCAGATAGATTTAATTGTGGGCAACCTGTTCCTGCGACCTTGTTCATTTCACCTTTCAATAAAGATGGAGCGAACGATTTTTTTGCCATTGCCATTGCTGGCATAGGAAGTTCAGAATATGATGGTTTAGCTGAGTTTGAGGATGTAAAAGTTGTTATTTTTAATAGGTGGGGAAACATCGTTTGGGAGACAACTAGGTATGATAATTTTGATGCAAATAATAGATTTGAAGGAAGAAATTTTAACGGAAATAAATTACCAGCAGGAAGTTATTACTTCGTAATCGATTTAATCCCACTCGAAGGAGGAGGCGATCGAATTTTGAAAGGTTTTGTTGAAATTAGATAATATTGTGTTGAAAGGAAAAGCGAGATAATAAGGCCATCAAGCTTTCCTTTATTATACCCATTTATATTTATAGAGGCATAAAAGATATTTCAGTAAATTTGATTTTGACAAAGCGATTCCCCGTTGGGACAAAAAACGCAAGCATAGCATCGCTATGGCGAGTATTTTTAACGCACGAAAAATATAAACTTACCAATAGATGTGCATTCTTTTAAGTCTAAGCTGGTATTAAACACTTCTTATGCATTAGACTTTTAAGAGAGAATAATAAATAGCTGTTAGGTAGCTACTTTAATTCTTATGTGGGTTCTACTCAGAACTGTACGGGTTTATCAATTTTGCCTATTTTTTCTAAATAATATAAATCATTATAAAATTCTAGCTCATCTGAATGATAGGGTCAGGCATAAAAGATCGTATTAGATTTTGAAGGTAATTTTTTATTGAAGAAGGTGGGGGTGCCAAGGTGGGGCCACCAAGGCAAAAATACCTCCTCTAGCGTAGCTAGAGGAGGTATTTTTACGCACTGCAATGAAAAATTAACAGGAAGATAAACGGTAGATTTTATACCTAAATTAGTATAAAGGCTACCGCAGCAGCTATGGAGTAATATAAAAATACAAAAGTGAAAGACTATTCCATACCAATAATTTTATATAAACCGGACAATACCTAGTAGAATCATAATTCAGGCTTAATATTCTGAAAATAAGAGGTTTATATGTAGGTTTTAAGAATGGTTTTTGACTTAATAAGGGTGATTTACCCTTGCTTCTTAGTCTATTTTACTCAGATTTTACTTTGAAACAACAATACCTAAAATAAGCCTATAAAATCATAACCGTCAGAAGTTTTAGTTTTCTGTTTGACGAAACCTAGACACTTTTTCGAAAAGTAAAGTTCGATAATTGACCTATTTTATTTCACCGTCCATTTTATGTATTTCACCTGCTTATTAGAAGGGATGAACTAATAAATATAACTGAAGCAACCATCAGTCATATTTTCGCGGACCGAACAATTAACGAATATTTTATGCAGTTACCTACCCAGCTTAGATTTATTAGAGTGTTTTTGCTCTTCATACTCATTGTAACTTTTTCGAAGTTTGACTTATCCGCTCAAAACTGTACTGTCAATGCTGGTGTTGGTTTTGAGGTTTGTGCAAATGAAACCATTACCTTAGATGGAAGTCAAAACGGATCACTTTTGACTAATGCAAGTTGGTCACAAATTGATGGACCAACAATTATAATTGATGACCCTACAAATCTTAATTCTACTATTTCAGGATTAGAATTTGTGGGTGGGAATGATATCATTTTAAGATTGTCAGCGACCTGTTCAGATGGCACCTTGATAAGTCAGGATGTCACTTTTGTAATTAGAGCTATAACTCCAGCTAATGCAGGAGCCGATCTAGGAGAGTCCTGCCCAGGCTCTTCAATTCTTACGTTATCTGCAAATTCAGTTGGTGTAGGGGAAACAGGTGCTTGGGAATCATCAGGAGCAGGAGTGATAATAGATAACCCATCTGATCCTAACTCTACAATTTCTTTGTTGGGATCTGAGTCAGGGACCGCAGTTTTAACATGGACTATTACAAATGTTAACGGATGTGTATCTTCTGATACCATGACTGTAATTAACAGAGGAGGTGAATCACCAGTAACCGCGGGGCCTAATATAAACCTAGATAATTGTTATTCATCAACACAATCAACAAGCTTAAATGCAAGTTACGGAGGAGAAGGTATTGATGGACAAATTGGTACATGGACAGTCGTGAATGGACCAAATATTCCAAATATTCAAAACATTAATACTAACGATTCTTTTATATCAAATTTGATTGAAGGAACCTATACTTTGAGGTGGACGGTTGAAGGGGAATGTGTTTCAGGAAGTGAGACTATGAACATTTCAGTAGCAGCTCCAGATCAAAACATAACACAAGCAGATGCTGGTGACTTTACAGTATTTTGTGATGGGAGAGAATCATCTATATTGGCAGGTAGTTCGCCAGATTATGAAGATGAGACTGTTCTGTGGGAATTTCTAAGTGGTCCTACAACGCCAGTTATTGAAAGCCCTACTTCTCCAATAACCCAGATTACAGGTTTGAGTGGAGCGGGTTCAGGAAGATATACCTTTAGATATACCATATCCAATAGCTCATTTGGTTGTTCAAGTGTTGATCAAGTAAGCTTTGAGTATATATCATTACCTATATTGACAGTTAATGGGGGGGATGATTTTTTAGATGCTACATGTGGGTCTAATGAGGCTAATATACCTTTTACTACTGTGGGAGGAGATAACTTTGACATTGAATGGTCTATTATAAGTGGCCCTGAGATGAGGTCAGCCTCAATCCAAAACAATAGCCCGATAGTCATAGAGGATCTTGATATACCGGGCATTTATACGGTAAGAATAACTGCAGTATCTAGTTCTTCTTTTGGGGGTAGTTGTCCTGCAACTTTTCAAGATGTGAATGTATTTGTATCTGCTGATCCTACGGCCGCTAATCCTGGAACTGCTCAAACTTTAGCATGTAATGTAACCACCACATCCTTACAAGGAAATACACCGCTTGTGGGCATTGGTACTTGGTATCAAGTAAGTGGTCCTAATACAGCAAATATTACTAACCCTCTAGACCCTGAAACTACTATTAATGGCTTAGTTGTAGGAGATTATCTATTTAAATGGGTAATTGATGGAGGAAGAAGCTGTGAGGCAAATGAAGGAACAGTTCGGATTTCAGTTTCTACTAATACCCCAACCACACCAAATGCAGGAGAAGATGTGATCATTTGTTCAGGCTCGTCTTATGTTTTGCAAGGGAATCCTATAGAAAGTTCTGAAACGGGCGTTTGGACAGTAGTTCCATCTACAGGAATATCTTTTCTAAATGGAGATATTAATAATCCAAATGCAACAATTTCTGGCTTTGATAACAATACAAACTATACTTTCACTTGGACTGTTACTGGGTGCGATGGGGTTACATCTCTTGCTGATGATATAGAAATAACTACATCTAATACCGCAGGACCAGCACAGGCTGATGCAGGACCAGACCAACTATGTTTAGGGGCCAACAGTGCTACATTAAGTGGAAATGACCCAGGTTCTGCAACAGGTACGTGGTCAATAATATCAGGTTCAGGATCAATTGCAGATGAAAACGATAGAAATACAGCTGTGACTTCTTTGGGTATAGGGACCAATATCCTTAGATGGGAGTTGTCTGATGGTTCTGGTTGCGACCCAACTTTCGATGAAGTAACAATTTCCGTATCAGGAAGTGCAACGGCAGCAACTATCACTGCTGTAACCGACCAATGCCTTATTGCTGGTGGAACTATTGATTTAATAGGAAATACACCTACCTCTGGAGAAACGGTACAGTGGACTCAGTTAACAGGCCCCGTAGCGCAAATTATGAATAGTAATTCTGCAACGGCAACTGCTAGTTTTGAGGTGGTAGGGAATTACAGTTTCCAATATGTAATTGACAATGGTTGTGAAAGAGCATCTGAAGAAGTTAGTTTTCAAGTAGGTATTGCATCTACCGTAGCGTTTGCAGGATCTAACCAAAGTATTTGCTTCCCGTCTTCTCCTTTATTTTTAAATGCCAATGTCGTTGATGATGGATATGGTGTTTGGGAGTTTGTATCAGGGCCCAATTTACCTAACATTTCTGATATATTGAACCCAAGCTCAAGTGTGACCGGGTTAACAAATGGGACTTATATTTTTAGATGGACATCTTATTCAAATAGTAGTTTGTGTTCATCCACCAGCAGTGAGGTAACTATTGATGTAGACGTGGTAGCAGATGCAGGAGATGATCGTGCTTTATGCAATGCAACTTCAACAATATTAATAGGAAACGAAAATACTTCTGGTACATGGAGTGAAGTAGTTGGTGATGGGGCCACTATTACCACGGTTGCAGGTTCTCCTCATATTGCCATTGCCTCTGGGTTAACATTAAATACAGATTATACATTTAGATATTCATTAACAAGTACAGGAATCTGTGGAAACACCTTTGATGATGTGAATGTAGAGATAGATGGATTTGGAACTACACCAAACGCCGGAATTGATCAAGAACTTTGTGAAGCAACATCTTTTAACTTAAATGCTGATGCAGTAGTAAATGGGATAGGTACATGGACACTTTTAACTAATCAAGCTGGTGTGAGCTTCTCACCAAATGCTAATGATCCAAATGCAACTGTTAATGGAGTAAGCAGCCCAGGACTTTATGTTTTTACTTGGCGGGTTGAGAATGGTGTTTGTTCTTTTGAAGATGAGGTAAGAATCGAAAATTTTGCCAATGAAATAGCCAATGCAGGTGCAGATCAATTGAATGTTTGTGTACCAGATGTGGCAATCTCTGCTAATGCTACTCTGTATGGATCAGGTACATGGGTTGAAGATGCTGGAAATCCAGAGATGAATGCTTTATCTTCTTTTGTAGAACCAAACCCTGATTTCCTTGCCACCACATTAGGTTCTTATACATTCACATGGACCATTGATAATGGTGATATATGTTCTGATAGCGCTGACCCAATAACCATAACCATTGTTGATGATGCTCCTACTGAGGCAATAACTAGTGCTGATCAAGAAATATGTATTGGGGACGCTGATCCATCCATTACAGGTAACTTCGCAACTACTGGAGTAGGGGTTTGGTCTATAGAAGCTGAACCAGCAGGTGCTTCTGCTGGTTTTGCAGACGCTTCAGCGGAAAATACGACAGTTACTGACCTAACAGTAGCGGGTGATTATACCATAAGATGGACAATCACAAATGGTTCATGTAGTGATTTTGATGATTTGACTATCACTGTATTTGAAAACCCGTCTGTAGCAATAGCAGGTACAAACAATACTTTTTGCGAATTCGATAACCCAATGTTAAATGCTACTGCCCCTACAGTTGGGACTGGGTCATGGTCACAAGTCTCAGGGATAAGTGTTGCAAATATTATTACGCCATCTTCAGAAACCTCTGGTTTATCTAATTTGATTCCTGGGGATTATGTTTTTCGTTGGACAGTTTCTAATGGATTATGTGCTGCTAATTCGAGTGATGTTACCATAACTATAGTGGACCAAGTTTCTCAGGCTAACGCTGGAATTGACCAAGATAATGTTGGCTTATCCACAGAATTAAATGCTAATGCAGCAGAAAATGCGGAGACGGGTACTTGGACTATAGAATCCAAACCTGTAGGGGCTGCTGATCCTTCTTTTGGAAATATAAATGATGAAGGCACAACTGTCAGTGGACTTGTACCAGGAGATTATACTTTTAGATGGACAGTTGAAGATGATATAAACCCAGGGTTTTGCACAACATTTGATGAAGTGGTAATAACAGCAATACCTGTAGTTAGCATAGCTATTGTACCGGCAGCTCAAAGTGAAGATGGAGCAGGTACTATGGTTTATACATTTACAGTAAATACAATATTGACTTCTGATCTTACTATTAATTTTGATGTAAGCGGAAACGCTAATTTTACAGACGATTATCTGGTTGCTGGAGATGCATCTTTTTCTGCGGGAAGTGGGGCTGTTACTATTTTGAATGGGAATTCTTCAGCCCAAATTACAGTCTCGCCAGAGTCTGATGATCTAATAGAATTAGATGAACAAGTTATTTTTACCTTAAGGGATGGTATTGGTTATGTAGTGGGAATGCAAAATGCTGCTACTGGAACTATTACAGATGATGATGATGCCGGTATTATAGCCGAATTGACATTTGATCAAAATGGAACAGAAGATGGTGATGATGCTATTTTTAATATCAATTTAACTGATGGGATAGGAACTACACTAACTAATGAAACAGGTTCTGATTTTTCTACTACGGTAAACCTTACTGGAGATTTGAATGATTTCACATTTGGTTCTTTTCCTACAGCTGTATTAATTGAAAATGGAAATTCAAATGTTGATATTTCGCTTGAAGTTGAAGATGATCTACTAATCGAAGGTGACGAAATAAATGCCGTTGAAGCAACATTGACTAACATAAGCCACGTCGCTGCATCAGTATCCGTCAGTGGTACAATAAACACCGCAAATGCGGATATTATAGACAATGATGATGACAATGTAATTGTTCAAATAATTACAGCGCAAGATGGAAGAGAAGGAAGTGACGATGTTATTTACACGGTGCAATTAGTTAATGCAGCTGGGGATATACTGACTAATGTAAGTGGTGATTCTTTTACTGCTAATGTGGCTTTTTCTGGCGCTGCACAAGCAGATTTCGCAACAACCTTTCCTACTACCGTAACCATCCCTAACAATAGTTCATCCGTCAATATAAACTTAACTCCTTTAGAAGATACAACAATTGAAATTGAATCATTAACGGCAACAATTTCAACTGCAGGACATGGTGGTTCTATTACTCCAAGTATTAGCGGAACCAACTCAAGCGCAGAGGCGGACATAGACGATGATGCAGAATTTAGAATAACAACCACACAAAATGGGTCAGAAAATGGAACCAATGTTCAATATACTGTTGGGCTGTTTGATGCAAGCAGTGGTACACCATTAACAAATGACACAGGGACTAATATTTCTACTGCTATAGGTTTTAGTGGAATGGCAGTGGCAGCAGATTTAACTACTTCATTTCCTACTAACATCAATATTGCCAATGGGTTAAGCTCTTTTTTAATTGACTTAGTAGTTAATGACGATGCATTAATAGAACCAATGACTGAAATTTTAACAGCAACATTGAACAATCCTTCTACAGGAGTTACTGTCAGTGGGGTCAATGGAGCAGCTAATGCAACTATTACTGATAATGATGATAATACAGGGATGATCTTTATTGAACTGGAAGCAGTAGATGGTGCTGAAGGTGCAGGGAACGTTCAGTTTATAGCCCAACTTACAGATGGAGCAGGTAATGACTTAGTGAATGCAAGCGGGAGTACTATTTCCGCAAACGTTTCATTTTCAATATCATCCGCGGTGGATGCTGATTTTACATCTGTGCTAACTACACTCGAGACTGCGGGAGTATCAATAACCAATGGTCTAGGTAGTCAAACTATTACATTGGTTATAAACGATGATTTGTTAATAGAAGAGGATGAAACAATTGAGGCGACTCTTTCTAATCCAGTCGGAGCGATGCTTGATCCTTCTACAGATTCAGACATTGCTACAGTGGGTGACAATGATGATGATGATGTTAGATATGTAATCGAAAAAATTGATGACGGAATTGAAGGGGGAACCGATATAAGATATGTTGTAAGGTTAGAAGATGCATCAGGAAATGTGCTAACGAATAGCCTTGGTTCAGATTTTACAGGAGATATTGCTTTTACTGGAGCAACTATTGATGATTTCTCAGAGGGATCATTCCCAACTACCTTTTCAATTCCTAGTGGAATGAGTAGTGCAACTATTACTTTGGATCCTATTCATGATCCCTCACTTGAAATAGAGTCTCTTACAGCCACAATATCTAACCCGAATACGGTAGGGTTAGTGACTCCGTCTATAGGTACTGCATCTGCCATTGCAACTATTGATGATACGGCAGTTTGGCAAATAAATACAACACAAAATGGAGCAGAAGGAGGGGTAAATGTTGAATATACAGTAACACTGGTTAACGGCATTGGTACTCCATTAACCAATAATAGTGGAAGCCCAGTAACTACTAATGTAAGTTTTGTAACTGGTAGTGAAGCTTTACAAGCTGATTTAAATACGACCTTCCCAACTACTGTAAGTATAGCTGATGGAGATGTAAGTGAGGTTGTTTCATTAGTGGTTGCTGATGATAACTTATTAGAAGGAGTAGAAGATTTAACTGCTACGCTTGATACCCCTAGTGTGGGAATAATTAGTGGAACAGATGGAAGCGATCTAGCAACAATAGACGATGCGGATGATAACGGTGCCGTGTGGGAGATAGCCACTACGCAGAACGGTGCAGAGGGCGGAGCGGATGTTGTCTATACGGTAACGCTGACAGACGGGCTAGGCAATACGCTGACGAACGTAAGTGGTTCCGGGGTAAGTGCAGATATCTCTTTTGCAGCAGGGAGTGAGGCCTTACAGGCGGATTTGACGACAGTTTTCCCAACGGTTGTGACAGTTGCCAACAATGCAAGCAGCCAGACGGTCACGTTGGCAGTTGCCGGTGATGACCTGATAGAGGGCGAAGAGGACCTGACGGCGACCTTGACGGGTACCACAACTGGGACGATCAGCTTGACTGACGGCAGTGATTTGGCAACGATAGACGATGCGGATGATGACAACCCAAGGTGGGTAATCACCACAACGCAGAACGGTGCAGAGGGCGGCAACGCGGTAATCTATACCATAGAACTACAGGACGGTTCTGGTAATGTACTGACCAATGAAACAGGGGCGGCGTTAACTGCGGACATCGATTTCACTGGCCTGAGCGAAGCAGAACAGGCGGATTTTGATACCACCTACCCAACGGGTATTTCCATAGCAGACGGTGCGAGCAGTACGATGGTAACGCTGAATGTAGCGGATGACAACTTGTTGGAAGGTGAAGAGACATTAAGGGCGACTATCAGTACGCCAAGTATCGGTAGTGTACTGACAGGTACGGCCGATGCGACGGTAGACGATGCGGATGACGATGATCCACAATGGGTAATTTCTACTACTCAAAACGGTGTAGAAGGAGGTAATGCAGTCATTTATACCATAGAACTTCAAGACGGGTCGGGTAATGTACTGACCAATGAAACAGGGGCATCGGTAACCGCAGACATAGGTTTTACTGGACTCACAGATGCAATTCAAGCGGATTTTGATACTACTTACCCAATGGGTATTTCCATAGCTGATGGAGCTAGTAATACAATAGTGACATTAGACGTGGCTAATGACAATTTATTAGAAGGAGAGGAAACCTTAAGAGCGACAATCACGAGCCCAAGTATCGGTAGTATATTAACAGGAAGTTCAGATGCTACAATAGATGATGCAGATGATAATGATATAATTTGGGCAATTAGTACTACGGCAAATGGTTCAGAAGATGGAGCAGATGTAGTCTTTACTGTAACTTTAACTGATGGTGCAGGTAATCCTTTAACTAATGTAAGTGGATTAGCTGTGAGTGCTGATATTGATTTTACAGGAAGTGAGGCAGTACAAGCTGATCTAATTACAACATTACCATCAACTGTTTTGATAACTAACAATATGAGTAATCAGGTCATTACTTTACAAGTAAATGATGATCTATTAATAGAAGGGGATGAATTATTGAATGCGACCTTATCAAATCCTGAATTTGGATCGGTTAGCATTACAAATGGGAGTGATGAGGCGACTATTATAGATAATGATTTTGCACCCGATGTAATTATTGAATCTCCAAGTGAGTCTATAAATGAAGAGGAAAGTTTGACATTTAATACAACAAATGGAAACGCAATTTCAATTGAAGACGCAGATGGAGATATTCAGACCGTAACAATTACAATTTCAAATGGTACGTTAGATTTAACAGATATTGTTGGTTTAACAATATCTGGAGATGGATCGAGTAATATAGTTATTACAGGGGGATCTTTGGCAGATATTAATGCGGCATTAGCTAATGCAGTCTTTACTCCAGATGAGAATTTTAATGGAGATGCAACTATAGAGATAACGACAGAAGATCCAAAAGGAGGGACTGATACTGAAGTCATTACCATAGAAGTTACTCCAGTAAATGATTCCCCAGTGGCAACAGACGAAATGTTAACTACTGAAGAGGACACTCCTGTAAGTGGGGACTTAAGTGATAATGTGACAGATGTAGATGGTGATGATCTTACATTTACAGTAGTTCCGGGAACAGGACCAAGTGCTTCTGAGGGAGAATTAGTCTTCAATTCAGATGGGACTTACACATTTACGCCAGCAGAAGATTTTGTTGGAACGGTAACCTTTACTTACGAGGTTTGTGATGATGGAACACCAGTTGAATGTACGCAGGCTGTTGTGACCATAGAAGTTACTCCGGTAAATGATTCCCCAGTGGCAACAGACGAAATGTTAACTACTGAAGAGGACACTCCTGTTGGTGGGGATTTAAGTGATAATGTGACAGATGTAGAAGGAGACAATCTTACATTTACAGTAGTTTTAGGAACGGAACCAGATGCCTCTGAGGGAGAATTAGTTTTCAATTCAGATGGGACTTATACATTTACGCCAGCAGAAGATTTTGTTGGAACAGTAACTTTTACTTATGAGGTGTGTGATGATGGAACGCCAGTTGAATGTGCACAAGCTGTTGTAACCATAGAAGTTACTCCAGTCAATGATCCTCCTGTGGCAATAGGTGAAATGTTAATTACGGAAGAAGATACCCCTGTTAGTGGAGATTTAAACGATAATGTAACAGATGTAGAAGGAGATAATCTGACATTTACTGTAGTTCCAGGAACAGAACCGGATGCTTTAGAAGGAGAATTAGTTTTCAATTCAGATGGGACTTATACATTTACCCCAGCAGAGGACTTTATTGGCACGGTAACCTTTACTTATGAGGTATGTGATGATGGAACGCCAGTTGAATGTGCGCAAGCGGTTGTAACCATAGAAGTTACTCCAGTCAATGATTCCCCAGTGGCAACAGACGAAATGTTAACTACTGAAGAGGACACTCCTGTGAGTGGGGACTTAAGTGATAATGTGACAGATGTAGAAGGAGACAATCTTTCGTTTACAGTAGTTTTAGGAACGGAACCAGATGCCTCTGAGGGAGAATTAGTTTTCAATAGAGATGGGACTTATACATTTACGCCAGCAGAAGATTTTGTTGGAACAGTAACTTTTACTTACGAGGTTTGTGATGATGGAACACCAGTTGAATGTACACAAGCTGTTGTAACTATAGAAGTTACTCCTGTTAATGATCCTCCTGTTGCAGAAGGAGAAACACAAACTATTGATGAAGATACAGTAGCCTCTGGTGATCTTGCTGATAATGTCTCAGACCCAGATGGTGATGATTTAACTTTTACTTTGGTAACTGGACCAGATACAAATACAGAAGGAACAGTTATTGTTAATCCTGATGGGACTTATACGTTTGTGCCAGTTCAGGACTTCTTTGGGGAAGTAATGTTTACCTATGAAGTTTGTGATAATGGAATTCCCCAAGAGTGTGTTCAAGCAATAGTAACCATCATTGTGAATGATGTTGTTGATGACACTGATGGAGATGGAATCCTTGATACAGATGAGGACTTAGATGGAGATGGAGATCCAAACAATGATGATACAGATGGAGATGGTATTCCTAATTATTTGGATGAAGATGATGATGGGGATGGGGTAGATACGGCTGATGAGGACTTAGATGGAGATGGAGACCCTACCAATGATGATACAGATGGTGATGGTATACCAGATTATTTGGATACTGATGATGATGGAGATGGTGTTGATACCATAGATGAAGATGTAAACGGAAATGGCGATCCAATTGATGATGATACGGATGGAGATAGTATTCCTGATTACCTTGATGAAGATGATGATGGAGATGGTATCCCTACTAATGAAGAAGAAGGTGAAATTGAACAAGATTGTGATGGAGATGGAATTCCAAATAGATTGGATTCTGATAGGTTCAATTGTGGTCAAGATATACCAGCAACTTTATTTATCTCACCATTTAATGTAGATGGAGCGAATGATTTTTTCGCAATCGCAATCGCAGGTGTAGGAAGTGACGAGTATGATGGTTTAGCAGAATTTGAAGATGTTAAAGTTGTTATTTTCAATAGATGGGGAAATATAGTCTGGGAAACAACAAGGTATGACAATACTGATCCATCTAATAGATTTGAAGGAAGAAATTTAAATGGGAATAAACTACCAGCTGGAAGTTACTATTTTGTAATAGACTTAGTGCCACTTCAAGGAGGAGATAGTAGAGTTTTAAGAGGTTTTGTAGAAGCCAGATAATTAGAGGTTTAATATTAAAAAAGTAAGAAATGAATAAGATATTAAAATCGCTGATCATAATGATTGCCTTATTATTAACTGGTAATGTTTATGGTCAACAGGAATATACCATTACACAATATCATTTAAATGCACTTCCTTTGAATCCGGCATATGCCGGTATTCATAAAGGGGTCAGTGTAAGTGCCCTTTGGCGTGAGCAATGGACAGCCATTGCTGGTGCACCAAGTACCCAGTTCTTTAGCATACACAGTCCATTGAGTCACCGGTATGCCTCTCTTGGGGCTGTCCTTTTTAAAGACACCCGTGGTGTGAAAACAGAATATACTGGGTATCTGAGTTATGCGTATAGGATCAGCCTTAACCAAACAACCCAACTATCTTTTGGGCTGCAACTGAACATGCATAATTTCAGTAATGATATTTCTAGATTGGAAAACCAGAGAGGTCTTATACAAAATACAGATACCAGCGATCCTTTATTCCAGGCTTTTGCCAATGACGAACTAGGGTTTAAATTCAATTTTGGGACAGGTATATTACTCCATTCTGATAAGTATTATATCGGGGTTTCTGTGCCTAGGTTATTAAACAGTAAGTTTTTTGATAATTTGGATACAAGTGTTGAAAGCCCCCGATTACTTAGGCATTTATTCCTTTCTGCGGGGTATGTGATCAATACTAATAGTGATGTAGTTTTAAAACCTAATTTATTGTTCAAGGCTGTACAGAATGCCCCTGTTGAATTCGATATAAACCTGAATGCCTTATTGGCAAAAGTACTATGGCTAGGGGTCAGTTTTAGATCAGAATTAAGTCAAGGAAGTGAAAAACTGGCTGGGCCTATTGAAAGTGTGGCAGGAATATTGGGCATACAGGTAAATCCCCAATTACTAATAGGGTATTCATATGACTTTACTACTACCGCTATTAGTACCAACACACATGAAATTACCTTAAATTATATCTTCAACCTTCCTACCAACAAAATTTTAACACCAAGGTATTTCTAAAAATTAAAGAAAAAGCAATGAAAAGTGTTCAGTTATATATAATCATATTTATTTCTTTCTTAGCAATTTCTTTGACAGGAAAAGAAGTAGATATAGGAGAGAAGCCTAATGGAAGAAAATTAGAAAGAGCAAGATTAAAAGCAGATAGAAGCTATCACTCTTTTTCATATTCGAGATCTATTAAACAGTATAAAAAAGTGCTTTCTCTAAGCCCGAGTGACGGTGAAGCTACTTTAAGGATAGCAGATAGTTTTAGGAAAATCAATGACATAGATAAAGCAAGGGAATGGTATGCGAAAGCAGACGGAATTGGGGTTTTGACGGAAAAACAAGACCAATTAAATTATGCGCAAGTTTTGTCAAGTTCTGGTCACTATGATGAAGCAGATAAATGGTACAAAACACATGGAGAAGAAGGGATAATGGCTGAACTAATAAAAAATAGACGGGAAGCGATTGAGAACATTGACTCATATTATCAAGATACAGCAGCATATTTTGTTGATCTAACAAATTTTAATACCGAACATTCTGATTTTGGCCCTGCCTATACCTCAGAAGGGATTGTATTTGCAAGCGCAAGGCCATCAAAGGGTCTATTTAAACCAAAATATAGTTGGGACAATTCTAATTTTTTGGACATGTTTACGCTAGATGAAAAAGGGGAGGTGGTTAAAATTCAAAGAGGGATCAACACAAGGTATCATGAAGGGCCAGCAACGTTTTTTGATAATGATAGTAAAGTTATTTTTACAAGAAATAACTTTCATAAAGGTAAGTCAGGTGAAAGTGAGGATGGTGTGACCAAATTAAAATTGTATTATGCTGAGAAATCAAAAAATGGTAAAAAGTGGTGTCCACCTGTTGAGTTGCCATTTAATAGTGATGATTATTCTGTAGGACATCCAACCGTAAGTAAAGATGGTAAGACACTTTTCTTTGCAAGTGATATGCCAGGTGGTGAAGGAGGCTCAGATATTTATAAAAGTACTTGGAATGGCGAGAAATGGAATAAAGCAGAAAATCTAGGGAGTATTATTAATACTCCGGGAAACGAGTTTTTCCCTTTTGTCCACCAAGATGATATACTTTATTACGCTAGTGAAGGCATGCCAGGCTTGGGAGGATTGGATATTTATAGTATATCACTGAAAAATCCAGTAATCCCTGTGAATCTTGGGTATCCTATTAATACCAATAAAGATGATTTTGGGATTATTTTATCTGATGATGGAAGGAGTGGATATTTGTCTAGTAATAGAGAAGACGGAATAGGGCACGATGATATTTATTCTTTTGAAAAGTATTTCTATAATATTAAAGTGAAATTAGTAAATGCTGATACTAAACTTCCAATTGAAGCTTCTATTGTAGGGGAAATAGCAGGACAAAATAAAAGGTTGATAGATGAAAATTCAACCTCAGAGGCATCATTTAGGATTCTTAGAGGACCATCTATATCATTAAATGTAACTAAGAAAGGGTATGAAGGTATTACTAAAAGTGTAGAAACTGTGAATTTACCTAAAATCTTAGAAGATGATTATGTTATTGAATTACCTTTAAAGCCAATAACAGAGCCGGACAAAGAATTATTTGAGGATGTTATAATAGTTGAAAATAATGGAATCAATACGCAAATTATATCAGATAAGGAAAGACTGGTTTTATATAATGGAACATTTGATAGGTTGAAAAGTGATTTGAAAGAATCAGGAATTAGTGTAGGCAAAGTATTAAAAATAAGGAATATTTATTATGACTTTGATCAATACGATATTAGGGCAGATGCAGCAATTGAACTAGATCATATAGTATCAATTTTAAAGACATACTTAAATCTTAAAGTAAATTTGAGTGCCCATACAGATGTGAGAGGGACAATAAAATATAATGATGTTTTGGCAAATAATAGAGTAAAAGAAGCAAAGGACTATTTAATAGAACAAGGTATAAGTGATCATAGAGTTTTGATCAATAGTTTTGGCAAGAAAAACTTGTTTATTGAATGCAATAAACAGTGTAATGAAGATATGCACCAATCTAATAGAAGGACTGAAATTAGCCTTATAATTGATTGAAAGACCTATAAAAGATAATGGATGTCCATATTTTGTGAAACTTAAATTGAAATGGACATCCATTGTCTTGGCTGGATCGAAAAATATTTTTTGGTAACTTTTAAAGAGTCCAGATATATAATTTCATCAAAGGGATGGGTTTTAGCTATCAAAAATCAAAAGGTCTTTATACCGAAGCAGATATTGAGAAACAAAAAGAATTTAAACAGGCATAAAAAAAATCCTTGAAAGCCCCCCAGATACTGTTTTACTGTTTGAAGACGAGTTTTCACTTTCTAATACGGCGACTACTTCTTGCAAATGGGGCAAGAAAAGCAAGCAACCTAGGATAAATGTAAACAAAGGGGTAGGGAAAGAAAAACAGGGATGTGGAGATATAATTTTGAAACGGGGTAAATGACAGTAACCTTTCATTAAAAAGGGAATTGCCAAAGTTTTAAGAAGCACTCTTTACCTACAAAAAACATTCGAAGATTATCATGGTTGTAGATAATGTAAGGTTTCACCATACTAAGCTTCTCAAAAAACGGTTGTTTAAAAAACACAACTCGAAATTATCTACCTATCCCCTCATAGCCCTGAACTCAACCCGGATGAAAGAGTATGGTGGTACATGAGAAAAAAGATTGCACATAATAGATATGTCAAATCTCTCGAGGAAAGAATTCAAATTTCATGGAAGATGTTTTCCTATTTCCAAATCCCAAATCAAGAGTTTCTAATCGTTTGTGAAATTGATTTTTAGACTCTACATAGTCAAAAACAAGTCTCATTTAGGTTTCATTAACTACTCTGGCGAATCAATTTAAATCAGTTAAATAGTTGTAATTCGCACAAGAAAAATAGCATTTTTATTGTTACTAAATAAATTTAAATGTTATTTGTCTGTTTCCTTTCAAATAAGCACTCACAATTTTAGATTCCTAAAAAATTGTACTATATTCGAGTTGTTGTTGTGGATTAAGATTTGATTAGTCCTTTTTATTTTGAGTTTTTGACCTTGGGGTTCAGGTGGAGACCTGAACCTTTTTTATTCCTTTCAAAAAAACTCATAAATTGCGTACTTTATAATATTGCTGATTTATTTGATATCAATTTAATCCCTAAGGGATATTAACTCCCTTGGTAGAGCATCTCGACTTTTCCGCGGACGCTGAAGCTTCTTTGCGGAGGCGCGATTGGGATTGGTTTATTGATTAATAGGATCACTTCATTGGATAAAATAAACTACTAAATGAATTTGACTTTAGTGGTGAGATTAAGCAAGAAATCTGTAGAGATACCACTCTATAACCTGCACTATTTTTAAAAGTAAAAACGAATACTAACTTTATGTTTATAAGGGCGTATAAGATATTCTAGTAAATTCGGTTTTGAAAAAGCATTTCCTTGCCTAGACAAAAAACACAGGCATAGCATGACACGGCTCATCCCGCACTATGGTAGAATATTGCCTTTTTATTTACAACTTCACTTGTTTTTGATCGTTTTCGAACACTTTTTTGTACAGTATGATACATAAAAGGTTACGTTCATTCCACTAAAATTATTTAAAAGCTTGATTTATAATCAGTTAAATACTATGGCATTTTTATTGGCATGTGTTCATCGAAATAAAATAGTTACTGATGGACCGAAAAATCAAAAAAAATAAATGGACCTTTAAAAGGATTGGAATTATCATAGTCGCATCTGCCTTTGCTTTTTTTCTGTTCTATAATTTTGCACTAGCCCCGGGAGGAACTAAATTAAAAGTAGAAGCAGGGAAAATTAATATAGCTACGGTCTATGAAGGTGATTTCAGAGAATACATACCTGTAGATGGGAATGTTTTGCCGATTAAGACTATTCGGTTAGATGCAATAGAAGGTGGAGTAGTTGAAAGGAAATTTAATGAAGGAGGCGTAGTCATTCAAAAAGGAGATACTATATTAAAATTATCTAATAATAACTTACTACAAAGTTATGTTAGAGAGGAGACTCAAGTATTCCGTCTAGTGAATGATCTCCAAAATACGAAACTCAGCTTGAAAAGGAATAAATTCATTTTACAGAGAAATTTGAGTGAGCTAGATTTTCAAATTTCGGCAGCAAAGGATAATTATGAGAGAAGTAAACCATTGCATAAGGAAAAGATAATATCTGATCAAGAATTTTTGAACATTGAGCGAGAGTATAAAAGACTGGTTTCCAATAGGAAAATAGAAATTGAGTCACAGGAATTTGATAAAATAAGTACTAAACAGCAAATCTTTCAACTAGAAGAAACATTGGTTAGAACAAAGAATAACCTCGAAATGATCAGTGGGAATCTGGAGAATTTATATGTCAGAGCCCCCATTGAAGGTCGTTTATCGTCAGTGGATGTAGAGGTAGGGGAATCTATTTCAGTAGGACAGAATATTGGGCAAATAGATGATGTAAGTGGTTTTAAGGTAAGGGCTGAAATAGATGAGCATTATATTTCAAGAATATATGAAGGACTTGTTGGGACTTTTGATTTTGCTAGCAAGAACTATGGTTTAGAGCTGAGAAAAATTTATCCAGAAGTTAATAATGGCCTTTTTCAAGTGGACTTATCATTTAGTGAAGGAATTCCTGAAGGAATAAGAAGAGGGCAAACCTTACAAATTAGGCTTCAGTTGAGCGAAAATATTACAGCCGTTCAGATACCTAGAGGTAGTTTTTATAATACTACTGGAGGGAATTGGATATTTGTATTAGATCCATCTGAAGAGTTTGCAACTAAGAGAAAAATTAGATTGGGGAGGCAAAATCAAAGATTCTATGAAGTCTTGGAAGGTTTAAACCCTGGTGAAAAAGTTGTTGTATCTTCATACGATGGCTATAATGATAAAGATAGGTTAGTATTCAAATAGAAACGTCAAATAAAAAAGGAAACAAATAGTTGATTATGGAAAATTCTAAGAATTTAATTAAAACTGTAGATCTTAAAAAGTTTTACTACACCGATGAAATTGAAACCACAGCATTGTCTGGAGTTAAGTTAGAAGTCAAAGAAGGTGAATTTGTAGCAATCATGGGACCCTCTGGTTGTGGTAAGTCAACTTTATTAAATATCATAGGTTTACTTGACAACCCTTCCGAAGGGGAATTCCATTTTACGGATCTCGAAATTTCGCAATATAATGAGCGTAAAAGAGCTGATTTGAGAAAAGCTAACATTGGTTTTGTCTTTCAAAGCTTTAATTTAATTGATGAGTTAACAGTATTTGAAAACATTGAGTTACCACTGATTTATTTAAAATACTCAGCATCTGAGAGGAAAAAAAGGGTAGAAGAAGTGATGGAACAAATGAAAATCATGCACCGAAGAAATCATTTCCCTCAGCAACTTTCTGGTGGCCAGCAACAAAGAGTAGCCATTTCAAGAGCAGTAATCGCAAAACCAAAATTGATTCTGGCGGATGAGCCTACAGGAAACTTGGATTCTGCCAACGGTCAGGAAGTAATGAGTCTATTGACAGACTTGAATGAGAATGGCACCACTGTTATCATGGTAACGCACTCGCCTATAGATGCTGAATATGCACACAGAGTTATCCATTTGTTTGATGGACAAATAGTTTCTGAAAACATCAATGCAAGAGACAATAGCCTTGTATAAATAAAATAATGACTCAAAGGATGTCTCAATGACTACTTTGAGTTTTTTCTTTCTCTTTTAAAACTCGAATACCATGACGACTCCAAGGTCTCTATATATCTTAATTGTACTATTTTGTGTAAGTTCAATAAATACTTATGCTCAGGAGGAACTTAGTTTGGATGATTGCATCAAGATTGCCCTCAAGAATAATTACCAAATTAAAAGGGCGGAAAATAGTGCTTTGATCGCCAAATCGAATAGAGTACAAGCCTTGCTTGAGTATCTACCTAACCTTAATGCAGCTATAAATTACAGGATAGATATTGGGCCAACATTTGATAACAATACAGGAACTTTTGTAAATAGAACGACTAGAAGGTCTAATCCAGGTATTGCTTCTACTTTCATTATTTTCAATGGGTTAAGGAATACATACCAATATAAAAGGACGCAAAACCAAGAGGAATCATCTCAATTTGCCCTTGAGTCAGCAAAAATTGATACAGAATCAGGAGTATTAGCGGCTTACTTAAACGTAGTATTGGATCGTGAAAGGATAAAAATTGCTAATGAAAGAGTGAAACTTTTGAGTGAGCAATTAAATCGTGAGGTTAAAAGAGAATCTGTTGGGGTAGGGAATTTAGAATCGGTCTATAATTTTAAATCACAACTGGCAAATGAAAATCTCAATTTAGTAAACCTCACAAATACTTTGAAAGCAGATAAATTAAGGTTAATACAATTATTGAGTTTAAAAGAAGATCGTGATTATGAAATTAAACAATATGAACTTGAAGAGAATGAGTTTTTAGTGAAAGTAGATCCATTTGAAAGTGTTCTTAATTCTGCACTTGGTTATTCACCGCAATTAAAAAGTGCAAGATCAGATTTTAAGGTGTCTAAATTTAGATTAAAGGAAGTAGGGAGTGGTTATAGTCCTACTTTTAGTGTGAGTGCAGGAATAGGGTCTCTATTTTCATCAAATAATACTTTTATAGATTCTAATGGAGAAGAACAGGTTGAGTCTTTTAGTAATCAGTTAAGACAAAATGAAGGAGAATTTATCAACTTCAACTTGGATATTCCTATATTCAATAAGTTCAGAACTAGAAGAGATGTACAGGTAGCTCGGTTGAACTTAGCGAATGCAGAGTACACACAAAACGAAGCAGAACAAGCAGTGAGAAATAATATACAACAAGTCTATTTAGATTTAGTTTCTGCTCAGGAAACTTATAAAGCCTCACTAGAGAATTTAAATTCTTTAAATCAGTCTTTTCAGTTTGTTAAGAAACGTTATGATACTGGAAATACTGATTTTTATACTTACCTAGAAAGCCTTAACAATAAAAACAGAGCGGAAATTGAATTAGCGAATGCTAAATATTCAATCATTTTTAGAAAGAAAATATTAAATCTTTTGCAAGGAGTATAGCATTAGAAATTTTTCATAATAATTATAAGTGCACCCAGAGTTATAAGCAGTAAGTGATCATACATTTACTGCTTTTGATGATAAGTGAGCAATTCAACATGCTTATTACTGACTCTTAAATAAGTAAAGTTATTAATCCACTCGCCAAGGTTATAGTAAGTGCTTTCTGTTCCCACGGGTAATTCTAAAGGTAGATGTCGATGCCCAAAAATGTAGAGTTCATGTGGGTCTTTATTTTCTAGTTCTTTGCAGTAAGCCAATAACCATTCATTATCGAGATCTAAAGGGTGTTCTTTTTTATCATTTGCCAGCCGGCTTTTATTAGACCAGTAGGAAGCTAATCCCATTCCAATATATGGGTGAAGAAAACTAAATGCAATTTGACAGAACCGGTTGGTAAATAGTACTTTTAAAGTTTTAAAAAAATGATCTCCTGGTCCTAATCCATCTCCATGGCCAATATAAATTTTCTTAGACCCAATGATGAAGGTTTCAGGTTTTCTATAAATAGGGATTCCAAATTCCTCTGTAAAGTAATCAAACATCCACATGTCATGATTTCCTGTGAAGAAAATGATTTTTATTTCTGCTTCTATGAATTCTAATAATTTCGCCTGAAACCTAATATAACCTTTTGGAATTACATGTTTGTATTCAAACCAAAAGTCAAAGATGTCTCCTACTAAAAATACTGCAGCTGCATCATGTTTAATAGAATCAAACCACTGAATAATCTTTTTTTCTCTTCGAAGGCTTTTGATTTTATCAGGCGCACCCAAGTGAAAGTCACTTGCAAAATAAACTTTTTTACCTTCAGGTAATATTTCGAATTGTCTGTTCATAAAAAAAGCTTTTCGAAATTATTAATAATTTCGAAAAGCTTTACATTGATTAATACAAATTGTTTTTAGGAGAATTTAAAAGAATTACTTACTTTCTTCAGCACCTTCTTTTTCTACTTCCTTTTTTTCTTTTGCGACTTCTATGTCTTCTCCTACTTCAGAAGACCCATCATTATTTTCTGTGAATTGCTGATAGGTTGTCTCCTTTTCAAAAGGCCGTTTACCAATAAGCTCAGTCAAATCACTTTGGAATAAAATCTCTTTTCTGAGAAGCTCTTTAGCCAAAATATCTAGCTCAGATCTTTTGTCCGTTAAAAGTGTTTTAGTTCGATCATAAGCATCTTCTATGATCTTTTTCACTTCCTCATCTATTTTCTGTGCGGTAGCTTCAGAATAAGGTTTGTTAAACGAATAGTCTGATTGTTTTGAGTCGTAATACGAAACATTGCCAATTTCAGAATTCATTCCATAAACAGAAACTATGCTATAAGCCATCTTAGTAATTCTTTCTAAATCGCTTAATGCACCAGTGGAAATTTTACCGAAAACTAATTCTTCTGCAGCTCTTCCGCCTAAAGCCATACACATCTCATCTATCAATTGATCTGTTTGATATAAGAATTGCTCTTTTGGCAGATATTGAGCATACCCTAGGGCAGCTACTCCTCTAGGAACAATGCTTACCTTCACCAATGGATCTGCATGCTCCAAGAACCATCCAGCAACTGCATGACCAGCTTCGTGAAATGCTACTATTTCTTTTTCTTCAGGGGAGATTATTTTGTTTTTCTTTTCTAGCCCACCTATGACTCTATCTATCGCATCCTGGAAGTCTTCCATGTCTACGGCAGTCTTGTCTTTTCTTGCGGCAATTAAAGCAGCTTCATTACAAACATTGGCTATCTCCGCTCCAGCAAAACCAGGAGTCTGTGCTGAAAGTTTTTTAGAATCTACATCCTGAGCAGTTTTCAAAGGTTTTAAATGAACTCTAAAAATTGCTTCCCTTCCTACTATATCTGGTTTGTCAATACTAATTTGTCTGTCAAACCTACCAGGCCTTAATAAGGCAGCATCTAATACATCAGGTCTGTTAGTAGCAGCTAATATGATTACACCGCTATCAGTTGCGAAACCATCCATTTCTACTAATAACGAGTTCAAAGTATTTTCTCGCTCATCATTTGACCCAGGCATTTGACCTTTTCCCCTAGATCTACCTATAGCATCTATCTCATCTATAAATACAATACAAGGAGCTTTCTCTTTGGCTTGCTTAAACAAATCTCTCACCCTTGCAGCACCTACACCCACAAACATCTCAACAAAATCAGAACCTGATAAGGTAAAGAATGGAACAGCAGCCTCGCCTGCAACAGCTTTAGCCAGTAAAGTTTTACCAGTTCCTGGAGGGCCTACTAATAAAGCACCTTTAGGGATTTTTCCGCCTAGTTTTGTGAATTTAGAAGGGTTCTTTAAAAAATCTACAATTTCTTTAACTTCTTCTTTTGCTTCATCTAATCCAGCAACATTGTCAAAGGTTATTTTCACTTTGTTTTCAGCATCAAATAAAGCAGCTCTTGATTTACCAATATTAAATATCTGGCCTCCAGGTCCAGCGGATCCTGTCATTTTTCTCATTAAGAACCAAAAACCAAATATGAATAAAGCGATGAAACCAATGTTAATCAATAAACTATTCGGATTTTCAGAATTATCTACTTCTAATGCAATTTTCTGACCACTTAATTCACCATTTATTTCATCTAATTTTTCGTTGAAGTTTTCCGCTGAAAAAATGTTGAAGTAATAATGGGGGCCTAGTTTTGGGGCAAAAGGACTCCTTTCATCTAATTGAATTGAGTATTTACTATTTGCTAAAGCCTCACGCTTAAGTGTCACAAATACTTTCTTCTGATTAGAAAATACTTTGACATTGTCTACATCATTGCTCAAAGCCATCGCTTTGAACTCATCTTGATTGATAGGAATAGCAGAGTTATCATTAGCGAAATATGATACTGCGATTACAATAAGAAGTAAACCAAAAATGACCAAAATTTGATAATTAGGCCTATTTGGTTTCCCCATTAATTTTTTATTCCCTTTAGGTTTATCTCCCATTAATAATTTATTTAAGTCTTTTTAAAACGTGTTTAGTACATAAAGGTTTGAAAGCTTATGATTTTATCACTGAAGTGACAGCGTCGCCCCATAATTCCTCTATTGCATAAAACTCTCTTTTTTCCTGATTAAAAACATGTGCCACTACATCTACATAGTCGATTAATACCCACTCTTTATTTTGTCTTCCTTCTTTTTTCCAAGGATGTTGTGAAGAATTTTTATAAACTATCTCTTCAATAGCATCAGATATAGCATCTATTTGAGTATCAGAATTACCAGAACAAATAATGAAATAGTCCGCAACAGCATTTTTTACCCCCTTTAAATCCATGACAGTAATGTCTACTGCTTTTTTCTCTAACATACCCTCTATCACTAAATCACGTAGGGAAAGAGAAACCTCTTGTTTTTTCTGCATTCAAAATTTAAATTTACAAACAAAACTACTAAAAATAATTGCATAAAAACTTTGCCAAAACGTTATTTCTAGGTAAAAACGTAATTTATCTGCCAGAATGTCATTCTACCAATGAATTGGCAGCTGATTTAGTCAATAAACAACCATTGGTTGAAGGTACTGTTATTGTTACAGACTGCCAAACCAAAGGAAAAGGACAACGTGGAAACAAATGGGATGCTCAACCTAAAAAGAACTTGACCTGTACCTTAATTCTGAGGCCTAGCTTTCTAAGAATCACAGATCAGTTTTACATGACCATGGTAATATCTATGGCCTTGTCAGAAATGTTTGAGTCTTATTTACCCCACAGGCGAGTGAATATCAAATGGCCAAACGATCTATATGTGGATGACCAGAAATGTGCAGGAATCCTAATTGAAAATGGAATTAAGGCTAATAAAATAGATTATATGTTAGTAGGAATAGGTGTTAACATAAATCAAGAGATATTTGCCGCCCCCAATGCTGCTTCATTAATGAATTTTTTGGGTAAAGAATCCTTAATTTCAGAAGTTTTGGAAAAGATACTGCAAAGGATAGAAAAATATTACTTGTTTCTAAAGAATAGAGGGACTAATAAGTTAAGGGAAGGCTATTTGGAAAAACTATGGAGAAAGGGTGAATGGCACACATTTTCTGATGCAGATGGCTATTTTATCGGGAGAGTCTTAGGGGTAGACCCTATAGGCCGATTGGTGATTGAAAGGAAAGAGGGACAGAAATGTTACCATATTAAAGAAGTTTCCTTCGAGAAATAGTAGATAAGTGTAGTTAGAAAAGACAATTCATTATAATTTTGCAGAATTATTTTAATATAAATTGAAATGGCAGTAGAACAAAGTACTTACAAAGTAAAAGATATCACCCTCGCAGACTGGGGTAGAAAAGAGATTGAACTAGCTGAGGCCGAGATGCCAGGTTTGATGTCTTTAAGAAGTGAATTTGGAGATTCTAAACCTTTGAAAGGAGCCAGAATCGCAGGTTGTCTACACATGACTATTCAAACTGCCGTACTAATTGAGACATTAGTAGAATTAGGAGCAGAAGTTAGCTGGTCTTCTTGTAACATATTTTCTACACAAGACCATGCGGCGGCAGCCATCGCAAAATCAGGAGTACCTGTTTATGCTTGGAAAGGGATGAATGAAGAAGAATTCGATTGGTGTATTGCACAAACCTTATTTGCGTTTGAAGGCGGAAAACCATTGAACATGATTTTGGACGATGGCGGTGACCTGACGAATATGGTATTGGATCATCACCCAGAGCTAGTTAAAGAAATCAAAGGCCTTTCTGAAGAAACCACTACAGGTGTGCACAGGCTTTATGAAAGAATGAAGAATGGAACTTTGCCATTACCTGCAATCAATATCAACGATTCGGTAACAAAGTCTAAGTTTGATAATAAATATGGATGTAAGGAATCATTAGTAGATGCAATAAGAAGAGCCACTGATGTAATGCTTGCTGGAAAAGTTGCTGTTGTAGCAGGATATGGTGATGTAGGAAAAGGATCAGCTGCTTCTTTAAGAGGTGCTGGTGTAAGAGTAATAGTTACTGAAATAGATCCTATTTGTGCACTTCAAGCAGCTATGGACGGGTTTGAGGTGAAAAAGATGTCAGATTCAGTGCAGAGAGCCAACATCATTGTGACTACCACAGGTAACAAAGATATAATCAGATCTGAACATTTTAATTTGATGAATGACAAAACAATCGTATGTAACATTGGTCATTTTGATAATGAAATTGATGTGGCTTATCTAAACGATAATTTCGAAAAGATAGAAGTGAAGCCGCAGGTTGACCTTTACAATGTCAATGGAAAAGATATTATCCTTTTGGCAGAAGGTAGATTGGTAAATCTTGGTTGTGCTACAGGACATCCTTCTTTTGTGATGTCAAATTCATTTACAAATCAAGTATTGGCTCAGCTAGAGTTATGGCAAAATACTGATAAGTATGAGAACAAAGTATATATGCTTCCTAAGCACTTGGATGAAAAAGTAGCCATGTTACACTTAGCCAAGATAGGGGTGGAATTAGATGTGCTTTCTAAAGAACAGGCAGATTACATAGGTGTAACTGTAGAAGGGCCGTATAAACCAGAATATTACAGATATTAAGAATCTGAATAACTGGATTCAGGAGGGGACTTGCTCATTGTAAGTCCCTTTTTTTAGCCTTTTAACTAAGGTTTGCTAATTTTTATGAGGATGTTGCCGATGCAATTCCACTATTTTTACTTGCTCTATAAACTTTCCATAGGCTGAAAGTACACAAATTACTAATCCGTAGAAACCATCCTTGAAGCCGCCTTGAAAAAGGTAACGTTTCATAAAAACAAAAAGAGCATTTGGAACTAATAGCCATTTAGAGATTTTCCTTCCAGCTTTAAACTTGGCCTTCGCCGAAACAATCCCATAAGATTTAATTCTATCTAAGTGATCATCTAACCCGTCAAAAGAATAATGCAGGATATCACCTTTTAAATGAGGGATTTTACTTTCGTTATTGGGCAACAGGACTGCATGAGGGTTTTTACCTCCCCAATAGACTGTATTTCTTCTGCATAGGTGCATTTTTGTATCTGGATACCAACCACAATGCTTTATTTCTTGACCGCAGTACACCGTGAGTCGATTAAATTGATATTGATCATGAACCCAATTACCTTTAGTTAGAAGAATGCTTTCTTCAAGCTCTTTTGTGAGAACTTCATCAGCATCTAAGGAGAGAATGTAGTTATAATTTGCTTGAGCAAAAGCAAAATTTTTTTGCTCAATAAAACCAATAAATGAATTTTCAATAAACTTCACAGAAGGGTATCCAAGGCAGATTTCTTTAGTCTTGTCTTTTGAAAAGGAATCTACAATGACTATTTCATCAGCAACCTTAAGCAATGAATCTAATGACCTTGCAATATTTTTTTCTTCATTATAAGTAATGATTACGGCAGAAATTTGAATTTTTTTCATAACTGACTTGCGAAAAAATGTTCATGATTTTTAATGGTATTTTCTAGAGAGAAATCTACACGTGCTGTGATCTTACCTTTTTCTGCTATTTGCTTACTAAGTTGCTCATTGTTCATTATTAACTTGATTTTATGAACCAAGTCTTCGATATTATGATCTTCAAATAATAAGCCATTATCTCCATTTCTGATGACATCCTTAATACCCGAAACATTAGTGCCAATATTAGGAATTCCGCACCCCATAGATTCTAGTAGTGTCTGCGGTAATCCTTCAAGACTTGAAGGTAAAATATGAATATTACATAGACTGTGATAATTCATTACGTCCTCAGGAGCTACATCCCCAGTATAGATAACTCTTTGTTTAATGGCTAATTCTGATATGATGTCATCATATTCCCCTTGTTGTATTCCAACTAATAAAACAACTACTTTTATTGGAAGTAAAGACAACGCTTTGACCACGAGGTCCTGGTTTTTTTTTCTTGAAATAACGCCAATAATAAAATCATCATTGGTTAACTGATACTGATTTTTAATCTCTTTCATTTTTTCTTGTGATATGAGATCAAACCGGAAAGCTGGAATGCCGTTTTGGATCACAAATAAATCCTTCTCATTATAACCCTTTTTCAGGAAATAGCTTTTAAGAGACTCACTAACAACGATAATCCTGTCAGTAAATGATGAATAAAACCAAGTTTTAATAAAGCCTCCTATGTCCTCAGGGTGTTGCCTTCTAGTAAAAAACAACTTACTCTTCATTCCATAAAAGATTCGTGCTTGAATAGTCAGGTAACGGTCTTTGCTACTTTGTGCATTAACAACATCAATATGATGCTCAAGACAAAATTGTGCGATGTGTTTAGCAAGTTTTAGGTCAATTTTTTTTCTAAAAGGTAAATGGACAAGTTGAACCTTGGTATTGGTTAGAAGCCGATTGATTAATGCTTCTTTTCTACACATTAAATAGACTTCATGACCTTTTTCTGATAAGCCTTTACATAGATAGGAAATGGAATTAGTAGAGCCAGCCATATCCCCTTGCTGTGTGAGTATAAGAATATTCATTTTAGAGCCTTATTTATTAATACCATGCTTAGTATAGCCAACCCCTCGGTTCTTATTATCGTCATAAATCTTTTTGTTCACGTGCATGTCTGCCCTGCTTATAATAGGATGGTAAATATGATATTGTACTGCACAATATCTTAACAACTTAACCTTGGCTCCCTCATTCATTAATCGTAAATCCACATCGATATCTTCTCCATAACAGGGGCCAAGAAACCTTTCATCAAAACCATTGATTTTTAGCAGAGTGTTTTTGTGTAAGGAGAAATTACAGCCTAATATTTCCCTAGATTTATTGATTCGATCGATCTTATTCTTTATCATAGGAATAGATAAGTTAATCCCCTTGTTAAAATGCTTCGTCTTTCCAAACGTATTGTCAAATAATATGGTAAAAAAAAAGTTTTTATCTAACCAGCCATTTGAAACCTTCTGAAGTGTAAGGCTCTTACTGATCTTAGTGGAAAGTTGTACTCTTCTGCCGGCTAATGCTGTGTTTTCTTCTCTGTTTTTGTAATGATCAAGCACAAAATTCTTATGTGGGATACAATCACCATCAATAAATATCAAGTAGTCCCCTCGAGCAGCTAGAACTGATTGATTAAGAATGATATTTTTCCTCCATCCATTATCTTCATGCCAGATATGTTGAATTGGAAAAGTAGATGCCTTGATGATTTCAACTAGCTGTTCTACAACTTCAGGGTTAGATCCATCATCTGAAATAATTACTTCAAAATCCTTAAAAACTTGCCTTTCAAAGCCAGCTAGAACAAATTTTAAAAAATCTATTTTATTATAGAATGAAATGACAATGGATACTTTCATCAAATTACCTGTTTGTATATTTCAAGTGTTTTATTGGCCATGATTTCCATTGAATAATCTTTTACAAAATCAAAAGCACTACTAGTTAGCTTTGCGGCATCTTCTGTGTTTTTTAGTAAATATGAAATGTGGGATGCGAGCTGATCATGATTAAAAACGTCTGCTAAAAGTCCGGTTTTCTGGTGAATCACTATTTCACTTAAGCCACCTCCATTGGTTGATACAACAGCTAGTTTAGAGGCAAAGGCATCAAGAACGGAAGTACCCAGACCTTCCGTTTTAGAAGTCATTAAAAAGAGGTCTAATTCTTTCAATATACTTGGTATGTTGTTTAAAAAACCAGTCATAAAAACTCTTTCTTCAAGTTTTTTTTCTTGAATATAGTTTACTATTTGCTCCTCCTGATTTCCTTTGCCTATGATGAAAAAGTATACATTAGCCTTTCCCGTTTTGATATAGGAAGAAGCTGTATTGATAAAGGTGAAATAGTCTTTATGATCAGCTAATGCAGAAGTGTTACCAATTAAAATGGCATCTTTTTTTAGCCCATACTTACTTCTCAAAAAATTGCTATTTTCGGCAATTACGTGTTTTTTGATGTCTATCCCATCATAAATTGTCAAAACTCTATCTGGATTATTTACACTATTGATCACTATTTTCCTAATAGTATCTGAAACACAAATGATTTTTTTTATAGCCTTCAGATTGTATTTCCATTGACTAAAACCAAAAGATTTTAAAGGAAAATCTACTCTTCTGCTAAGTACACTGGGAACTTTTATCCCCATCAGATAAATTAAAGCCATGATCCCATGCGCTTTAGAACTGTGTATATGGATAATGTCAGGGGATTTAGCTTTAATTAGTCTTCGGATTCCAACGCTCGTCAATATATCCAATGAGTTTTTAAAAGAGTAGGTATAGTAAGTTATCTTATTGGAAATACAATATTTTTCAAAAACGGACTTTTTTCTTACGGCAGCAATATTTTCATGCCCTAACTGATTTAGAACAGTTATCAAGTAAGCAATTTGTTGTTCACCACCTCGCCACGTTTTTTCAGAAACTAAATGTAGTACTTTCAAATTAATCTATAAATCACAAATTTTATAACCCAATAAGAGGCTAGCAAAATTATATATTATCTGTTAATTGAAGAAGAGAATAAAAGAAGTTCCTAATTATTGCCAAATGATATCAGAATCGAATACTTGGAAAAGGAATATGTCTTAGCTGGGACATTGATTTGATTTAATGAATACTGTTTGAAAATGCCTTAAAAAACCAAAAATAGCAGTTATTGATCAGTTGGGAGCTTTTGAAGAGTTGCAGGATGAATTCTGAAAGCTTAAATTAATATTTAATAAGTTACAATTATAAATTTAGCGCTAACCATTAGTCTTTTGTGTCGTTATGTCTAACATATACAAGGTGTAAAGGTGAAAGTATGATGACAGAGGAAATACGGTTAAAGCCACAATACCCGGAAAAAGAGAAAGTGAAAATCTTTGATGAGGAGTTTATGCCTCACGTAGATTCCATGTACAATTTTGCATATAGATTGACTTTTGACGAAGATGATTCTAAAGATTTAGTACAAGATACATATATGAAGGCTTTTAGGTTTATTAATTCCTTTCAAAAAGGGACTAACTCAAAAGCATGGCTATTTAGAATATTGAAAAATAGCTTTATCAATGATTTTAGAAAAAAAAGCAAGCAACCTGCTAAGGTTGATTACCAAGAAGTAGAGAATTATTATAATTCAGATGATATAGATGAGTCTAAAACTGTCGATTTAAGGGTAGAGACCCTAAAAGACATGATGGGAGACGAAGTGACAATTGCACTTAACTCCTTGGCCATTGATTTCAGAACAGTCATTATATTATGTGACCTAGAAGGGTTTACTTACGAAGAGATGGCAAAAATCTTGGATATTCCCATAGGTACGATACGTTCAAGACTTCATAGGGCACGGAACTTACTAAAGCAACGGTTAAGTTCTTACGCAAAAAGTATGGGATACAAATAAAAATTGTCTTATTTTGTATTCATATTACCAATAAATACACTCGATTAGATGGAAAATCCTTCCGAAGAACCTAATGACAAATCTGGGAATTGTATTGAATTACTTCAGGTAATGCTTGATGGGCAAGCTTCTAACGAGCAACGTGGCTACTTCGATGAACATATTGAAAAGTGTATTTATTGCCTGAAAGAATATAATCTTGGTTCAGAGATTAAAGAATTAATGAGGATAAGGGCTAGTAAACAGCCTGTGCCTAAAGATCTTATTAATACTATTAGAACAGTTGTTTTATCAGCCAAATAGAGAAGAAGCATGACAGGTAAAGCGATTATATTTTCAGCCCCTTCCGGATCAGGTAAAACAACAATTGTTAAGCATTTACTAAAATCCTTTCCAGAGAAACTTGCTTTTTCTATTTCGGCCACTACCCGTAAATCCCGAAAAGACATAGAAGTTGATGGTCAAGACTATCACTTTTTATCGCAAGATGATTTTCAAGATAAAGTAAGAAATGATCAGTTGATAGAGTGGGAGGAGGTTTACCCCGGTACGTGCTATGGAACTTTAAAGAGCGAGATCGATAAGATTTGGGCTATGGGTAAAGTAGTCGTTTTTGACGTGGATGTAAAAGGTGGGCTTAACCTAAAGAAGTATTTTGGAGCGCGCGCGCTGGCAGTTTTTGTGAAAGTCCCTGATCTCGAGACGTTGAAAGAGAGACTTGAAAAAAGAAAAACAGAAACAGATAGTGATTTGCAAAAAAGACTGGCAAAAGCAAGTTCAGAAATGACTTTTGAAAATCAATTTGATCAAGTAATTGTTAATAAGGAGTTAGGTGAGTCACTCCAAAAAGCAGAAAATCTCTTTAACTCATTTCTAGTAAACTGATAATTCTATGAGAGTCGGTTTGTTTTTTGGTTCTTTTAACCCAATTCATATGGGACATTTAATAGTTGCTCAAGCAGTTAGAGAAATGACCGACCTAGATGAAGTTTGGTTTGTGGTTTCTCCACAGAACCCATTCAAAAAAAACAAAACACTCTTGCATGAATTTGATAGGTTAGATATGGTAAAAGCAGCTATTGAAGATAATTATAATTTCAGGGCAAGTGACATTGAGTTTAACATGCCAAGGCCTAGTTATACAATTGATACTTTAGTTTACTTAAAAGAAAAACATCCTCAGCATCATTTCAAACTTTTAATAGGGGAAGACAACTTGGTTAGTTTTCACAAATGGAAAAATTATAAATCCATTCTGAGTGATTATGGTCTTATAGTTTACCCAAGACCACATAACGGTAGGATAGAACAGGTTTTCGATAATGTATTGCAAGTAGATGCTCCCAAAATTGATATATCGGCAACATTGATTAGAAAACTGATTAAAGAAGGAAAAAGTCCTAAATATCTATTGCCAGAAAAAGTACTAGACCTTGTAAAAAGCAGAAAGTACTACATTTAGTTTTTTCAGTGTACCCTAAATTATTTGAATAAGGGTATATTTAATAGATTTTTTGAGCTTATTGATTTAATTATAATACTAAATAGACGAGCTAATTTGTTTTTACTTAAAAGAAACTTATCTTTGCAGCCCATTAAGGATAAAATAGCTTTTTAAAGGGCTCTTAAATATAAAAATTTACTGACATGAAACGAACATTTCAGCCTTCCCAAAGGAAGAGAAAAAACAAACACGGATTTAAATCTAGAATGGAATCTGTAAGTGGTAGATCTGTCCTTGCTAGAAGAAGAGCAAAAGGTAGAAAAAAACTAACAGTCTCTGACGAGAAACATAAGAAATAATTAGTGATATTGTAGATCATATTAATTTTCCTGAAATTTAATCTTTTAAGAATTTTATGGAAAATAGTAAACCTTACAATAGTGCACTAATAGACAATACCTTCTCTAAAGATGAAAGGTTGAGTCATAAGAGATTAATAGGGGAGCTGTTTAAAAATGGCTCATCTAGCTTTTTACACCCTTTTCTTATTAAATACGAACCTGAACTATCGGCTCAAAGTGGCCTTCACAAGATTCTGATTTCTGTACCAAAGAGAAATTTTAAGAAGGCAGTTGACAGAAACCTTGTAAAAAGACGTATCAAAGAAATATATCGCACGAATAAATCACTGGTTTATCCTGCAGATCAAGCCTACCATATAGCTATTATTTATACAGGAAAAGAGATCCATGATTTTAAAGTCATGAAAAATAAACTAATCAAGGTTTTGAAACGTTTACCTATACGTGAACAAGATTGAAAAAACTTGTTTAATTTTAAACTTGGTTCTAAACTGAAATCTATGAAGCGACTGATCAAAATAAGCTTGGTAATGGTACTTTCAATTATCCTGCTAGTAGCAGCTAAGGCTCCTGCAAATGATAACTATTTTGCCATCATCAAGAACCTAGATATATTCGCTACCCTGTACAAGGAACTGAATGCCCAGTATGTAGACGAACTGAACCCAAACGTACTGATCAAAACAGGTATAGATGCCATGCTTGCTTCACTTGATCCTTATACAAACTATATTCCAGAAGATCAGATAGAGAACTATAGAACCTTGACAACAGGTGAATATGGTGGGATCGGAGCAGTTGTTCAACGAGTAGATGGGATTAATACTGTTCTCATGTCTTATGAAGGATATCCTGCTCACGAAGCAGGTCTCAAAATAGGCGATCAAATTATTGAAATAAATGATATAGACTTATCCGATAAATCCAGTCAGGAAATATCCACTCTATTGAAAGGTCAGTCAAAGTCAGGGATTGTATTAAAAGTTAAACGATTTGGAACAAAGGAACCTTTTGATGTTACTGTATCTAGAGAAAAGATATCAATAAAGAATGTTCCATATCATGGAATGATAAATGAAGAGGTAGGCTATCTTAAACTAACTGATTTTACACAAAAAGCAGGTAAAGAAGTCAAAGATGCTGTGAAAAGCCTCAAGAATGATGGTGCTAAAAACATAATTCTTGATTTAAGAGGAAACCCTGGTGGGTTGCTGCAAGAGTCGGTGAATATTTCAAATGTATTTATTGAGAAAGGAAAAGAGGTAGTGACTACACGTGGAAAATTTGCTTCTAGAAATGAAACTTATAAAACACTAAATGAACCTGTTGATACTGAAATCCCACTGATTGTTTTGACGGGCAGTTCAAGTGCTTCTGCTTCGGAAATTGTTGCAGGAGTTATTCAAGACTATGATAGGGGCGTATTGGTAGGAAGAAAAACATATGGTAAGGGACTTGTTCAGGTGTCTAGGCAATTATCCTATAATAGTCAGTTGAAAGTAACAACGGCAAAATACTATATTCCCAGTGGGAGGTGTATTCAAGCAATTGATTATAGTAATAGAAACCCTGATGGTAGTGTAGGAAAAATTCCAGATTCTTTAAAGGTAGAATTTAGGACTTTTGGTGGGAGAGCTGTTTTTGATGGGGGAGGAGTAGATCCTGACTATCCTGTAGCTGAGAAAGAATTTGCCGCTATTTCTCGAAGTTTATCAAATCATCACCTATTATTTCATTATGCTACAGAGTATTTTTATAGCAGAGAAGACATTGGGGATCCTAGAAAATTTAAATTGACAGATTCGGAATACAATGAATTTATCTCTTGGTTAGGTGATAAAGATTATAGTTATCAAACAAAGATGGAAAAAGAGATAGGGCAACTGATGGAAAATTTAAAAGAAGAAGAGAATAATGACCAAGTAATTGCTAGTCTAAAAGCTGCAGATAGTCAAATCAAAGCACTGAAACAAAAAGATTTAATAAATCATAAAACTGAAATTAAAAGACTATTAGAACAAGATATAGCTTCAAGGTACTATTTGGAAAGAGGAATTATAGAAGTTTCTTTTCAAAATGACGATGACGTTCAGGCAGCATTGCGTTTGTTCGAGAACCCACAAGAATATTCAAAATTGCTAAAAGCACAATAAGTTGATTTTAAGTATTGAAACAGCGACCAGTACTTGTTCAATTGCAATTACTAGAAACGATCAAGTACTTGCTGAGCAGACTTACTATATTGATAAATCCCATAGTGCCTTATTACCGGTCATTATTGAAGAAATGTTAAGAAATGTAGGGGTGGAGAAAATGGCACTGCAAGCAGTTGCTGTTTCCGATGGTCCTGGCTCTTATACTGGTTTGAGAATAGGAGCTTCTGTAGCTAAGGGATTCTGCTATGCACTTGACATACCATTAATACCTATAAGCACCATAAAGTCATTGGCTTTTACTGTTCAAAATGTCTTGACACAAGAATACTTGCTTTGCCCTATGCTAGATGCTAGAAGGATGGAGGTTTACATGGCTGTTTATGAAAGTGGTAAGCTCAATGAACTTTTGCCAGTTTCTGCTGTAGTATTAGATCAAGATACTTTTGAAAAGTATAATGATCGTAAAATCTTACTCTTTGGCAATGGTGCTGAAAAAACGAAAGAAATCTATGGGGAAATGTCTAATATCTATTATCTCGACCATATTCATCTGAAAGCCTCTTCTATTGGTTTGTTGGCCGAAAAACACCTCTCTGAATCCAACTTTGTTGATTTAGCATATTATGAGCCTAACTATTTTAAGGAATTTAGAGCAATTAAGCCCAAACCTATTTTTTAAATTCTAAGGGAATCTTCCCTATTCAGGCACTCTTCGATGCTAATGAACCAACCCCGACCCAAGGGTACGGGGTATCTATGGGCAATAATTTAATGATCGACTCAAGAGTCGGGGAATTAATATCCCTTAGGGATTAAATTAAGAATTAGGAGACCACCCAAATGAGTCGGGCCACCATGGTAACCTGGGGCGCATAGCCTGTTCTACCCCTTGTCTAGGTTCCTACTCTGATTTGGCGTTAGGTTAATAACATTGAAGCACCCCTGTCTCTCTCGCGAGTATTAAGTTCTTCATCTTAACCTGCATTATTCATGACAAACCATGACCTTTCGTATTAAGTAATTGATTTACTAAGTTTTATGATGAAAGACTTAAGAATTAACATAGCCCAAATTTGAGGAATGTCAATTTTACTCTACTGAATCGATTGCATTGACGGTCAACCATTTAGTTTTTCTAATAATTATTTCCCGAATTATTCGGGTTAAGTAGCTGTTAGTTAGTGGCTCGCACAGTATTTCGACACGTAGGAATAATAGATTATTTTGAGTATCGAAATTTGAGCAAGTCGCTAAATGATAGTTAATTAAGCTTCGTAATAAATTATTCATGAATTAATCAGGTTAGAGGTCCCCTATAGCAAATTCATGAATTATACTCGCTCTGGGTAGGTTTTCGTAGATCCAGTTTTAACAGCTTTTACAATCAATGTTTCACCAAATAATATTGGAATAGAGAACATTGTTTTAATAACCTCTCCGTTAATTTTAGAAGTTTTATTTCTTTTCCCAGTTCGTTTGTACACCCAAAAAGTAGATAAGTAAATGAATGGAACAAAGAAAATGTACAACCAACTAATGATTTTTATCCTATTAGTAGTTACATCAGTTAAACGAAAGCCATTCGCATGTAACAAATAACGCATCTCATGAAATGAAATCATGGCAATATGATGAAGATAATTGGGGTTTTCTTCATCTAGTGGGGAACCGCACTTATGGTGATGACCGGTAGTAAGCCATTTAAACCTAGATCGGATTGAACTAATGTTGGGTGTTGAAATAATAATTTCTCCATTTTTTTTTAATACCCGTTGTGATTCCTGAATAAAGTCGTATTGTTTACTGATATGTTCTATTCCATCTATGCATACGATGATATCACAAGCATTGTCTTCAAAAGGAAATTTTTTAGTCATATCCCCTACTACAAAATCATCATGCGTTATTTGCATAATGTTTTCTATGTCAAAAGCCTTTACTTTTCTATAACCTGCATCTTTTAATCTCAAAACAAAAGCACCGCTCCCCGATGGAATATCAACTATTACCTTATCAAGATTTTTATCAACAAGATCAAAAACCTTTTCGTGTGTATTGGTAGTAGTATTAATGCTAATCCCTTTGTAGTTTCTTCCCATTTTTAAATATATACTTGCTGAATTATGTGGAAAATCTTTACAAATAAATAGGATATGTAATTGGAATAGAACATTTGGATAGATTATTTCAAGCTTTTGAGGCATCAAGCATTGAAAGAAAAGCCTTAAAATGACTGGTTTAACCTATTAATAATGTAATAATGAGTTATATTTTCTACTGTATATTTCGTGTTAAATATTAAAAACGTAACTATTTCTAAAAATTCATTGTTAGCATTGTACTATTAGCAAATCATATTGAACAATTATGGAAAATACAATTGTAAATAAAGTATCTGCAAGTAAATTAGTTACTATTGACCTTGAAGATTTCTATGACCGAACAGAGAAGGTTGTTTATGACATTGCCGATCAGTTATTCCAAGGCCTGATATTACGAGAGAAAGACTTTCGAGCTCATATAAAAAACCATAATTGGAATCAGTACAGGGGTAAAAACGTGGCCATTACATGTACTGCAGAAGCAATTGTCCCAACTTGGGCTTATATGTTGGTAACAGTTAATTTAAGACCTGTAGCGAAGGAAATTGTATTTGGAACTTTAGAGGAATTGGATAAGGAGCTTTTAACTAGGCAATTGAAAAAAATCAATGGGGAAGATTATCAAGATTCAAAAGTAGTGATTAAAGGTTGTGGGGATTTAAATATAGGCCCTTTTGCTTATGTTGCATTAACAAATATACTCCAGCCCTTTTGTAGTAGTATGATGTATGGAGAACCCTGTAGTACAGTACCAGTTTATAAGAAAAAGAAAAGATAGCTGTTCCTGCATGTTTTACCAGCAACCAATCATCCTTATTTGAAATGAAATAATTCAACCCGAATGATGCATTAGACTTTTAAGAGAAAATCATAAATGGCTGTTAGATAGCTGCTTAAATTCTGATTTGCAACGCAGACATAGTCTCCATTATGGTGAGTAGAAAATTAGGATTTAAGTGGCTAGATGACTGTTAGTTATGGGTGCTTCAAATTTCTATTGCATCATTCGGGTTCAAGATTGCGTCTAATAAAAAAAGCCAACTTTACACTGTAAAATTGGCTCTTTCAATATTGTAAAAAGGATTATTACTCAAATAGTCATAATATCTTCTTCTTTGGCTACTAATAGCTCATCTACTTTAGTAATATACTTATTGGTGTACGATTGAACTTGATCTTCAGCAGTTTTAACCATATCCTCAGAAGCGCCATCTTTCAAAAGCTTCTTAAGAGAATCATTAGTTTCTTTTCTTACATTTCGAATGCTGATTTTACCATTTTCTGCTTCATTTTTTGCCTGCTTCACTAAGGTCTTCCTTCTTTCTTCAGTAAGCGGAGGAATGTTTAGCCTGACAATTTCACCATCATTTTGAGGATTCAACCCTAAGTCAGAATTGATAATCGCTTTTTCTATGTCAGAAATAACACTTTTTTCCCAAGGTTTAACAATGATAGTCCTAGCATCAGGAGTATTAATACTAGCTACCTGAGCTACAGGCGTAGGTGAGCCATAATATTCCACCATTAAACCATCAAGCATACTGGGCATAGCCTTGCCAGCGCGAATCTTAGTCAACTGCTTAGAAGTATGAGTGACAGCTTTACCCATAGATTCCTCCGCCATGTCTAAATACAGATCAATCTCTTCCATTTATTTTAATTAATTAAAGTTCCAATTGGTTCACCAGCAACAGTCCTTTCGAGATTGCCAGCTTTATTCATGTCAAAAACAATAATAGGTAATTTATTCTCATGACATAATGTAAATGCAGTCATGTCCATTACATTCAACCCTTTCTCGTAAACCTCTTGAAAACTGATATTTGAATACTTAGTTGCTGTAGGGTCTTTTTCTGGATCAGCAGTGTACACACCATCTACCCTTGTGCCTTTCAAAACAACCTCTGCTTCTATTTCGATAGCCCTCAAGCTTGCTGTAGAGTCAGTAGTGAAGTAAGGATTTCCTGTTCCAGCACCAAAAATTACGATGCGACCCTTTTCTAAATGTCTTACTGCTCGTCTTTTAATGTAAGGTTCACAAACCTGTTCCATATTTATTCCAGACATTAGGCGCGTATACATTCCTTGTTTTTCCAGCGCACTTTGCAAAGCCATAGCATTTATAACTGTGGCCAGCATTCCCATATAATCGCCTTGAACTCTATCAATTCCTACACTGGAAGCCATTACACCTCTAAATATATTGCCACCACCGATTACAACAGCGGTTTCTATACCTTGATCATGTATAGATTTGATTTCATTTGCATATTGCATTAGTCTATTGGAGTCAATGCCGAACTGCTGTTCCCCCATTAATGCTTCACCACTTAATTTTAATAAAATCCTTTTATACTTCATTATTGATTTTTCTAATGGCTACAAATATAGAATTTCTAATTTGTAATACGGGATGTAATGTTAAAACCTGACAAGTATTTTGCCTTTGTCAACGGAATCACCTACCGAAATTTCAATTTTTTCAACTATACCATCTATTGTTGACTTGATTACATTTTCCATTTTCATGGCCTCAAGTATAAGAATAGAATCACCTTTTTGTACCTGATCACCTTCATTGACCATTACTTTAAGAATTAATCCAGGCATAGGGGCTTTTATCTCATTTTCTATTTTTTCAGTGCTCTGATCTATCCCTAAACGCTCCAGTGTTAAATCTAATTTGTCTTTTAACTGGACTGGGTAAGAGCTTCCATTTACTTTGATGTCATATGACTTACCATCTATTTTTAACAGTTCAACCTCATAAACCGTATGATTCAAAATGACGTTGAAACTTCTTTCCCCGGTTTCTTTGATATCAGGAACTACTTCTTTCCCATCAACAGTAATTAATCCATTCTCAATGTCTACAGTAATTTTCTTATCGCCAATTATAGCTTCCATAAAATAAGTATTGTCTCTAATGCGCAAATTACATTATCTTTCTGGTTAAAATAAATTTATATGACTTTCAGAATGATTCTCAGGAATTTCATTTTATTGACGGTAATTTTCTTTGGCTGTAAGGCAACTCAGCAATCCAGCGAAAATGTAGACGCAAACCAAGGAGGGCAAGAGATCTCTGCTACAGAAACCAATGCAATAAACGCTCTTTTGTCGAACCAAGATTCAACACACAATGAGCTAGTGACAACTAATTTTTTTGACCCTATAAAAGATTACAGAGCTAGTAATTCTAAACAGTTTGATTTATTGCATACCAAATTAGAGCTGTCATTTGATTGGAAATTAGAGAGTGTTATAGGTAAAGCCTATTTAAAATTAATACCCTATTTCTACCCACAAGATGTACTTATATTAGACGCCAAGAGTCTTGAAATTGATTACATTCTATTAGTTGAAAACGGAGAGCGGAAAGAACTACCTTATGAATTTGTTGGTGAGCAATTATTTATTTCATTAGATCATTTCTTTACAAGAAACGAAGAGATTAACCTTGAAATTTCTTATAAAGCAACTCCGGGTAAAAGAAAGGTTACAGGAAGCGATGCAATTACTTCAGATAAAGGGCTGTTTTTTATCAATGCAGATGGCAAAGATCCTTACAAACCAAAGCAAATTTGGACTCAAGGAGAGACTACATCAAATTCAGCCTGGTTTCCCACAATTGATAGCCCGAATGAACGGACTACCCAAGAAATGTATATTACAGTACCAGATTCTATGACAACTATTTCTAATGGGCTAAAAATATCTAGCGTGACCAATAGTGATGGAACAAAAACGGATTACTGGAGAATGGATAAACCGCATGCACCTTATCTTTTTATGATGGCCATAGGCCAATTTGAGAAAATCGTAGATAGTAGGGGAAAAACCCCACTTGCATACTATGTGGAGCCTGCCTATGGAAAATATGCGAAAAATATATTTAAGAATACACCAGAGATGATTGATTTCTTTTCTGACAAATTGAACTTCCCTTACCCATGGCCGCAATATAATCAAGTAGTAGTACGAGATTATGTGTCCGGTGCTATGGAAAATACTACAGCATCTATTTTTATGGAAGAATTACAGATGACAGACAAAGAGCTATTAGATACTAATTGGGACTACATTATAGCACATGAGTTATTTCATCATTGGTTTGGAGACCTAGTGACTTGTGAATCCTGGTCTAACCTCCCACTTAATGAGAGCTTCGCGGACTTTTCAGAATGGCTCTGGATAGATTATAAATATGGTAAAGACGAGGGGGATTATCATGCCATGTTATCTTTAGAAAACTATTTTGATGAAGCCCAAAGCACTAAGAAAGAACTTGTCAGGTTCTACTATGAAAATAAAGAAGATCTTTTTGACAGGCATTCTTATGAAAAGGGAGGAGCAGTATTGCGAATGTTAAAAACTTATTTGGGAGATGAAGCATTTTTTGCTGGACTCAGCTATTACCTTAAGGAGAATGCTTTCGAATCTGTTGAGATTCACGATCTAAGACTGGCATTCGAAAAAATTACTGGAGAAGACCTTAATTGGTTTTTTAACCAATGGTTCTTGCAAGCAGGCCATCCAATTTTGTCAGTAGATGAGAAATTTGAAAGTGACACACTATCTCTTGTTTTTACTCAAAAACAAGATTTAGATTCATTCCCATTGTTTAAAATACCTTTTTATATAGATGTTTATTCAAAAGGGAAATCAGATAGAATTCCAATAATCATTAATTCTGCCACTGAAGAATTTAAAATCCCCCTGACAAATAACCCTGACTTAGTATTAATAGATACAGAGCAAGAATTAGTTGGAAAGATAATACATGGGAAGACAAAAGAGAAACTACTCTATCAATTAGAGAATGTCCCTAATTTAATAGCAAGACACAAAGCGTTTGAATTGCTCACTGAAGAGAATGATGTTGAACTTATGAGCAATGCACTCAAAATAGCCTTGAAGGATAGTTCTTATCGAATTATATCTCTGGCACTTGATTTTTTACAATCTGCTCCAGATTATTTAATTGTAGATCAAACACGAGAGAAAGTAGTTTCATTGTTAAAACATAAAGAACCTGAAGTAAGAGCAGGAGCACTTTATGCATTGATAGAATATGAACCCTCAAAATACCGAAAAGAAATTGAAAGTGGTGTGAAAGATCCCGCTTATTCAGTTCAAGGAGTAGCATTAGAAGGAGTCCTGTTGTTAGAAAATATAGAAAAAAAACCAATATTCGAGAAGTTCTTAAAAGAGACCCAGATAGATGTTCTATTGCCCACTGCTAATTATATCAATACCCTCGATGATAGTAGTTATTTTCAATGGTATGAAGAAAGGGTTTTAAAAGCTAGGGGGTCTAACTTGTTTTATATACTTCAGTATTTTGCTGAATTTATTGTTGGGAGAGAAACGGTTACACAAGAAAAATCTGTACCTATGCTAAAGAAAATAGCCATAGAAAACCCTGATTATTTCACTAGATATACTGCATTTCAGATCCTATTTATACTCAATGATTCACTAGATGTAGACGCTGTACTACAGGAAATTAGAGAAAAAGAAGAGGATGAGGAATTATCAGCTATTTATGAGAAACTATAGTCGCAATTTGTGATGATGTAAAAAAATGGATAAATCCTTATTCATATGTAGCGGTTAAAAGCAAATCATTAATGATCCATGTCTAATTTTTTTAGTAGCTATCGAAAAAACATCAATAGGAGATTCTAGGCCTTTGACAACCTTTACTTTTAATCACGGTATCTACTGGGCATCTGAGCAATTTACCTAACCATGTAATATAGCTTAAACTCGAATGATGCATTAGACTTTTAAGAGAAAATCATAAATGGCTGTTAGATAGCTGCTTAAATTCTAATTTGCAACGCAGGCATAGTCTCCATTATGGTGAGTAGGAAATTAGGATTTAAGTGGCTAGATGACTGTTAGTTATGGTTTGCATCAAATTTCTAATGCATCATTCGGGTTTAATTCCTTATAAACCCTAGTCTTCGTAACACACAAGCACTCAGAGTTTTTAAATAGAAAAGCGGGGAGGAATTCGTAATTAGAAATTGAAACCCCTTAATTACCCATTTCCTGATCCTCTAAAAGCTACAAGTCAATTACAAATTACTAGTATCCGAGAAAAAGGTTTTCATTTTTATACATTTTGGAGGGTTGGCACGGTACGCCGTCGCGGTGATCATTTAGCGGGGTGTGCGAGACGTGTGTCGCTGCCGGATTTAGGGTGGGAGCTTTAAATTATTCGCCAGGCGACCCTGTTGATTTTTTGGCGGCCGCGCGGTCCTTTTTTCAGGGGGCCGCCCCCGCGGCATGGAAAAAACGGACGAAAGCTAGAGTTGTCAGCCCTTCGATTGATTTATAGG
>CALGOB010000139.1 GCA_937958005.1 uncultured Cyclobacteriaceae bacterium
GGCTGTTAGATAGCTGCCTAAATTCTGATTTGCAACGCAGACATAGTCTCCATTATGGTGAGTAGGAAATTAGGATTTAAGTGGCTAAATGACTGTTAGTTATGGTTTGCATCAAATTTCTATTGCATCATTCGGGTTAAAATTGATTAATAGATGTTTTTTATTCATCTATCGATGTAGAAGTGCAGTTCATCTTTTAATATAGATTTTGAATTTTTATTGTGCTAATTTCAATTTCATAATTCACCAATTTGCTAATTACCATGAATAGTACTTCAAGTTTACAAAGACCTAGTTTAACAGATAAGCACCTTTCTGTTGTTAATAAACTATCTATTATAATAGACCAATTAAAAGTTGAACAGATACAAACTGAACATTTACCTAGTTTAGAAAACCATTTAAACTTTATCAATGAGTCCTTTATTGCTTTAGATAAAAATAGGCACATTAAAATTTATTTGGCGACAGTAAATGTATTAGAAGAATTGTCAGAAGTATTGGGTTATTTAGAAACAACGGTAGTTGATCAATTATTTACTGTGGAGTCAATGATTAATTATCTATTTTCTCTTAACAGGATCCTTAAACAGGCTGAAATGAATCAAGAAGTGGCTATTTTAGTTAATTTAGAAAAGCTTAGGTTACAACCAAGCCCTGAACACATGACCAATGTATTGAATGAAATCGTCTATAAGAGTGAAATAGAAGTGAGCTTTTCTGAGAGTCAAATTAAAGAGGCTGAAGATAAACTGACTGATTATATCATCCGAATGGAGAAAGTTAATATGGACAATAAATATTCAGTTGACAGAGTTTCATTATTTTTTGAAAAGGCTGGAATTGAGCTCAGCAAAGAATCATTTATCAATATATATGTCCAATCATTCGTTTATTATTTAGGTCATGTTACCTTGACCAACATTGAATTACTTTTTATGGATGAGCATGATCAAGCTACCTTTAAAAAGATAGAATCATTACCTTTTTAGCACCTAGGAATCCCTGGTTTGACCTGTGATGTTTTAATGGAGACGAAAAATTCTAGACAAAAGAAGAAAGAGAAAAGACAAAAGATTTTTTTCTTTGAGATATTAGATTTTAGACTCTAGATCTTAGACATACATCATGTACAAGACAAAAGAAGAAAGATTAGAGACAAAAGACTGTTTAGATAGGTTTGAGTTCCAGTTTGTGTTTGAGTAGGGAGGAAAATAGTTCTTTACTCTACCTCAAACTCTAACTGTTTTTTTGTAAAATGATCAAGTATGAATTCATTTGATCAGCAGAATTTATTTAAATAACGGTCAACCTATTTCAGGGACATACAATATGATTTTTAGGCTTTAGATACTAGGCTCAATGAATGACAAAAGAAGAAAGGTTAGAGACAAAAGACTGTTTAGATAGGTTTGAGTTCCAGTTTGTGTTTGAGTAGGGAGGAAAATTCTTTACTCTACCTCAAACTCTAACTGTTTTTTTGTAAAATGATCAAGTATGAATTCATTTGATCAGCAGAATTTATTTAAATAACGGTCAACCTTTTTCAGGGACATACAATATGATTTTTAGGCTTTAGATACTAGGCTCAATGAATGACAAAAGAAGAAAGATTAGAGACAAAAGACTGTTTAGATAGGTTTGAGTTCCAGTTTGTGTTTGAGTAGGGAGGAAAATAATTCTTTACTTTACCTCAAACTCTAACTGTTTTTTTTGTAAAAAACGATCAAGTATGAAATCATTTGATCAACAGAATTTATTTAAATAACGGTCAATCTTTTTCAGGGACTTACATTTAAACATATCACGGGGTTATTTTTCTGAAACTTCTACTAAAAACGGCTGTGGAAACATAGCTTTAGGCTGTTTTTTAAATACCTCCCTCAGGACTTCTTTATGGGTTCTGGGAGTTCTCTAAATTAAAACCAATCAGCATCTTTTACCTTAGAGGACTCAACTGTAGCTTCTTGTATAAATTAATTTAAGATGTAGCAGCAACTCTTCAGGTTACCCACATAGAAATAAATGGAGATCTATATATCAAATTTCATAAATCCCTAGGGAAACGTAATTCCTCGAGCCTTAACAGATAACTGAGTTTGGGTACAAGCATGTAACTTTTAACAAATCCTAATCATTTTTTTGCGTTAGCATGCCTTCTTTTGTGAATCACAGTTTAATTATTATAACTAATAAAGAAGATTTATTGAAATATTATTTAGATTCAGCCCGTGATTGAGTGGATAAATGCTTTGCCTTGGTTACCCATGCTAATAGCCAGTACTCTCCTATTTGGGATTGTACTGCTCTTATTGTTATGGATCAATAAATATCCTTCTAGTAGGACATTAGGGGTTTATCTATTTTCTATACTTCTTTTCCCACTATCTATTTCTTTTTCTATTTACTATGAAGTTGGGTGGGCACTGTTGCTATTAATCAGTTTTAATGTTTGCTATTATACCCGTTCATTTTTTATTCAAAGTGTCCGGTTTTCTTTTAAAAACATAATCCCATTATTAGTTGGTTTATGCCTGTTGCTAATTTCACATCTGCTTTCATTTGGTGATAATGGTTCTATCTTGGTAAGAATTCTTATAGGGGTCATTATTTTATTATACCTCTTATGGGCTTTTAAACGGTTTAGGTTAGAAGGTATCAATAGAGGTATTAATTGGTCACTTAATCCTGGCGGTCGTTTAAAATGGTTCAGAAACTATTTATTTTTAAGTACTTTCTTGGTAATTGCCTGGTTATTTCATGAGGCACTACCACCTTCCATTTTATTAATAACCATCTTGATTAACATCACCTTTGTTTACCTACAGGTATTTAAAGAATCAGCATTCCTTGCCCCTATCCAAACAAATAATAAATATCAAAAATCAACTTTAACTCCTGAGCAGAAATATGCTATACTCTCCAAGCTGGATCAACTACTTACAGTAGATAAATTTTATCTTCAAAGTACCGTTTCATTGGGAGGGTTGGCTAAATCATTGAATACAACTACCCATCACTTATCGCAGGTTATCAATGAATCTAAAGGGTATACTTTTCAAGAGTTGATTGGACAATATAGAATTAAAGAATCCAAGAAATTACTAAAAGATCCAAGCAAATCTCACTTAAAGATTGAGAACATCGCCACTATGGTGGGTTATAACTCAAAAAGTGCCTTTAATACTGCTTTTAAGAAGTATTCTGGAGTAACTCCTACAGAATTTAAAGCCTCAAAAGATGTACTGTCTTATCGGGAAGAACATCGCCCCGAACGGAAAAGACTACTTTTCGGGAGATTTCCTGTTGGTTTGAATCATAGTTCAAATATCAAAATAACTGGATTTATGATTTCAAATTTTTTCAAAGTACTGTATAGGACTATGCTAAAGAATAAAGCATTTACTATACTTAATTTAGGCGGCCTAATTGTTGGCTTCATATGTAGTATCCTCATCTATCTTTTTATAATAGATGAAATGTCTTATGATCAGGAATTAGCTGATAGCGATCAAATTTTCAGAGTCAGTTGGATGTCTGATAATCCCCAGACTAGAACCCCTCACCCACTTGCACAGGCAATGGTAAGGGATATACCTGAGGTGATACAAGCTACCAGTATTTCGCCTCAATATGGCCCAGGACTTAGCAAGCAATCCGTTAGGGTGAAAAATGTGAAAGAAAGGGTTTTCTTTGAGGAGCCAGACTTTTTCTTTGCAGATTCTACTTTTTTAGACATTTTCCAACTAGAAGTACTAGAAGGTGATAAAGAGGCACTCAGTAAACCATGGAATCTTGTCATTACTGAAGACATGGCTAAAAAGTATTTTGGTGAACAAAGCGCCATAGGTCAAAAGCTAGACGTCAATGATAATCCATTAGCAGTAGCTGCTGTAGTAAAAGGAATGCCTAAAAACTCTCATTTCCATTTTAATGGAATCATTTCATATGTGACGCTTAAAGCTATTAGGCCAGATAATAATTGGTTTACATGGGACGATTTTGGTCATTTTAATTATATCAAACTGGCAAAAAATGCTGATGTTACCCAAATAAAAGCTGGCATGACCGAATGGGTAGCTCCTTATCTAGACTGGGATCAAGCAGACTTAGAGACTTTGAAGTCTGGTGGTTATTACTTTGACTTACAACCTATCAATAGCATTCACCTTCATTCACATTTACGCTGGGAATTGGAGAACAATGGCAATATTCTATATATCTATATCTTAAGTGGTACACTTATTTTCATCTTATTAATCATCATTGTTAACTATGTCAACTTAACCAATGCCAAATCTCTTGAAAGAGCAAGAGAGGTTGGGGTAAGAAAGACATTGGGAGCCTTTTCAGGCAATTTGAGATGGCAATTTTATTTAGAATCTTTCATATTCTGTTTTGCTTCGCTTGTACTTGCCTTTGTCATTACTACCCTGTTACTAAACTCATTTAATGAATTGACAGGTAAACATTTTGATATTAACAATTTATTAGACCAGTGGTTCATAGTTAAAGCACTAATTGGCTGTCTATTGATTTCTTTTATTGCTGGCATATATCCTGCTTTAACCATATCCTCTTTTATTCCAAGTGAAGTGCTTAAAGGTAAAACGCCCATCTCTTTTCAAGGAAATAGAGTTAGGGAAGTACTGGTAGTCGTTCAATTTTTTGTCTCTGCTATTTTAATCATTGGAAGTTTGATCATTCTAAAACAGATAGACTACATGCAGTCTAAACAATTAGGCTTTGATCAAGAAGCAGTGATATCAATTAAGGCACCCCAAAGCGCTGCGGTTGGTGGGGTCAATCTACAAGCTATAAAAGCGGCTCAAGAAATGATCATGAAGATTCCCGGTGTGAAAAATACATCGAGTACTTCTAGTTTACCTGGAGGCCAGTATAACCAGCATAGATTATTTGCTAAAAGTAATCGTGAAAACATCATTGATGTCTCAGAAATGTTTGTCGACTTTGGCCTCACAGATTTATTGAATTTAGAAATGGTTAAAGGGCGAAGTTTTAATAGCACATTTCAATCTGATTCCGCTGGTAGAAATGTTATTTTGAATGAAAGTGCTGTACAACAGCTAAATTTAAAAAATCCAATAGACGAAAAAATAGTCTGGTTAGACAATAATGAAACACATGAGTTAACAGTTGTAGGAGTTGTAAAAGACTTTCATTTTCAATCACTCCATGCAGCTATAGAGCCCTTAATTATCTTGAATGACCCTTATGAAATCAGCCAGGTAGTCATCAAGTTAGACGGTACCAACTTTCAAAAGTCCATGGAAGGCATAGAAAAGGTTTATCGGTTATTTGATGAAGAATTTCCATTTGAATATCAATTTTTAGATGATCAATTGGCCAGTCTATATCAGCTAGAGATACAGACTTTAAGTGTCTTTTCAATTTTTGCTGGTATTGCCTTATTTCTTGCTTGCCTAGGGCTCATTGGAATGGCTTTAGCAATACTGCATCAAAAAATAAGAGAAATCGGTATTCGAAAAATATTGGGAGCTACTACCACACAACTCATCAAAATGATCCTTAATCAATTCACCAAATTGATTGTTATCTCCCTCCTATTAGGACTGCCAATTGGCTATTTATTATTACAAAATTGGCTTTCTGAATTCTCTTATCAAGTCAGTATTGGGCTATTACCTTTTGTTTTGGCCTCAATTATACTACTGGTTGTTGCCTTAATGAGTGTTAGCTTGGTAGTGATAAGAATCGCGTTTTCAAACCCAATTGATTCCATTAGATACGAATAGATAATTCTGATAAGAATCACATTCAAAAATTTTCATTTAAATCCTTAAGCTGGATAAATTATTATTTCCTGAATATTTACTTAAGGTATTTTCAATCAATATTCAACAAATAATCATTCTATGAAAAGAGTATTTTTCATGATAGCAATCATTGCTACCCTAATCGTGTCATGCAATGGCCAAAACGATTTACCTCTTGTAAAGGCTTCTCATTCAATTGTAGAGAAATCAGATCAAAACGATCTGGTTGAAAAAATAAAGGAATTAATGTTGACTCATTATGTATTCCTAGATAAAGCTGGTTTAGCCAATCAATTTTTAGATAAAAAATTGACTGAAAATCCATTGGCCAATTTTCCTGTAGCTACATTGGCTGACAGTCTTACCCAATGGCTACAGCAAGCCACTCATGATAAACACTTGCGTGTGGTTGCACCGTCAAAACCAGCTAATGTCTTGAGTCCACAAGAAATTAAAAAAGCATTCATTGACAATTTATCTCGCTATCGTCCCAAAATGATCAGTGGTTATAACCTAATGGAAAACAATGTAAGCTATGTGGACATTCGTTTTTTTGGTGGTAACGAAGATGCATTCAAAAATTTTGATCAAATAATGAATCAACTCATAACTTCTGACGCTTTAATTATAGATATGCGTAAAAATGTAGGTGGGAGCCCATTGGGAGTCCAATACCTATGTAGTTATTTTTTTGATGAAAAAATCTTACTAAACACCATCTATTCTAGAGTAGAGGATAAAACCAATGAACTATGGACACTACCAGTAAACGGTGTGAAGCGACCTAATATACCTTTATTTATTTTGACGAGCGATCAATCGTTTTCAGGTGCTGAAGCGTTTCCATATAACCTACAAGCTTTAAAAAGAGCAACGGTAATTGGTGAAGTAACCAAAGGTGGTGCACATCCTACCCGTTATTATGAGTTAACAAATGGTTTTGGGATCAGAATACCATTTGCCAGGGCCATTAATCCAATTACAAAAACCAATTGGGAAGGAAGAGGAGTTACTCCAGATGTAAAAACAAAAGCATCTAATGCCTTAGAGGAAGCACTTAAGCTTGCCAATAAAGCAGCAATCAAACACAAGGAAAACACTTACTATTCATTGGACGCAAAGCTTAATGTAATAGATAGTAAAGGAAGTGTAGAATTTGAACAAGAGGTGTTTGAAGAACTTAATCAAATGGTGAAAAGTCAAAGGCTAAATGAACAAGAAATGAATAGGTTAGGAACCTATTATTTACAAAACCAAAAAATAGGTGCTGGATTAACCGTTCTTAGAGCAATGGCAGATTCTTATCAGACATCTCCCAATGCCTTTTTACATTATGGAGAAGGGCTTGCAACCACTAGTAAAGCATTAAATAATAGCATGAGCAAGAGGTTAAATGAACAAGCTATCGTAAATTTTCAGAAAGCTGTAGAAATTGCAATTGAACAAAACCACCCTGATTTACCCATATTCAAAGAGAAATTAAGAGCAATTGAAGAGTCCAACCAATAGTGATATCTGAACTACAAAAGTCTAATGAGAAGAAACATTAGCTGAAAATAAAAAAAAAGAGATGGAGTTTTTAAATTTTACAATTTGAGATTCCATCTTTAATCCCTAAGGGATATTAATTCCCCTGGTCGGGCACCCCGACTCTCATATGTTTGTACTAGAAAAAAAAAGTGCAATTTTGAACAGTGGCTTAATCAGGTAGAAGAGAGACCCGACTCTAAGGACGATTTAAAAATTGATCCAGTACTCAAGGAATACCTCTACTTGATTTTGTTT
>CALGOB010000140.1 GCA_937958005.1 uncultured Cyclobacteriaceae bacterium
TTAACCCGAATAATTCGGGAAATAATTATTAGAAAAACTAAATGGTTGACCATCAACGTAATCGATTCAGTAGAGTAAAATTGACATTCCTCAAATTTGGGCTATGTTAATTCTTAAGTCTTTCATCATAAAACTTAGTAAATCAATCACTTAATACGAAAGGTCATGGTTTGTCATGAATAATGCAGGTTAAAGCACAAGCATCATGCGATTGAATCGAACATCAATGAATTGGAGCACCGTGGGTTGAACAGGTGCATGGATCGTTCGAAGGTAGCTTTTAACAAATATGTGGGTTTAGCAGTGATCGCATACAACCTGCATAAAATTGGTAGAAAGCTCAGTAAAGAAATAGCTATTGCCAAGGCCTGGGAAAAAAAGACCAATTTACTGCTGGCAGCTTAGGCCAACTCCCCAAAATCGATCAAAACAGGTAGTTCAACAGGATAGCTATGCACAAAGAACAGAAAAATAGCATCATTTTGCCAAAGATCGTTGAATTACAGAGTTAGTCAGCAGACCTGTCAATTAAACGGGGTATAACTAACTTATTAAATTCATATCAAAACTAAGAGTATTCATAAATCATTCTCAGACCCATAGAATTCGGACGGACACTATATAGCTAAAGTACCTTTGATAATTGTTACGGTTAGGCTGGTAGTAAAGCTCATTTCCATCTCTATATTCCATATTTTTTACTGGTCTATACTCATGCTCAACTTTACGAACTCCTCTGTGTTCTGCTTTTTTGCAATCAGCAATAGCCTTAGCCACTTCTTGGCTGAATTGTAATAATGCAGTTTGTTTATCCATAATTGAAATTGCATAATTTAGTAATAACTTTCGCACTTTTAGAAGTAAAAGAAAAACTGATAATTTAAACGCTATATTTTATAATGGGTAGAAAAAAATCACCAACCTGGATCCAGGCAGAAGCGAATCTTACAATCATTCAATTGATAGATTCTTTTACTAAATACAGAGAAAAACTTGAAAATAAATTTGAAGACCTCGCTAATGATTTAATTATAGACCATCTTGACTTGGCTCCAAAACAAAAAGTAACTTATCAGAATAAACACTATATTATTGAAGATATTTCTTCATTAGAATATTTGGATTTTGATATTATTGATCATTTTAACTTATCTATGGACCAAAATAAACTCTGGAATTCAGAAACGTATTGGGATGGTTGGCTTAACGAAAACCCTAATTCTGATACCAGAGAGATGAAGTGTTCCGTTTTAGCAAGACGAGTACTCAAATCCGGGAAGCCTGCCAAAAAAGTTGATCACTTGACTTTCAATAGAATAACCACAGAAAAAGGGTTCGCAATTTCTGAGCCAGGTTCTTTAGAATTCAGAAGGTTTACTAGAAGTAAAAAGGAAATTTTTGAAGATTTCCTTAATAAATTCAGTGAAGTTATGAAAGAACGCGAAAAGATATTTCAATGGTATGATGAATGTTTTCCAGACTTATATGGTGTTGGTACTCTAGTAAGTTATGAAGAAAAGGAATATCAAGTAATTGGTAAGCAAATAGTTGATAATGTATATATCCTTTTTAGAGCAAATGAAGATAGGGAAGATTATGGTGTGTTCAGAGAGTATCAACTTGAATTAATTAAGAAAAAAAGTAAAAAATGTGAGGAAAATTTTACTGAGATATGGATTGGGGCCAAAGAATTAGGTACAGATTGGATTCCAAGTTTGATTTGATCATTCTGGATTATTGATGTGGCTTGAAAAAATTAAGGTGAGCAATGAGATAACCTGTATAGGGCCTGAAGAAAAATGTATTCGCAGTATAATGTAAAAAACGAGCCAACCCAGCCCGTTCCCTAAATCACTCAATTTTCTAAATTTCAGAACCAAAAACATCAATCCCATCCAATTCAGCCACTATTGAGTTCGAACTAAGACCCTTTAGGTCCGCAAAAACCCTGACGATCTCGTCGGGATTTTTTGTTTCCAGTAGTTACTGGTCTATTCCTTTCCTTAAACTATATTCATCAATCTGAAAGTCAATTACTTACATTTTTTTTAACCCCTAAGGGATATTAATTCCCCGACTCTTGAGTCGATCATTAAATTATTGCCCATAGATACCCCGTACCCTTGGGTCGGGGTTGGTTCATTCATTATTACTCATCTTTCAATTATTTTCAAAGTTTGAAGTGGGTTCGAATCTCTTTGGGGTTAAAGCGACTTTTGTTTAATGAGTTGGTTCCAATTATATGTTTTACAGGTAGTTGTATGGGTTCAAACATTTTAACTTAAATTCTTTAAATGATTTTACTATTAATAATTACAGAATTCTCTATTTTAGTCAAGTTAATCTCGTAAGAGAACTGAAGACAATATCCTTCCAATTTCTCTTTTTTGAATAATTGTTTCACTATCACTGATAACTAGCGGGGAGTATTGGTTATTATATTATTGAAATAGGAATAAACACGATTGTATTTAAACAATTAACATGCAAATACCATTAAACGAGTTTGAGCAACTTATAGATGAAGAGATTCTAAAAAGAGGTTTGTCTTATTATAAAGGCGGGGCAGTAACTAGCTTTGAAGAAAGATCGAATGGAGAATATGAGGCTATTGTTTCCGGTTCAGAGGAATACAATATTGAATTAGAAATCAATAGCAATGTCATTACTGAATATAATTGTGACTGCCCTTATAATATGGGGCCTGCATGTAAGCATGTTGTGGCTGTAATATTTCATTTATTGCAAAATGAATTGGAATTGAACCATTCCAATTTTACAATTTCCAAAAAGAAAAAAACGAAATCTGTCACCCAACAAGTAAAGGATTTGTTAAAGGAAATTTCACACAAAGAATTAATAGATTTTGTACAGGAAAACAGTAAAAAAGATAAAAAATTCAGAAATTTTTTTTTGGCATCATTTGGTCATTTAAGTCAGGGGCAATCCAAAGAATTTTATCAAAAACAAATTCATTCCATATTGCAAACAGCCGCAGGAAGGGATGGTTGGATTGGTTGGTCAGATATGAAATATGTTGTAAATACTACCGAACCATTCTTAGAAAATGCTAAAAAGTATTTGTTGAGTAATAATTTTGAAAATGTATTTTTCATTAGCACAGCTCTATTGGAAGAGATGACAGAAGCTTTGCAATATGGAGATGACAGCAATGGAGATTTAGGTTATTTTATAGAATCGGCAATGGAGTTACTGTCGAAATTAATGCAAGAACAAATTTCTAAAACACTGAAAGAAGAAATATTTGAGTATTGCATTTCTTCCTTCAATCAAAATCTATTTCAAGGATGGGATTGGCATGTAGGGATGTTACATATTGCCAGTAATTTGGTTTTAGAAGAAAATGAAGTAGATATTGTATTGAATTGTTTAGATACTGTCAATGGAGAATATGAAAGAGAACAAACCCAATCTTTTAAATTGGATTTATTAAGACAATATAAAGATGAGAAAGAAGTTGAAAAATTCATTGATAAACACATATCAAATCCATCAATAAGAACAAAAGAAATAGAAAAAGCCTTTGTAAGTAGAGATTTTGTACGGGTAATAGAACTTTCAAAAGATGGAATTGAATGTGATAAAAAAAATAAACCAGGTCTTGTAAAAGATTGGTACAATTGGTTATTAAAAGTAGCACAATCTGAAAAGGATACTTTAAAGATTATTGAATATGCAAGGTTCTTATTTATTGATAATTTTCATCCTCAACAAGATTATTATCAAATTCTAAAAGAACATATTGAAGAAAAGGACTGGCACCCGTTTTTAGAGAAGATCATTGAAGAAATAAAACCGAAAAGCAGGTGGACATATGTGGGATTAATTCGGGAAATTTACATAAAAGAAGAATGGTGGGATAGACTAATGCTCATGTTAAAAGAAAATCTCTCTTTGGAAAACATTGAACAAAATGAACAGTATTTGTCTAAAGACTATTCTTCTGAACTAATTGAACTCTATAGTGAGCGAATCACAAAATATGTAGACAAATTTGTTGGACGAAATCATTACCAAACAGCCTGTAGATATTTACGAAGAATGAAAAAACTTGGAGGAAATGATAAGGTGAATAAGTTAATAGGACTATTTCGAAAACAATACCCTCAACGTAGAGCGTTAATGGATGAATTAAATCGAATATGAATCTACTTGCGTATAACAAGCATTGGAATATAGATAAAGGTATAGATTTTTATGAGTATTTTCTGCTTTCAGATTTTACTTGTTCTGATAGATGAATGTCATAATGATATATCAATAGAATCATTATCAATTCGAAAAAACGAGCCAATCCAGCCCGTCCTAAAATTACTCAATTTCCTCAATTTCAGAACTAAAAACATCAATTCCAGATAATTGAGCTGCTATTGAGTTCGAACTAAGACCCTTTAGACCCACCAAAAGACAGTCAGAAATGACTGTCTTTTTTTGTTTAAAGAATGAAAGGAAATTTGCCACCTCGTTTAAACCGAGAGGGTAAGTGAGCAAACACTGTTCAGGGCGATATCAAAAATAGAAAAACACTGAGTCTAGATATACTTATCTAAATTAGATTTATAACTTCTTGAAACCTTGATTTCGGTTTGATCTTGCATAATCAATAAAAAATCTTTTCTCCCAGATATTTGAATCTCATTTACATATTCCATGTTTACCAAAGCAGATTTACTTATACGAAGAAAGCGATGTGCGCCCAATTTCCTCTCTAATTCTTTCATTGTAGTTCGGACAACATGTGTTTTTGTCAATGCATGTATTTTGACACAATAATCGTATCCTTCTATCCAGGTAATATCTATATAGTCAATAAAAACAATTCTCCCTCTATTCTTTACCGTGATCTTATTCCACTCTTTCACAGGGTTAATCAACTGTTCCATATCATCGTCCTTTTGTTGATTAGAAAGATAAGAAGTGACCAGTTTCTCAATTAACGTACTCTGATTATTCTTCCCTTGCAAGTTATGTATCGCCAAGTCTAGAACAGATCGGAAACGTTTGTCTGTAAACGGTTTGAGCAAATAGTCCTGTGCATTTACTTCAAAAGCCTGAATGGCATACTCATCATAAGCCGTTACAAAAACAACATAGGGTATTTGATAATCAACGCTGTTTAGCACTTCAAATCCATTTATTTCAGGCATCTGAATATCGAGAAAAACTAGGTCTGGTTTGAGTTCATTAATTTGTTTAATGGCACTTATTCCATTTTCGCATTGGGCTATGACCGATATTTCTATTTGTTTGTCTAAAAGCAATCTAAGACCATCCCGCGCTTTCGGTTCGTCATCAACAATGATTGTCCTGATCATGATTTCTCTAAATGATGTGTAGGAATAGAAATGCTAGCGATCACTAGTTCCTGATCTATACTATTGCGAAGACCAAATTTGTATTCATCGAAAAGATTTCGTAGGCGATTTTCAACATTTTTCAGACCAATTCCTTTATTAGCATCTAATGACCAGTCTTTCATTAATTGTCTTCCATTATTTGAAACTTCCAGCACCAGATTGCTATCCACAATGGAAGACTCTATGCGAATGTATGCACTATTCAGGTTTTCCAAAACGCTATACTTAAAAGCATTTTCCACAATTGGCTGTAAAATCAAATTTGGAACTCCCAACGACTCAGTCATTGGATCAATGTTGATGTCAACGGTCAAGCGATCACTAAAACGCTCCTGCTCAATCTCTAAATACTTACCAACCAACTGCAATTCTTTTTTTAATGTTATGATTTGAACCATTTTCATGTTTAAACTCATGCGCAACAGAGCACTAAGGGATGATATTATAGAGATAGCCTTATTGCTATCTTTAGAACGAACCACCATGGAGATTGTATTCAATGCATTGAACAGAAAATGAGGGTTTAACTGAGATTGAATTGCTTCAAGCTTCGATTTTGATAATTCTAACGCCAGGTTATTACTTTTAATATTTTCATCCCGGTACTTTTCATAATAGTCTAAGGCTATGATCAAAGTCAGTAAGAAAAAAACCATTAGTGTTCCAATAAAAATTCTTGGAAAAAAGTATTGTAAACTATTTGACAATAATTCATAATAGGTCTTTTTTTCACCTATAAAAAACTTATTGGCAGTCAGATATGTAAAGTGAGAAACAAATGCATGCACCGTAGCAATTAGAAGAACTAGCCCAACTAACTTAAACCATGCTCTTCTATTGGACAATGGTTGAATATTTCGGTAAACATAGTAGAGGAAAATCAAAAAAATGCCCCATAATAGTTGATCAATTCCAGAGTAGAGAAGACTGCTACCCCAATTTACTTCAGTAGTTTTTCCCATAGCTAAGGCTGTCCAGGATCTAGCTTGATACATAAGGAATTGAAAAATCAAAAACCCCATAAAAACGGGCCAATATTTTTTAAAAAAAGGCCCGGATGTTGTCATTTTACTTTAAATTCCTATTAGAGATACTGAAATATGTTAGAGTGTAAGTTAAAAACAATACAGGTTATATGGGACCTTATTGAACCAAACAAGCAGGTATTCTCAGTCATATTCCCTCAATCAAACTAAATGGTATTTTTTCACTTTCCATATAATTCCTCAAGCATATGCTTTGCATGATTATTTTGAGGATTTAATTCAAGTGACTTGGAGTAATTTTCAATAGCCAAATCAAGCATTCCTATTGCTCTACAAACCTTTGCGTAATCTTCATAGACCTTGAAACTATTAGGATATAGCATCTTGTTCACTTTGTAAATGTTCAGTGCTAATTTTATTCTATTCTGAGTATGGAACATATTATCACCAAGATCTTTTAAGTAGTTTTCAGTAGCCGTAGGGTAATTAGCATTACGTTCGAGTATAGTTCTATAAGCTGCTAGTGCTTTTTCAAAATTGCCTGCAAGAAGGAATTCTACAGGTTCTTTTTGATCGGCATCCATCTTCAAAAAAGTGGCAATTACTCTACCATTATCGCTATCGGTATATTGTAAATTGAAATTTTCATTTTCGGTATTTGGCTTAAACTGAATAAACAACGTAGAATTTCTTCTTACAAAACTGCTATCTGTGACTTTGACTAGCTCTTCTTCTTGCATTCTAAGTATATTTCTATAGAGTAGTTGGTTGTCCTTTTGAAAGACTTCTATAATCCTACCATTGGACATATATCTACCAGTAATTCTGTCTATGAACGACGATTCAATATCTATTTGATCATAGATTGGAACAAAACTATCCCATTCGTACGCCTTGGCAACAGCGCGAATCACCTCAGCATTAAACGCTGGAAAATTGGAATTTGTCATTACTACCACACCATAACTCTTGTCTCTATGTGCCATTACTTCAGCATAAAAACCAGTATTTGTCCCATGATGTCTTAAATAGATTTCGTCGTTTCTATTCTGAAGTTGAAACCCTAATCCAATGGTACCTTGCCCACTGGAAATATGCACTCCGTACTGTGGTTTACCCATTAATTCTAATAAATCTTTGGGTAATAGCGATGTAGGCTTACCACTTAAAGTCTGCTGTATGCTGGTAACAAATTTTGCATAGTCTTCAGCAGTCGTCCATAGTCCAAATGCAGCCATAGTTGGATAGATATTTCCTTTCCCTATTACCATGGCGCCATCTTTTGTAAAGCCTGATGCAGCCTTTGTTAGTTGTTCTTTTGTAAGGTATTGATTAAATGTACTATTGGCCATCGATAAAAGTTTCAACACGAGTTCATCCATAATCTCTGGGAATGTTTTCTTCTCAACATCCAACATCATTTGTTGAATAGGTGCAAAGCTTGTATACGCAAAAAGAACGCTTTTACTCGGTTCCTTGTTCACAGTCACTGGTGGGTTTTTAGCTGGATAAGTTCCGTTCAGGTTTTCCAGAAGTGTTGGTTTTTTTTCGTTTACATTAAAACCTCCTCTATCGATAAAAATAGGAAAAATACCAGCAGAATGATTTAAAAGGTTTCGTATGGTGACTTTCTTTTCAGTTGTAAATTCGTTTTCTGGAACTTTCCAGGATTTTAAGTAACTATTAATATTTTCATCTAATGCAACTTTATCCTGATCCACAAGGCATAGTGCACCATACGTCGTTACGGGAATACTTAAAGCTGATGCCTGGAAAAGTGTTTGTTTAGTCACAGGAATCTTACTTTCCTTATCTGTAAATCCATAGCCTTTTGCCCAAGCAATTTCACCATCTTTTATCACTGCAATACTTGCACCGGGAATTCCATAGTGTTTCATACGCTCTTCTATAGTCCAAGTGGAATCACCAACAATGTATACCTGTGTCGTAAGACCCTTTTCTACTTTATTGATTAAATCAATTGTAGTATCATTCTTTGACAGATCCGCACATGATTGGAAAAGAATGATGATTATGAGAACTGAAATATTGTTTTTCATAATTAATAAATAACTTCTTAGGGTGATTTGATCTTAAATACTGTAGTACTGGATTGATTAATATTTAATTAATTCATCGGTGATAGATTAGTACTTAGGCCTTAGATTCTCGATAATTTGAACACTTACCCAGTAAGGGTTCCCATATACATAAAAACTACCATCTTCATTAACTGTATAACCTCCCCTAAAAAAAGTTAAATATTTTCCATCGGGTGTCACATTAGGGCTGCTATCTGATTGCTCCGTATTTATGTGGGATCCTAAATTCATTACTGTCCCCATGAACCATCTTTTTGCTTAAAACTGATATACAGATCACTATTACCATACCCTTCTTCTCTTACTGCGTCCCATATTAGATAGGATTCATCTGGAGAAATGTAGGGATGAGCCAAAGGTTTTCCATTATTAATATGCTTACCAAGTTTTTTACTGGGTTGGTATTTCCCATCTTTGAATCGTGAATAACTAATAGCTCCTTCATTGTCAGGTATATCTAAGCGACTAAAATGACTAAAGAAAATAGTTTTTTGGTCTGTAATTGATATTCCCATGATAAGCTTGTTGTCAAAAGGGGCTCCCATGTTTTTTAACTCAGACCACCCGGATTCAGTTCGTTCTCTATACTTATTTTGTTTATATATAAAGATCCCGTCCTTAGAAAAATTATCTGGACGTTTTATATTAGTAAGAATAGAATCATTCTGCCATTTATTATTTTCATATTGTATAACAATGGTTTTAGTTTTTTTAAAATCCCCAAAGTGCTTATCAACGTAAATTTTATTCATATCAGGAGAAAATACAGCATTACTAACAAAATCCTCCCCTGTCACAACAATTCCAGGCGCAATAACTTCAGGAATCAAACCTGGGGGTTTTCCATCAAAAAAGAGATTCTCTAATGGTGGAAATTTGGAGTTGCTTACATTATTTTCTTGAGCAAAGACCCCGTTAAACGATAGAAAAATTGTCAATATCAATAATCTAGTAGCTTTCATAATTGTAATAGTAGACTACTAAAAGCTATCATAAAACATGAATGCAGCTAAATAATAATATCCTGCTGTAACAGGGTAGATTCATGCAGGGAAAGTTTTTATAAAAGAAGAAAAAAACTGATAACATGGATACTAAACTCAATGAACAGATTAAGTCATGAGCAAATGACGAAATAGTATATAAAATCAATTTGATAGGATATGCTAATTGAGCTTGTCTGGACATCAGCAAATTAAAATAAAACGAGCCTTATCCAGCCCGTTTGCAAAATCACTCAATTTCCTCAACCTCAGAACCAAAAACATCAATCCCAGCCAATTCAGTGACTATTGAGTTCGAACTAAGACCCTTTAAGCCCACACAAAAGACAGTCAGAAATGACTGTCTTTTTTAGTTTAATCTAAAGTGGTTTAATTCCCCGATCCTTGGATCGGAAACTACATTGTTTTGAAAAAACGCTACATGGATACCCCGTCAGCTTGCTGCGGGGTTGTTCATTAGGGATAGTTCATTTTTCATGAATTAATAAATGCAACTCTATTGCGTTTGATAAACTCTTATCATACCTTCGCGACAGTGAAGAGGGCAAGAAAAATATTTTGGGAATCATTATTAGTGAGTTTCATATCACTTCCCTTTCTTTTTGCACTACACACTGTTGAACATGAAAATCATAGAATAGAAACAGTTGTTGATGATGATCATTATTTTGATGAATTATCGGATTGTTCTATCTGTTATCTGTTTTTAAATCAAAATGGAATTATCCAGATCACCTATAATTCTCATTATTCGGATATAGTCTTTACAAACGGACAGAGCTCTTATCGAAGGGATATTAGCCTCACGAGTAGAACAAAATGCCTTAGAGGACCTCCCATTTTTTGAGTCAGATATTAGGGGGTAACCTATGTTTATGCTTTCAGAACCCATCCTAGATATCGTTGAATGAACCAACCCCGACCCAAGGGTACGGGGTATCTATGGGCAATAATTTAATGATCGACTCAAGAGTGGGGGAATTAATATCCCTTAGGGATTAAATTCCGTGATTTTTCAGTCTACATCTTGAGCATCCCTAGAAGTGCAATATGTCATACAGAACCTAATAAGTCAAGTGCATCTTTAATAATGGGGTATCAAGTATTTTTTTAAAAACTGCAAGTAGGAATCAATCATTTCGGATATAGAAAAGTCAAGTCACAGAAGAAGAAATTGTACAAATAAATATGGGTTTTAAAAAAGCTGGCCTATTAAAGTAAATAAAATGTTAGAAGCAATTGATTTATCAAAAAAGTACGGAGAGAAAGAGGCACTGATTGACCTAAATCTCACCATAGATAAAGGTGAAGTATTTTGTTTGCTCGGTCAAAATGGCGCGGGTAAAACTACTACTATCAATCTTTTCCTTGGGTTCATAAATCCTACTGGAGGAAAGGCTTTGATTAATGGGATAGAAATTGGGAATCATCAAAAGACGAACCAATTAATTGCCTACATTCCTGAGGTAGTCCAATTATACGGTAATTTGAATGGGATAGAAAACTTAGAGTTTTTCAGTAGGCTCTCTGGTCATAAACATCCCAAAAATGAATTAATCAACTTGTTAAAAAAGGCAGGCCTGAAAACTGAGGACCATTCAAAAAAACTGTCATTTTATTCCAAAGGGATGCGACAAAAAGTTGGGATAGCAATCGCACTTTCCAAAAATGCCCAATATATTTTCATGGATGAACCTACATCAGGATTAGACCCAAAAGCCACCAATGAGTTTACAGCCATTTGTAAAGAACTGGCAGCAGACGGTAAATCTATATTTATGGCTACCCATGATATTTTTAATGCTGTGAATGTAAGTACTCGCATAGGAATTATGAATGAAGGTCGACTCATTTATACGACTGAGACTACCCGCATAAGTGCAAATGAATTACAAGAATTATATCTAAAAACAATTTAAACAATGAAAACTAAACATATTTTTACTATTATATTTTTAATGTTTGCTATGCAATCCTTTGCTCAGATCAGAGTAACGGGTAGTGTGTCAGATCAAGAAGGTAGAGCCATACCGGGAGTAACGGTTTCTCTTACTAAAAATTACGAAGTAAAGGGAGGTATTACGGATGTTGATGGAAAGTTTAATGTTGTGCTTACAGAAAAAGGAAATTACGATTTAGAACTGAGATTTTTAGGATTTAAAACCTATACACAAACCCTTCAGATTGATGAAAACAGAGTCTACGAATTAGGTGAGATCAATTTGGTAGAAGATGCTATTCAATTGCAGTCTGTTGAAGTGATAGGTCGTGCAAGAACAGATTACAACAGTGATTATTCCTTTTCTGCTTCTAAAATAGCACTTAAAAACAAGGAAATTCCTTTAGCTATTTCCACAGTGACCAAAGAATTTATCAGTGACCGTCAAGCTTTTCAATTGGCAGATGCCGTGAAAGCGGTAAGTAGTGTATCTTCTACTGGTGATTACAATCATTTTAATATTCGTGGGATAACACAAGCTGAGGATGGCCAGTTAGTCAATGGGTTGCGTACTCGACAGTATTATTTCCTTCAGCCAATTACCTCGCATATTGAACGTGTAGAAGTTATTAAAGGCCCTTCATCTGTTACTTTTTCCAGTGTAGACCCTGGAGGTACGGTTAATCTGGTTACTAAAAAACCATTGAAAGAAGCTAGGAATGAAGTTTCATTGACCGCTGGGAGTTTTGGTACTGTAAGAGGTGCATTAGATTTTACAGGCCCATTGAACGAAGACAAGACATTGCTTTATAGGATAAATGCAGGATTTCAAGAGGCACAATCTTTTAGGGATCTTGTTCAAAACAATCAACTCTTAATTACTCCTTCTATTAGCTACTTGCCAAATGCGAGTACAGCCTTAAATTTTGAAGTAATTTATAGTAATGGAAAGGGTAACTTAGATAGAGGGCAACCTATTGTAGGGAGAATCAATGGAGAATTTGATTTAAATAGCACACCAACATCATTGAATTTTGGTGCTTCCAATGACTTTTACCAGTCCGAAGAATTAATCTTAACGACTAACTTCAGCAAGCAGATTACAGATAATTTCGGATTTAATGCTACCTATATGAAGCAGACTTGGGACGAGGATCTGGCAGAACATCGTACTGAGAACAGAGCTGCGGTAGATATTAATGGCAATGCAATACCAACATTAGCAGCTTCAAGATATTCAGAACGCCAACAATTCTGGACTGTAGATAATTTTAATGCTTTTTTTAATCTTGATTTAGAGAATGGGAATGTATCCAATAAAATATTGTTTGGTTATGATGGAAGCAGATGGGAGCGTACTATTGGTGGAGGACAGAATGGTGCTCGTGGATTCTTGTTGTTAGATGGAACTACTACACGTAGGTTTGACCCTGCTAATGCAGCCGATTTTCAAACAATCGAAATAGATGGGGTAACATTACCAAGACCAAATGTCCCTCATTTTGACTTAAATAACCCTTCAAATGGCATTCGGGTAACACAAGATTACGTTATTGGTGAATTCGAAATTCCAGCTAATTTGACAACTACTGATGGTATTTATATCCAAAATCAGTTTAAAATTGGTAAGTTCTCGGCATTATTGAACTTTAGGTACGAATGGTTTAAAGACATCTTTGATTTTGGTGGAGATGAGGAGACCTTTAAGGATAATGCATTCATTCCTAGAATCGGTTTGACCTATGAAGTGAATAATAATTTAAATGCCTATGTTACCTACTTGCAAGGTTTTCAGCCTCAGACAAATACTGTAACTCTTTCTCCTGCATCACAGGGCTTTTTCTGGGCAGGTTCTCCAGGGAGTTTTGACCCATTGGAAAGCGACTTGTTTGAAGTTGGTTTAAAAGGAACTTTCTTTAGGGGCAAAGTTCAAGGAAACTTGGCTTTGTATGATATTAGTCAGAGGAATGTGTTGGTAGGTGATCCTTTTGACATTGAAAATTTGATGACTATTGGAGAGCAACGTAGTAGGGGATTAGAATGGGATATTTCTGGTTATATCTTACCAAATCTACAGGTAACAGCTTCTTACGCTTTCACAGATACAGAAGTATTAGAACATATAGACGAAGACTTCATCGGTGAGCGTATTGGCGGAGCACCAAAAAATAATGCTAACTTTTGGGGTAGGTATGATTTTGAAGAAAATGGATTGGAAGGTTTAGGTATTGGTTTTGGTATACAATATAGTAGTGATAAATTTTCTTGGTTTGAGACAGCTGCTAGTAATCGTTTGCTATTACCGGACTACACAGTTTTTGATGGAGCAATATATTACAGACCTGAAAAATCTAATATTCAGCTGACTTTAAAGGTAAATAACATCACAGATAAAACTTACTGGTCGGGCGCTTTGAATCAATTCAGGTTAGCTCCTGGAGCTCCTAGAAATTATCTATTGACAGCAACTTATAAGTTTTAATCCCAAAGGGAGATATTAATACCCCAGCCCTTTCGTGATCACTAAAGATTGCGGAGGGGTTGAGTTGACATAATTAAGCAGTTAACAAGTTAATAACCTCGTGTGCTTGTCTGATATTTTCCGCATGTGTTGGATCTAGGTAGACAGCATTCAGAGAGGGTCATTTATTGCCTATGAGAAAAGAAGTACTATTATTAATCGCAAAGCAGTTTTTTATTCAAACTTTCAAATCAAAGGGAGTCTACTTACTTTTGTTGATTTGGATAATACTTCTTTATTATGCTGCTTTTAGTGGTGTATCCTATACAGATCAAAACCACCATCGAACGAACCACCAAGAAATGGCTAGGGAAAGCTGGGAAAATAACCCTGACAAGCACCCGCATAGAATGGCTCATTTTGGAACTTTTGCTTTTAGACTGAAGCACCCTCTCAGTATTTTTGATTTTGGACTTGAGAGTTACATGGGTAATGCTGTTTTTCTGGAAGCACATAAACAGAATACGGTCAATTTTTCAGAAGCAGGCTTTTCAACAGGACTTCTTCGTTTTGGGGAGTTGAGTATGGCTATCATTCTTCAATTGATTTTGCCGCTGGTTATTTTTTTTATAGGTTATTCGGCCATCTCTTCTGATCGTGAAAATGGGACATTAAAAATCCTGTTGACTCAGGGAGCACGTTGGAAAGAAATTCTATTTGGAAGATCCTTTGGACTTTTTGTTATTTCACTTATTTTTTTATTACCGTTTTTTATAGTTAGTACTTTGCTTTTAGTGTTTGAACATCATGGAAATGAAGATAGCTGGTACAGGCTTATGATGCTTCTCTCTTCTTATTCTTTTTACGCTTTTATACTCAGCTCAATTACGATAATTGTTTCTTTAAAAAGTAGTTCTTCAAAAAATGCGTTGCTGAAATTATTAGGCATTTGGATGGTAATGGGGATTATGCTTCCTAGAACAGCCTTGGCTATAGGTGGTTTTTTATACTCAGCTCCTAATAAACTAGAGTTTCGAGCTGCAATAGAAGAAGAGGTCATTCAATATGGAGATAGTCACGATCCCGATGATCCACATTTCAAAATGCTAAAAGATTCTATATTAAAATCAAATCAAGTAGCGTCTGTTGAAGATCTATCCTTTAATTATGGCGGTTTTGTAATGAAAGAAGGAGAAAGAATCAGTTCTTTGATTTACAATAAACATCATCATAGGTTACTCGATAAGTACAGGAAACAAAATCAATTTTTGAAGTGGCTTTCAGTAATAAACCCTTTTTTGGCAATTAAAAACTTATCAATGGCTCTGTGTGAAACAAATTTTGAGTCATATATTAACTTTCAAAACCAAGCAGAAGACCATCGGTACCACCTAGCCCAGAAAATGAACGATTTACAGATAAAGTATATAAGCCCAAAGATAAGTGGGTCTGAAGGTAAAAAGCATGTAGTAGATAGGGAAGAGTGGAAAAAAATTCCAGCCTTTCAGCATCGTTTTCTAAGTCTTGGAAAAACGATTAAAAATGAAACGACTGCTTTGTTATCAATTGTATGCTGGGTTTTGTTTGCTATTCTTATCATCCAATATTATTCTAAAAAAGCAAAAATCGTTTAACATATGTTTCTATTATTTTTTAAACAATTTTTAAGATCAAAAACCTGTCAATTAGGCTTGTTTATGGTATTGCTATTGGGTATCATCAGCATATTTATTGGTAAGCAATTTGCTGATGACCAAAAGGAGACCTCCAAACAAATAACTTTAAAACAGAAGCATCATATTGAGAGAAACCTGGAGCTCCATAAAGATGACTTGGGGCTGTTATTATATTACTTAAAATTCACCTTAGTAAACAAGCAAAACCCCCTTGCAGCTTTATCCATCGGACAAAGAGATGTCAATCCTAGTGTTCAAAACGTAAGTATTTTAACGTTGGAGGGACAAAAGTATGATGCGAACTTGGTAAACCCTGTCAGGTTGCTCTACGGGAATTTAGACTTTAGTTTTCTATTAGTGTGTATATTTCCTTTGTTAATAATCGCATTTACATACAATCTATTGTCTGAGGAAAGGGAGAATGGAACATGGAAAATGATAAAAATTGCACCAAAATCACTACTGAATTTTCTTTTGCTAAAACTATCAGTTCGGTTAGTATTGGTATTGTTAGTGATGAGCTTGCTAAGTTTTACAGCCAATTGGGTACTGAAAATCCCATTTAATACATCATTTTTATTGTTTTATCTCACAGGTGTCTTTTACCTGCTTTTTTGGTTTGCCTTGAGTTTTTGGGTCATTTCTTTAAAATTCTTTTCGGGTTTTAATGCGTTGTTGTTACTGTCATTTTGGTTATTAATTGTTGTTTTACTACCTGCATTCGTTAACAATACGGTGACTAATTTGTACCCTATTCCAGAAGCTTTTACAACCATGATCAGTCAGCGAAATGGCTACCATCAGAAATGGGATGAGAACAAAAAAGAGACAATGGAAAAGTTTTATGCAAATTATAGTCAATTTGAGAAATATGGCTTTCCTTCTGAAGATGGATTTAATTGGCCGTGGTATTATGCAATGCAACACCTTGGAGATGAAGAATCACGCAAGGAAAGTAATGCCATGATGAGTAAGGTTTTGCAAAGAGAAGCGCTAAGTAAGCAAATAGCACAATTCGTCCCTTCTATGTACAGTTTGCTTACATTCAATGATTTAGCAGGTACAAGTCTACAAAACCATATCGGATTTCTTCTTAAAACAAATAGTTTTCATGAAGATCTTAGGTTGTTTTTTTATCCAAAGATATTTTCAAATACAGATAGTAGGAAGATTGATTGGGAGCAATTTGAACCTTCTTATTACAAAGAACAGGATTTAAATACTAGTTGGGTTAAAATTTTTGCCCCTTTAGTGATAGGGATTCTGATTTTCTTTGGAATATCGGTGCGGATTTTAATCCCTAAGGGATATTAATTCCCCGACTTGAGTCGATCATTAAATTATTGCCCATAGATACCCCGTACCCTTGGGTCGGGGTTGGTTCATTGAAGTGATACCAATTGATATTTTTAAGATCGTTTTAAATATTTAAACCCAAGTATAAATAGACGGTATGATAAATTTCAATGGATATAAGGTAATTGATTGAAAGTGAATACTTAAAGTCTTTAGATGATTTCAGATCAGGGGAAAGTAAGAATGATTTCCAGATCCGCAATAAGATCTTTTGCAAGAGACCTTGTTGCCATTTAGATGAGCAACAGAAAGGGAAGGGATCATTAAAAATATAGGATGTTGATGGATTGCCCCATTTAAATCAATTCAATCGAATAAATGCTGTTGAAATCATGAAAAATAAGGTTGTGAAGCTTTAAAAACCATGATTGTTGAGACTAAAAAACAAGGTCTCTTGCAGAAGACCTTGCTTAGACGAAAGATTACATTCTTCTTTAGGATACATATCCCCTCTTTAGATATGGAAATAAAATTAAGAAAGTCAGCGGCCTAGAAAATTAGTCCCAAACTTACTAGGTAGTCCAATGTTACTTACGCTACCGCAATTAAAAATCATAAATGAGTGAACATCCATGGTTTTTGAGAAATGAATGAAGCTGAGGAAACTATTTATAGAAGTCTAATTCTAATTCTCTTTTGTGAAGTAGTAATAAAAAGCTAGTTTTGGCAAGGAATTTGAATAATCCTTATTTTTCACCAAATAGTTTAAAACCAAAAAACATTAAGACAATGAAAAACAATCAAAAAAGACTACTAATTCTATTATTTGCTTTCTTTACAATGAGCGCAACTTACGCTCAAGATAAGTCTCCGCTTAAATTGTATGCTGGGCTAAATTATGGAACGGATATTTCTGAGCTAGGAATTGCAGCGGGAGTTGAATTTGGTCTGGCAGAAAAAATTAATCTAGCGCCAAATTTCACTTATTTCTTTACACCTAGCGAATTCTCCGCTTATTCCATTAGTGCAGATGGAAAATATATTTTTACTGATGGAGGTCCTCAAATTTATGGCCTTTTAGGGTTGACCATAGGAATAGTGTCCGTAGATTTAGGGCCTGGTTCTGTGACTTCAAGTGAGTTTGGAATAAACGTTGGAGCTGGAATAACTCAACCAATAAGTGATAAAATTTCCTTTAACGGCCAATTAAGATATAATACCCCTTTTGAACAAGTGGAATTTATGGCAGGAGTTCTTATTGGGCTCTAAAATTGCAAAACGATTGATATAAAAATCATGGGCATAATTAGAATTTATGCCCATGATTTTTATACAATAAGTAATGTGAAAAATGAACTTCTAAGACTTTTTTATCAAGTCAAAGTCAATTTGAATCTGTATCTTAACAGATAATTTGGGTAGAAAGTTTGTCTGCATAGATCAACCTTGAATTCGGCTCACATTTATTTGATTTTACTGTTTGTAATAAAAGCAATTTTTTTACTATCTGGGGACCAACTAGGAACATTGATTGTACCTTGGCCACCATATATGTAACCAATCACTTTTGAAGTACCACCTTCATACGGCATTAGTCTAATTAAGCACTGTTTATAAAATGGGTGATCGCTGGCAGGAATATCTTTTGGGAAAGAGATAAAAACAATCCATTTCTTATCAGGGCTTATGTGTGGAAACCAGTCATTATACTCATCAAATGTTAATTGTGTTTGGTTTTTTCCGTCAGGGTCCATTCGCCAAAGTTTCATTTTACCGGTTCTTGCCGAGTTGAAATAAATATATTTCCCATCAGGGCTGTATTCAGAACCGTCATCTAATGTTTTGAAATTTGTGAGCTGTGTTTCCTTCCCTGTAGCTACTTCCACACTGTATAAATCATATTGATCTTTTCTCTCAGCAGTGAAAATCATTTTACGCTCGTCTGGAGACCAACCATGTAAATAGGAAGCTCCTGCATTGGGTTTAGTAACTCTAATGGGCTCTGGACTACCCTTTACTGATAGATAGTATAGGGTAGAGTTCCACCCTTCATCTTTCGTATGGTTACTGATCCCGATTTTATCTCCTTTAAAAGTAAGGACGTGATCATTGTTGTTATTTATAGCAAAACCAGTTTCCAATGGTGTAATCTGGCTGGTCTCTAACTCGTACTGAAAGAGTCGCCCTTTTGAGTTATAGATCATTTTAGTGCCATCATTTGTCCAATTAGGGGCTTGGATTGAGTGTGAGGTAGATTGCAACACCTTTCTATGACCTGTTGCTACATCCATTACTTCTAACCTACTCCCTATGTAATCTTGATAAGGCTTAAAACCTTCATCTGCAGGTTTGATGATTCTAACATTTCTAAACTTAGCACTTTCAATTATATCTGCGCTGTGTGAACATACATAAATGCCTACATATACTTCGTTGTCAAGTTGTACGGAATCCAATGTAACAGAAGTAAATGGCTCGCCAAATTTAGCGGTAGACATGATGTATTGATTACCCTTCCTTTCCAGTTGTATCACATCAGGAGCTTTTTGACTTGAGAGAAGATCCAAAGTATTTCCATTTACATTTTTTCTGTATTGCAAAGAGGTCAGCCCATCTCCGTGTACAACCGCATTAACATGTTTAGTATCATTGTCTAAGTTGTTTTTGACTATCCACCCTACCTTTCTGTGGGGGTCTACACCTTTGCCAATTAGTTCTATTTCGGCTCGAACAATAAAATCACCTTGCACAGTAGTCCATAAATAATGAAATTCGTCCTTATTGAACCACATATTACTTCCTGCTCCTCCCACAAGATAAGTTTGATTACTCTTATCATAGGAAGCGAAACCAGCATGTTTCACTTGACCAATATCTGTGTGGTTATCAAAAATTCCTATCTTTTGTTGGGCTATTAGTCCTTCTGGGCAATAGTATATTCCTACGAGTAAAACAATCGCTTTTAATTTTTTAATCATTTGGGTATTAAATTTACATTAATGAGTGTAACCTATTGAAAATAGGGAAAGATTAAAGGGACTATTGTTTCAATGTACGAGTCTCTCGTGCTAAAGATTACATCAAAGGATTATGTAGGTGATAGATGACAAGTTGAGAGATTTAACCATCCCCTGATATTCACTTCCAATAGATGAAAAAAAGAAAATCTACTTCAATGAATAAGTATGAAATTAAAAAATATGGGATTCAGAAATGAACCTCCATTGCATCAATTAGGTGAATGAACCGATTTTCAAAATGTCAAGACCAAGGCTAATCAGATGGCTTTATTAACCCAACGAAACAGGTGTAAGTCCCTGCGCTGCTCGATTTCTTAATACTTCTAGGTCTACGCTGATTTTATATTTTATTTTGAGGTACCTAGCGATTACATCTAAGCTTTTTCCCCTTCCAAGATAGTACTTTGTCGTACTGTTAATTATGCAATTCATTTGTTTAGTGTTTTAGCTGTTCACTAATAAAAATAAACTATTTACAGCTGAGTTCCTACTACTACGGTTTCTTTTATTGTCTCGGTATTTCCATTATTATCGAAAAGTTCAAAAATTACTATGTAATATCCTACATTAGTAAGGCCACCATTTTCTTTTAACCCATCCCATCTGAAAAAACCGTTTGCAGATAGCAATTCTCCATTTGCTATTGTTTTAATAAACTGACCATTGCTATCATAGATTGTCACATTGGCAAAATTACCAGATACATTGCCTTGGTAATTGATCGTGGTAAATGAAGGAGTATTTGTATTGCCTGATACACCAGGAACAAAAACTTTAGGTGAAATTTCTACTTGCATTTGACTGACTATCCCTGTTTGTATTTGAGAATTGATTTCGCCTGGAGTAGCAAAACCGACTGTACTAGCAGCAGATTTCCAATTGACTGGATCATTGGTTGGTGCATTGACATCAATCCTCTCCAAAGAAACACCATCATCGCTATCTAATAAGTCAAAGTGGAAGTCGTCTTGGTAATCAAATTGATCTGCTACTTCGTCAAATGGAGTGATTAGCAATATGGTACCTTCATCATTAGGGAGGGTAGGTAAAGAAGAAACTTCCTTGACTTGTGAAGTATTGTCACTAGGATACTCAGCTAGTACTACGTTTCTATCAGCAGTAAATGCAATGTGCTCAGATGGACCAATAATTAGGTTTTGTGCTGATATTAATCTTTTGTTTCGCGTTTCAAAAAACGCGTCATTGGCAAATGACCAATCTTTGAGATTAATGAATTTGTTAGATTTATTGATTAATTCTACAAAATCATTTCCATTCGTTCTAGGATTGAATAAAATTTCATTGAGCAGGATGTCCCCCTCTTCAGGAGTTTCAGCCAGGACAAAGCTCAGTTCATTATTTGAGCTAGTATTGCCCACGCAATCTGTTAGATCATCTACACTTACCGTGTAGTTTGTTTGCGGAGCAATTAACCCACCTGTTGTAATTCTTAGAATTCTATTTCCTTCATCTATCAAAGAGATATCTGTAACACTTAGTAGTGGGGAGAGATTAATTGTGATCCTTGATTCATCTACCAAAACTCTTTCATTGAAGATAAGCTCTATGGTATTAGGGTCTATAGCAAATGCGTTGATCAATTCTGGTCCATTTAGATCTGGGTTTGCCGTTGTTACAGAATTAACACCTCCTGGTGTTCCACTTAATGCTTCTGTTGCTACAGTCCAATTATTATCTTCACCACAAATATTAGAAACATCAATCATTTCTAATGACCTACCTCCTTCAAAGAATGGATCGTCATACCAATCATCCTCATAGTTTACAGAAAATATTTCTGTATTATTTACAGAAAGTGACAATCTTTCTCCGCTATTGCTTAAAGAGACCCAGTTATTCACTCCTAATACTTGTTCATTATTGGTAAACAAGTCAACAGAGCTGCTTGGGGTGAGTACTAAATACTCTCCAGGAAGTATGATGCCATTTGGTAAAGTTGTGCTTCCTGTAGCATCTGCCAAAGTGATCCCTGATAAATTTAGGATATCGTTACTGGTATTGAAAATTTCAAGATATTCAGTTATAGGCAACCCTTGAGATGGCTCAGGATCAGCCATGATCTCAGTGAAGATTAGATCACCAAAACTAGGTGTTGTTCCAACCCCAAACTCAATTGGTGAAGCAGTGAAGAGATTACTAGAGCAATCACTTACTTCTGAAACTGTCAATTGATAAAGTATTCCTTGGAGGAAATCACCAATAATAAAAGCAGATGATCTATCTGAAGAGGGAAAAATAGCCGATGCATTTACTGAAGGTGTGAAATTAAAATTTTCAAGTAAAAATGTCAGGGTATCCATGGGTTCATTGAAGGTGATTATTAAGGTGTCATTTGAAGCGATCAAGTTGTTAACCAAAGGAGCATTTGTATCTGGCGTGTTGTCAAAAACAGAATTCTGTAGTCCGGGTGTCCCACCGGAAGGATCGTCAGAAGCAGTCCAGTTGGCCATTACATTACAGACTGGCAATAAGGAAATTCGTTCCAAAGAGAATCCTCCATTGTCCCTTTCCTCATCGTTGTAAGAAGCAGTTGTATAGGCAATGAAATCTATTGTTTGCCCCAGTGAATTAATAAGAGATAGACTATCACCTGAGTTTCCTAGAGAAGGAAAACCAGTAATTCCCAGTGTGCTTGCATTAAACAATTCAGTGTTGGCATTTGCCGTCAGGATCAGATACTCTTGTGGATCTAAAATAAAAGAAGGCAAGGAGTTAGTATTAGATTGGTCAGAAATAGAAATTAGTGATAGATCAAAAGGGACATCAGCGGAATTGTATATCTCTATATATTCTGCATCAGGAAGCCCAACTATGGGAGTGGGGTCTGCCATGATTTCCGTAATGACCAGTTCACCTACCTGTGGAATTGTACTAGTGCCAAAAGTTGTACTGTTAACTGCTAAAACATTACCAGAACAGTCCGAAATATTACTGATTGCTGTTTGGTAGAAGACCCCAGAAACGAAATCTGCAGTTAAGATAATATTCATTCGGTCGCTAGATGCACTGATAGAGGAAAATGTAATTGCTGGATTTGTTTCAAAAACTCCAGATTGAAAGGAAGTAGTATCCATAGGTTCACTGAAGGTAATAATCAATGAATCTCCCGTAAAACTAAAGCCTGAAACTTCTGGGTTATCTGTGTCTGGTGAATTATCAAAAACAGAGTTCTGTAGCCCAGGTGTCCCACCTGAAGGATCGTCAGAAGCAGTCCAATTGGCCATTACATTACAGACTGGCAATAGGGAAATTCGTTCCAAAGAAAACCCACCATTGTCCCTTTCTTGATCATTGTAAAATTCACTGGTATATTCAAACTGATCAATTGTTTCACCAAGTAAATTGACAATAAATAGGCTGTCTTCGGAATTTCCAAGAGAAGGGAATGCATCTATACCAATTACATTTCCTGTAAAAAGCGCTGCATTACTGGTTCCTGTTAATATTGCATAAGACTGTGGAGGCAAAAGGAAACTGGGGATTACCCTTGCATTACTAGCATCCCCAAAAATCAACCTACCCAATTGCAATGGCTCTGTGGAGGCGTTAAAAAGTTCAATATATTCCGCATCTGGGAGCCCAACTACAGGTGTTGGATCTGCCATTACTTCTGTAAATAAGATGTCCCCAGCAGTAGCAGTTCTTCCATTGCCTACAGTGATAGTCTGAGAAACGATATCATTTCCTGAACAATCTGAAATGTTTGACATAGTTAGGTCATAAAATATTTCCATTGAAAAATCACCCGTAAGTATTATGCTTAACCCATCAATACTGGGACTGATGTCTGTGATATTTACTAAGGGAGTAAACACAAAATCTTCAGACTGAAAGGAAGCAGGATCCATGGGTTCATTAAAACTGATGGTTAAGGTAGTTCCAACTAAGTTGGCCTCATTTATTTCTGGTGCGGTAACATCAGGTGAATTATCTAATACTGAGTTGGCAATCCCTGGTGTTCCTCCTGTTGTGGCATTTGATGCGGTCCAGTTAGAAGCAGTATCACAAACTTGAAGTAGAGAGATTCTTTCTAACGAATATCCGCCATCATTTCTATCATCATCATTATATGAAGCACTAGTATAAACTACGCGATCTATGATATTATTATCAAAACCTACTAATGATAAATTCTCGACCGTATTCCCCAATGAAAGAAAACTTGGAACACCTATTGCCCTACTAGAAAATAAAGAGGCATTTGTTTCAGAGGTGAGCAAAACATACTCTTGGGGCTGAATCATTTCAGCTGGTAACTGTGCAGTGCCAGACAGGTCATTAAGAGATACCAGTGCCAAATCAAAAGGCTGATCGCTGGTGTTGTAGATTTCAATGTATTCTGCATCTGGAAGGCCAACTACTGGAGTAGGATCAGCCATGATTTCTGTGATGATTAGTTCGCCATTTTGAGGAATTTGAGGAGCTATATAAGTGAACTGTAAAGTGGAATCGGCAATCATATTACCAGAAAGATCTTCTATGCGAGTCACTGACAAGGTATATTCGTTTCCAGAAACCAAATTATCTTGATAGGTAATTAATAGCGTAGAGTCATTGATTAAATCAATTTCATTGATGGTGTTTGGAACGGGACCATCTAAAACAAAATGGTTGAAAGCTAAAGCGGGTTCTTCATTTACTGGTTCTGTAAAAACAAGCTGGAGTTGATTAAACAGAATGGTATTAAAACTTTCAATCTCAGGTAAAGTAGTATCTATGGTAAATGGCAATTGACCATCAGGTATGATATTGCCAAACTCATCTAAAATTTCTTGCCATGAAATAGTTAAAGTGGTATTAATAGGTATTTCTTCATTGAAAAACAACCTAACAATGTTTGGCTCTTCAGGGTCTAAACTTGCGGCAACAGGAGATGACATTTCTTCAGAAATCCTGAAATTATCAATATTAGGATTACTTAGGTTCAGATCATAAGTTAAGGCGATTGTTCGGTTATTGACTAGTGAAATGTTATCAATCTGATCTAGGAAAATAGTGCTGATGCGTGTTTCTATTAATTGATTTCCAGTGAGGTCTGTTAATGAATTGCTGAAGATAAAATCTGTTGTGTCAGAATCATTACGATTTACCAATAATGACAAGGTAATTTCTTTGTTATTAATTACTGTGACTGAATTTAACTCATTTACTAAAGGAGTACTGTAATTGTTGACATTACCTAGTTCTAATATATTCATAGGTTTTGAAAAAGTGACATTTAACCTATTTGGATCTAAATAGGTAAGGGTAGAAACTCTTGGCAGCCTTGTATTGAAATCAATTTCTATTGGAGCAGTTATTACATTCCCGTTCCGGTCACTTAAATTTGAGAGTGTGGCAATTATAGATTCACTATCTGGTAATTCAGAATTAAGTACTAGAAAAATCTTTGAACTGTCCCCTGGCATGAAGAAGGCATTAGTAGGTATATTTGCTACCGATAGTACATAATTACTCAATTGAAGGCCACTTGAACTTTCTATGGCTTCAGAAAATTGAAATAACAATGTATCAGTCGCTATTTGAATCAATGTGTCAAACCGAGGAGGAAGAGGATCATAAATAAACTCAAATGATCTCCTGGTAGAAGATGAATTCCCAAATACATCAGCAACTTCTGAAATAGTAAGCTCTTGAATAACTTCGGGTTCAAATGATTCTCTGAAAAATAAGATGGCTTGGGTCTGGTTGAGCTGTAGTTGGATGCTATCAGGAAATATATTATCATTTAATTCATAATTGTTGACCAATTCTGCTGAATTTTCTAAAAGCTGATCATTGAAAGTTACCAATGCTTGATTACCATTGACTGCTTCTACCTCCAAAGGAATAGGGCTACGGGTGTCATAGGTAAATAGAAATTCAGGGGTAGGGGTCAAGGTTAAACTCGCATTTAGCAAATTATCAATGAACAAAGATCTTTCACTATTTTCAGCAATTGCTTCTTGAAATACTAGATGTACCAAATTTCCATTTTGGGAATCTAAGATCGCTTGCGTAGGGTTACCAATACTTTCAAGCTCATAGTTAGTGATTGTTTGAGCGCTTGCACCGTCAAGAGAAATGTTGAAGTAGATGTCCAAAAGGTTTGGGGCAATTACAGCTACAGAATCAACAGATTGGATGTATTCAAAATTAATATTTTCAGAAATGATGACATTCCCTAAAGTATCTGATACATTTGAGACATTTAGAACATAGGTAGTACCTAAAACAAAGTCATTTGCAAACCTAAGCCTGACACTGTTTGATTCATCATTATTGAGAATAGCAGAACTAGGCTGACCAAGGCTATTATCTGCCATAAAATTATCCTCACTTTCTGCAGTACTTTCTACGACTGGTTCATTAAAAAAAAGTGTGAGTTCGTCAAAAGAGTTGACAATAATGTTTGTGGGTCTCGGTGGAGTAATGTCATAATAAAACATGAAGTCAGCACTGGCAGAAATGTTTCCTGTACAATCAGTAATACCTTCATAGGTGATGGTGATGAATGATTCAGAAGTTAATGGTGAGGAAAGCCGGAGTCCAATACCACCAAAGCCGCTATTGATCAAAATTGATGATAAAACTGGATTGCCTGCTATTATAAAACTACCAATGGGAGAAGCATCTTGATCAATGGGTTCATTGAAAAGAAGAACAATTGAATCAGGTTCTATTACTTCAACCATGGTTACTACTGGGGCGGAGGTGTCGGGTGTATCATCAAACACACTATTTTGAGTTCCAGGGCTTCCTCCTGTGCCACTTATAGAGGCGATCCAGTTAAAAGCACCATTACACGGTATGTCTGGATTAATTAACTCTAGTGTAATACCACCATTTGCACTCTCTTCATTTCTATACCAAGTTAGGTCATAGGCCAAAGAATCTAGTTGGTTACTTAAGTTGTCAGTTAATACAAGACTTCTACCTGAATTAGTCAAACTAGGAAATGATGGGACACCCAAAACGTCACCAAATGAAGTATAATCATCAACATTTCCAGTGGCTGTGAGTATAACATAGCCCCCTGGTGCGATAGTGAAATCTGGTAAAGTACCTCCTGAAATCTCGAAACCCATTAAATTGATATGATTATTTGACCTGTTAAGTAATTCAATAAATTCTGAGCCGGGTAATCCTATAGATGGGCTTGGATCAGCAAATATCTCTGTTAATACAATATCTCTAGGATCAGTAGCAGTGATTATCTGGAAATTATCAGTGAGGCCATTGACAGAGCTGTTCAAGTTGCGATTGAGAATATTGGCAAAAGTTATTTCATAACTGTTATTAGCTAGATTGTTGAAAGATAGAACCACCCTATCAGGTGTGTCATTCCTGTAATTGGTACTAATGGGGTTTCCTATTCCAAAATCGATGTTGTAATTGCTGATAGACCTAGCAGATACACTGTCAATTGATTGATTGAAAATTACCTGTATTTCTGAGTTAGAGAGGACATTAACTGTGTTGATTACAAGGTTTAAATAGTCAAAACTGTCAAGTAAACCATCAGCTGAAAGCGTATTGTTTAAATTTTCAACATTATTTGCAGTAATAGTGAAAGTTCCATCCGTGAAATCGTCAGCCATTACTAAGCGTACCGTACTGTCATTGATCAACATAATTTCCTGAGGATTCACTATATTATTATCTGGGTATTGCACATCGTAGTTAACCAATGTTCTTGCGGAAGCCTCATCAAGAGGGTCATTAAAAACAATAGAAATATTGTTTTGTGAGGTAGCCAATAAAGAATCAATCAACAATGGAATGATGAACTGGAAGTCACTGGAAGTTCCATTGAAAGCACTGTTGCCAATTAAGTTTCCCACTGAAGAAACAGTGATGGCATAGTTGATACTTTCAACTAATGGATTTGTCAGGCCCAACGTTACTTGACTCGTGTTCATTGGGTTGATATTGGCACTACTTGGAGTTCCTATTCCATTATTTATGGTATAGTTTCCAACAGTTTCCGCTGAAACTTGATCAATAGATTGATTGAAATTGATCATTATTTCAGAATCCGAAACAGTAGCGATACCCTCTATTAAAAGTGGTAAATAGTCAAATGAAGCACTACGACTTCCAGTAATAGGTGTATCCGTATTGGCGTCAGCTAAATTTTCTATAGTGAGTTCGTAGGTGTTTTCAACCAATAGTTCGTTAGTGACAATGATCACTTCTGAGGAGTTGGTCGGGCTGATGTTTGCAGATGCGATAGAAATCCCATTATCGATCGAATAATTTCCAAGAACACTGACATTAGTCAAAGAGACTGGTTGGTTAAACCTTAGCAGTAATTCATTGGAACTGGTTGCAAATATGCTGTCAATAGATAAAGGAGCGCTAACGGTGATATTGTCAAAGAAAAACAAGTCTGACCTGGTACTTGTATAGTCTGCTAAAAACCCAAAATAACTAGTGGTATTGAAAGTGTTATCAGTTGCACTGCCTTCTACAACTTCCCCACTACCATCATTGAGGTTTCTAAACAAAGACCAGTTGCCCAAAAGGTCTCGGGTTACCCGTATATTCACATTAACAGGGTTGCTATCTACCGAGCCGTCTACTCCATCAATTATTTTTGTAGTAGAATTTCCTTCTTGTCTAAAAAGACTAATTTCATGATCGGAGCTTCCAATTAGTACAAAATAGCCATTTAAATCGGTGCTCAAATCAGCAGAATTGCTTGCTAAATAGATCAAGGCTTGATTAGAACTTGTAGGATTAAAATCCATTCGGACACTGAATTCCCAAGTAGTGCTGTCCATCAAGAAATTGGGAGTTGCCAAATAAGATTCACTGCTGGCTGCTGGGGCATTTAACATTAACTCACCACTTAACACAGTGAATTCAGCCATGTTCCCTGCCCATGCTGGGTTGGCTGTGAAATCCCCGTCTGTGAAATCGTCTACTACCTGACCAAAGGATAAAGAAATGGGTAATGCAATGAGTACAACTTTTAGAAATAGCCTTAAAATCATCAAATACTTCATTTAATATAGGTAATCATCATTGGTGAATAAATTCATTATCTAGGTAATGAAGTTATTGATTAGCTGCATGTTACAAAGAAAAATAGAAGGCCAAAGCCGATTAATTTTCAATTAATGTACATAGCAGATGAAAATCAATTACTTTGATTATGAGATAGTTAAGCTAACAAATTAGCAATTTCTGAATTATTCAGGTTAAATATAGTAATTTTGCATTCCCGAAATTGGTATGCTCTATTAAATAAATGTCAATTGAATGTAAACTGACGTATCAAAAATAGGGGATTGTTTTATTAAAAAATCTAAAAGAATGAAACTAGCAGTAGTTGGAGCCACAGGATTAGTAGGTGGTGAGATTTTGAAAGTGTTGGAAAAAAGAAACTTTCCGTATTCTGAACTTCTATTGGTCGCGTCTGCGCGCTCAGCAGGTAAGAAGAAGGAGTACAAGGGTAAAGAGTACACGATCATAAGTATGGAAGACGCTGTGAAACAAAAACCGGATGTGGCTATTTTTTCAGCAGGAGGAAGTACTTCTTTAGAATGGGCTCCTAAATTTCAAGAAGCAGGTACTATTGTAATTGATAATTCTTCTGCTTGGAGAATGAGCCCTAAGCATAAGCTGGTAGTCCCTGAAGTAAATGCGAAGAATTTAAGAATAGATGACCGGATTATCGCTAATCCAAATTGCTCTACCATCCAGATGGTTTTGCCATTAGCGCCCTTACACGAGCGATATAAAATTAAGAGAATTGTAGTTTCTACCTATCAGTCTGTAAGTGGATCTGGAAAGGATGCAGTAGATCAGATGATGGATGAGAGAAAAGGGAATGATGCCTCTATGGTTTATCCACATAAAATAGATATGAATGCATTGCCTCATATAGATGTTTTTCAAGAGAATGGGTATACCAAAGAAGAAATGAAAATGGTCAATGAAACCAAAAAAATTCTAGGTGATGACAGTGTTCAAGTAACAGCTACCTGTGTAAGAATACCTACCGTAGGAGGTCATTCGGAGGCGGTAAATATTGAGTTTGAGCAAGATTATGAAATGGATGAGGTAAAGGATATTTTAAGTAAAACTGATGGTGTGGTTTTGCAAGATGATCCTGCTAATAATTTATATCCTATGCCACTTACTGCACATAACCAAGACGAGGTGTTTGTTGGGCGATTGAGAAGGGATGAAACCCAAAATAATACATTGAATATGTGGATAGTGGCAGATAACCTTAGAAAAGGGGCAGCCACTAATGCTGTTCAAATAGCAGAATACATGGTAGAACATAGTTTGGTATTTTAAATCAAACTCTTTCAAATAATTAGGAGGCATTGTGATTTTTTGCAATGCCTTTTATTTTTGTATATTCTATTTTAAAATTCACTGTTAAAATGAACCTAAAAAAGAACGAGAGAATACAGTTTTGGGCCTCGCACTTAGGTACGTTTATCTTTATATGGGCGCTTTTTTTGCTGTTGGGGGTTGACTTTACCGTATTGCTTTTAGTGATGTTAGTGTCCTTCTCTTTAATTGGATTTCTCCTCGCTTATTTTTTTAAGTAATCTTTTTTAAAACTCATTGATTTAGGATCATTATTTGGAATTAGAACAGATTATATCACCAGAAGCTCAAGATTTTATTCAGGCAAATGAGCATTCAGATTTAACAAAACTTTTGTTATCTACACAAAAGTACCCTGACCTAAACATCCCATTGCTTGTAGATCAAATTAGATCAAGAAATAAGGCGAAAAATAAACTGCCTAGCTGGTATCAGACCCAAAATACTGTTTTTCCACCGCCATTATCTATGGAGCAATGCTCCTCTGAGGCAACTGCTTCTTATAAAGCCAGTTTAATTTCTGGAGATAAATTAATAGATATGACTGGAGGGACAGGTGTAGATGCCTCTTTCATGTCTAGAAATTTTAAGGAAGTCACCTACGTGGAGCGCCAAAAAGATTTGGTTGAAGGGTTTCGGCACAATGCTGCTTTGTTAGGAATTGAAAACTGCACTTTTATTAATGAAGAGGCAAATGCGTATTTAGGGAGTACATCGGATAAAATATATGATTGGATCTATTTAGATCCAGCTAGAAGGGATCAGCAAAAGAAGAAAGTCATTGCCTTAGAAGATTGTGAACCTGATGTGTCCTTGATCCAACAAATGCTTTTAAGGAAGTCAGACCAGATAATGGTGAAGCTTTCTCCTATGTTGGATATTCAATATACTATTTCAAAATTATTATATGTAAAAGAAGTTCATATAGTTGCTGTACAAAATGAATGCAAAGAACTATTGGTAACGATTGAAAATGGGTTTGAAGCAGAGCCTAAAATCTATACCGTCAATTTACAGCAAGACCATCTGGAAAAGTTTGATTTCTATTGGTCTCAAGAAAAGAAATGTTTGGTTAATTTCGGAGCTATAGAGACTTATTTATATGAACCCAATGCAGCTGTGATGAAAGCAGGAGCTTTTAAAACAGTAGCTTTAGCGCTTGGATTGAAGAAATTAGGGAAGCACACTCACCTTTATACTGCAAATACCTTGGATAAAAGCTTTCCAGGGAAAGTATATAAGGCACAAGAATCATATAAGCCAAACAAAAAAATACTTGCTAAAAGGTTAAAGGGTAGAAAGGCCAGCATCAAAACTAGAAATTATCCAGAGAGTGCAGAGTCCATCCGTAAGAAATTTAGTGTCAAAGAAGGGGTAGACTTATGTATATTCTTTTGCGAAACGCCTGATGGAAAGACGGTAATAGAGACCTTAAAAATTGATTGATTTTAATTGTGTTTTTTCTAGGAAAGAATTTAATCCCTAAGGGATATTAATTCCCCTGGTCGGGCGCCCCGACTCTCATATGTTTGTGCTAGAAAAAAAAAGTGCAATTTTGAACAGTGGCTTAATCAGGTAGAAGAGAGACCCGACTCTAAGGACGATTTAAAAATTGATCCAGTACTCAAGGAATACCTCTACTTGATT
>CALGOB010000141.1 GCA_937958005.1 uncultured Cyclobacteriaceae bacterium
CTGAATTATTCATCACTTATCTTGACTTGTGTGACCTGTACCAAGAAATGGAGGAATTTTGTGCCAGTAAAAAAATGGGAGAATTAGCCATTGGCTTATACCCTAATATGTCTCTTCAAACAAAGTATTATCGCCTATATCATGTATTAAGCAAGACTCATTTTCTTTTAGGTGAGATGGAAGAAGGACAAGAATTTTCAAGCACCTATGTTTTAGAAAATGAAAAATTCCTTGAGAAACAAAAACAAATCATCCAAGAAAAAGACAAGTTCAAGATGGATTTAGTCCTTGCAGGATTTAACCAAGAGGTAAATAGTAATAACCAAATAGCTAGCCTCAACCATTGGCTCATTACCCTGGTAATGCTAGGTCTTTTAATTCCTTTACTGATGAAGTTACGTATAGAATGGAAAAAGCGGATCTTGACCAGAGAGCTAAATGAAGCCATGCGGGATATAGATATCAATGATCTTTAACCACTTGTTAATTAGAAATTGAATTGATAAACAAGACATGGTTGTAAACTATGCTTATTGGAGGAAGCAAGCAGGGTTTTTAAGGTAAGTGGATCATCAGTGTCCTCTCCCAGAGACACTGAACGGGAGCAATTATATTCGTCAACCGCGTTATGGATAGAAATGACATCCTTTTCTGTCTTTTTTGACAGAAAAGATATAATGGATAGCCTGGGGCGCAAAGCCAGTTAAAACGCCCAAATAACTGCGCTCAATGAACCAACCCCGACCCAAGGGTACGGGGTATCTATGGGCAATAATTTAATGATCGACTCAAGAGTCGGGGAATTAATATCCCTTAGGGATTAAAAGATTATTTCAAAAAAACAGGAAAGAGCGGGGTTTTAGAAAGTAAGAAAAAATATCTTTGAAATTAGATATTATCACGATTGGTTTTGTACTGGTAAATTTTCTTGTCTAAGATGACCCAAGGTGACTTTGGAAAGTAAAACAGTACCAGTAAATCAACCATGACAATGTATATTGTAAATAGCGAAAAACATGAAAGATTCCAATAAGGTGCTCTCTGCTCCCAAAGCTGATAAAATACCAGAAACAATAGTTACTCACGGTCATAAGCGTGTAGACAACTATGGTTGGATGCGGCTGAGTGATGTGCAAAAAAATGCTGAATCTCCTGATGATGCAACAAAAAAAGTGCTTTCTTATCTAAACGAAGAAAACGACTATACCAAGGCCTGTTTAAACAGTACAGAAAAATTACAGGAGTCACTTTATGAGGAGCTGATTGGCAGAATCAAGCAAACAGATGAATCTGTGCCTTTTTTCCTAAATGGTTATTGGTACTATACGCGCTTTGAGGAGGGGAAAGAATATCCTATTTATTGTAGAAAGGAAAAGACGTTGGATAATGAAGAACTCATTATCGTTAACTTAAATGAACTAGCTGAAGGAAAGGAATACTATCAGATCAGTAGTCTTGCGATTAGTCCTAATAATTCCATTTTAGCTTTTGGTGAGGACACGGTCAGTAGAAGGGTCTACAAAATTAGGTTTTTGAACTTAGAGACTGGGGAATTTTTATCAGATGAGTTGGAGAAAACAACTGGGGAGATTGCTTGGGCAAATAACAGCCAGACAGTTTTTTATACGACTAAAAATGAAACTTCTCTCTTATCTGAGAAAGTATGGCGGCATGTAGTAGGTTCTGAGCAAAGCAATGATGTCATGGTATATCATGAAAAAGACCCTTCTTATTACATAGGAGTTACTAAAACTAAATCCAGAAAATATATCATGATCTGGAATAGTAGTACCCTTTCTAGCGATTATCACTTACTGAGTGCCGATAACCCAACAGGTGAGTTTACGCCTTTTATACCAAGAGAAAAAGTTCATGAATATAGCATTGAGCATTTTGAGGATAAGTTTTATGTGGTTACCAACTGGGAAGCAGAAAATTTCCGTTTAATGGAAGTTTCTGAAAATGATACAGCCAAAGCTAACTGGAAGGAAGTCATCCCCCATAGAGAAGATGTGCTGATCACAGACTTAGAACTTTTTAGAAACCATATGGTGATAGGCGAAAGAAAAAATGGCCTTACCCAAATAAATATTATTGATCAAAAAACGGGAGGTTCTACCTATCTGAATTTTGGGGAAGCGGCCTATGATGCTTATTTGTCTACAAATCCGGAGTTTGATAGTGTAAAGCTTCGTTATAGCTACTCTTCTCTGACAACTCCTTCTTCTGTAATTGATTATTATTTGGAAACGGGAGAAAAAGAAGTTTTAAAAGTTCAGGAAGTTGTGGGAGGGCATGTCCCCGAAAACTATAGTGCTGAGCGAATATATGTTTCGGCAAGAGACGGCAAAAAGATCCCCCTCTCCATTGTGTATAAGAAGGGTTTTGAGAAAAATGGAAAAAATCCCATTTTACTCTATGCCTATGGGTCTTATGGCGCCACTATAGATCCTTCTTTTAGCTCTACTAGGTTAAGCCTCTTGGACAGGGGTTTTGCTTTTGCAATTGCCCACATAAGAGGAAGCGAAACCATGGGAAGGGCTTGGTATGAAGATGGAAAGCTTTTAAATAAGAAAAATACTTTTACTGATTTCATAGATTGTGCTCAACATCTTATTGACCAAGATTATACTTCAGCTGCGCATTTATACGCGCAAGGAGGCAGTGCTGGTGGCTTACTGATGGGTGCGGTGGCTAATATGGCTCCTTCACTTTTTAATGGAATGATCGCAGCAGTACCGTTTGTGGATGTGATCAATACCATGCTGGATGAATCCATTCCGTTAACTACCAATGAGTTTGATGAATGGGGGAATCCTAAAATAAAAGAATACTATGACTATATGTTAAGTTATTCTCCTTATGATCAAGTAAAAGCTCAAAATTATCCTAATATCTTAATTACTACCGGACTATTTGATTCCCAAGTACAATATTGGGAACCTGCTAAATGGATCGCCAAGTTAAGAGATTTAAAAACTGATGATCATCTTTTACTTATGAAAACTAATATGGACGCAGGACATGGAGGGGCATCTGGTAGATACGAAGCATATAAGGAAGTTGCTTTTGACTATGCTTTCTTACTGTATTTGGAAAAAAAGAGTCTTAGCTAGTGAAAGAATTATCATTTGATAGTCAATGCTTTGGCTTTTTAAAAAAAATCTAAATGAACCAACCCTGAGCCAGTGACTCTGCTGAGAAAGCTACGGGGCTCGCCATAGGGTAAAAGGGTATCTATGAGTAATAATTTAAGATCCATTCAGGGCCTCCGCAAAGAAGCTTCATTGCACACGGAAGGGTAGCAGATGCCCTATTAGGGAATTAATATCCCTTAGGGATTAAACCTAAATTTTATAACAATTTAGATTTATAACGGCGTATATCTATTAGCAAATTTGATATTTGCCATGCGTTAAAAAGAATTATAGTAGTGTATATTTAGGGTCTACCTGAATTTAACTTTGACATAAAAAACATAACTATTTTATGAAAAATAAAACAAAATGAGCTTTCAAAGACGAATTTGAGCTTATTTTCACAATAAGTATTAAAGATTATAACGGTTGATTTTGTATACCTAACATATCTGATCAATTTCTCTAGTTTAAGCGATCTGTGGGGACACAGACTGGGGCATCTTTATGGAAGATGTCAAAGTAGGATTATATAGCTGATTAAGCAACTATTTATTTTTATGAAAAATATTATCTGGACTAAAGTCAACTGGAAAGAAAAAAGTTTTTTATATTAAGGAATTAATAATTATTCAAACCAAAAATTAAGTTATTATGGCAGTAGTTAAAGTACTGGAAATCATGTCTAACTCTAAGAAAAGTTGGGAAGACGCGACTGCAAAGGGCATCAAAAAGGCTTCAGAATCTATCAAAGGGATCAAGTCAGCTTTTGTTCAGTCTCAGAGTGTGGTTGTAGGTGATAAAGGAGAGGTGAAAGAATATAGAGTTAATCTTAAAATTTCTTTTGAAATCCTCTAATTTCTTTAGATACTAAGTTTTAGATACTAAGTTTTAGATACTAGATATTAGAAGCTAGATAATAGATTTTTATCTTTAGGCTCATTTTTTTGTTTACCCATTGATCAGAATACTTAGAAACAAGTGCCTTGTAAAAATGCGTACGCTTTTCTTTTTGTTTTCTTAAAAAGAAAAGATTGTCAATTAAAATCCTATGTAGAGAAATCATAATTAAGAATGATACATAAATCGTCTTTTGTCTAGCATCTAATATCTTACTAATACAAAATCTCAAAATAAAAGAATGAGCAATACTTTCCAGCGAATAGACTTAAGCAAGAAAAACACACAAGCCCCTGAGGGGATTACCAAATCCGAGGGTAAAAAAGTATTTAAGAAAAATATTGATCAGATAGAAGAGTTACAAAACAAGCTACTTGCTGCTAACGAACAAAGTCTTTTGATCATTATGCAAGGGATGGACGCTTCTGGAAAAGATGGGGCTGTCAGGAAAGTTTTCAAACAAATTTCTCCATCTGGTATCAGGGTACAATCGTTTAAGAAACCTACTGACTTAGAATTTGCTCATGATTTTCTTTGGAGAGTACATCAGCATGTGCCTGAAAAAGGAATGATTCAAATATTCAATAGATCTCATTATGAAGATGTTTTGATACAAAGAGTACATGGTTGGATAAATGAAGAAACGGTTCACAAACGTTTTAATCACATCAATAATTTTGAGCAATTATTAGAAGATAGTGGTACTCAAATCATCAAGATTTTCCTGCATACCTCCAAGGACGAGCAATTGATCCAATTGAACGAACGCAAAACTGATCCAACTAAACATTGGAAACATAACGATAATGACTTTAAAGAAAGGGAGCATTGGGATGAATACATGAAAGCATACGAAGATGTTTTTCATTTCTGTGGTTCTACTATACCATGGCACATAGTTCCTGCGGATAATAATTGGTACAAGGAATATCTAATTTCTGAAATTGTTAAAGATAAATTGATCAGTATGAATTTATCTTATCCTAGCCTTAAGTAAATGCTTCAATTTAGCATAAGTTTATTGTTCTGTTAACTATAGGAAGTAATTTTTACTGCGAATACGAGTAAGAGTGATTAATGTAACATATAATTGCAGATTGGGGGTGGGTTAACCTCCATCAAATTCAGTAATCCCTTGTTTAGTTGAAAAAAATAGCTTCTTTAATCTCTACTGTTGGACATCCTTTGATCATGATCCCTGTAATTTTTGAAGCCTTACTTTTAAAGTATGGCGAAGGAAAAATTGTACAAGAGTTAAGTTTAATGATTGGCTGTTTATTTCTAGCAGCCACTTTGTGGGTATATCTAAAATTTAGAAATGGAAGCTATTCAAATTTTGATGTTTCTGTCCAAAAGCAAAGAAAGTCCCTCTACTTATTTGTAATTCCGTTGCTTATTATTACTTCACTTATACTGTATATTACTAATCAGCCTACGTTTATTTTTCAGGCCTTTGTTGTAGGCAGTTTATTAATGATCACTTCATTTATTTTAAACTTTTTCCTAAAAACTTCTCTTCACGTCTCATTAAATACTTACTTGGCCGCATCAGTATTTATCATAGATTCCCCAATTGGAATAGGCTTGTTCTTATTCACTCTTTTGATTGCCTGGTCTAGAATTCACTTAAAGAGACACACTATCCAAGAAGTTCTTAGTGGTTTTATCACGGGGTTGATTTATGGATCATGCCTGTATTGGATCACTTTTAATGTGGATGTAATTAGTCAATCTAAAATTTAATTTACTAATAATCAATTAGTTATAATTTATTTTCTCATTCTTGTAAGAAATTTCTTGTCAGTTGATACTAGTAGTGTGAGTATAACATAAATGGACGCAACTAGACAGCAAAGTATTTTAAGAGAATGGATTAACCAATACAAAGGACTCCTATTTCAGGTAATAAGATCCTATGCTTTCACTGAATCGGACAGAGATGACTTATACCAATTTAGATATAAACCACCATTTATCTTCCTGTTAATTTTTCATTACAGTGCGTTAAAAAGCCTTCCTCTAGCGCTCCTAGAGGTTCATTTTTTGCCTTCTTCAATAAAAAATTACCTACAAAATCTAATACGCTTTTTTATACCTAAACTGGTATTATTTCAAGAAATCACTATTCAAGTTTGGAAATCCATACCAAACTTCAAAGAGAAGTCTGCAGTTAGCACCTGGGTTTAT
>CALGOB010000142.1 GCA_937958005.1 uncultured Cyclobacteriaceae bacterium
GATTTTGACAAAGCAGTTCCCCGCTGAGACAAAAAATGCAAGCATAGCATGGCTATGGTGGGTGTTTTTAACGCATGGTAAATAATGAACCAACCCCGACCCAAGGGTACGGGGTATCTATGGGCAATAATTTAATGATCGACTCAAGAGTCGGGGCGCCCGGCCAGGGGAATTAATATCCCTTAGGGATTAAATTTGCTAATAGACATGCGCTCTTAATAAACCTAAAATGATATAATATAGTATTATGAATAGTGAAGTGTTGATGGTTGATTTGAAAGGCCAATATAAAAGACTGAAAACGGAATTGGATCAGGCTGCTCTAGAGGTAATAGCAGGAGGGTGGTATATTGGTGGAACACCAGTAAAAGAGTTTTCTGAGGCTTTGGCAAATTATCATGGAATAGATCATGTGACTACTTGCGGAAACGGAACAGACGCACTGCAAATAGCCTTAATGGCACTAGGAATAAAACCGGGTGATGAGGTGATCGTACCTAGTTTTACTTACATTGCAAGTGCTGAGGTTATCGCTTTATTAGGGGCAACCCCAGTATTTGTAGATGTGGATGCTAGTAATTTTAACATTGATGCTGAAAAAATTAAAGAAGCAATTTCATCAAAAACTAAAGCGGTCATTGTCGTACATTTATATGGACAATGTGCTGATATGGAAGAAATACTCAAGCTTACAGATGAGCATGGAATTCCTGTAATTGAGGATGGTGCTCAATCTATTGGGGCAGACTATTTGTTTTCTGATCAAAGAATTATGAAATCAGGAGCTATTGGAACGATAGGATGTACTTCTTTTTTTCCGACAAAAAATTTAGGCGCCTATGGTGATGGGGGGGCTATTATGACCAAAAACTCAGACCTAGCAGAAAAGATAAAAATGATTTCTAATCATGGTCAAAGGAAAAAATATTATCATGAAGTATTGGGAGTAAATTCTCGGTTAGACACTCTCCAAGCTGCTATCTTAAATGTTAAAATTAAGTATTTGAATGACTTTATAGATAGAAGAAGGGTAGCAGCCGGCCATTATGATCATTTACTTACTGAAGCTAGCGGAGTTTCTATTCCGCAACGAATGGAATATTCAACACATGCTTTTCATCAATATACCCTTATTTTAGATCCTAATTTTGATCGCGATACAATAAAGGAAAAGCTTGCCTCAAAAGGGGTCCCTTCAATGGTGTATTACCCTTGTCCCCAACATTTGCAAAAAGGTTTTGTAGATAATGGTATTAATGTAGGGGATTTATCTAATTCTGTTAAACTAAGTAATAGTGTTCTTTCTTTGCCCATGCATACCGAATTAACTGAAGCGCAAATTCAGTACATTTGCCATACCTTATTAGAAGTATTAAATAATGAAGGATAATTATTTTGTGCACGAATCATCTTATGTAGATGAACCATGTGACATTGGGGAAGGATCTAAGATATGGCATTTCTCTCATATAATGAAAAATTGTACGGTTGGGCGAAATTGTAACATTGGACAGAATGTAGTAATATCCCCTGATGTTCAACTAGGAAATAATGTTAAGATTCAAAATAATGTTTCAGTATATACTGGGGTTATTTGTGAAGATGACGTTTTTCTTGGTCCCTCTATGGTATTTACCAACGTAATAAATCCGAGAAGCGGAATAAATAGGAGAGGGGAGTATTTAAAGACAATTGTAAAGAAGGGAGTATCTATAGGCGCTAATGCAACCATAGTCTGTGGCATAACTATAGGAGAGTATGCTTTTATAGGAGCGGGCTCTGTTGTGACTAAAGATGTGAAACCCTATTCATTAATTTTTGGAAACCCTGCTAGGCAAAACGGTTGGATGAGTGAGGCAGGCTATAAATTAGAGTTTGATGACCAAAACGAGGCAACCTGTGAAGGGTCGAAGGCAAAGTATAAGATCACAGATGATCAAATTAGGAAAGTATGAATAAGAAATTTGCCCTAGTGGGTGCTGCAGGCTATATCTCTCCCAGACATTTAAAAGCTATTAAAGATACTGAGAATCAATTATTGGCTGCAGTTGATAAATTTGATAGTGTAGGTGTTATAGATAGTTATTTTCCGAATGCAAGTTTTTTTACGGAATTTGAAAGATTCGATAGGCATTTGGAAAAAATGAGAATAGAGGAAAACAACCCGATTGATTATGTAAGTATTTGTTCGCCCAATTACCTACATGATTTTCATATTAGGATGGCTTTACGTCATGGCGCGAATGCAATTTGTGAGAAACCCCTGGTACTAAACCCCTGGAATGTGGATGCATTAGAAAAAATGGAGGAAAATTCGCAAGGTAAAGTATTTAATATCCTTCAATTAAGGCTTCATGAGAAGATCATTGCACTAAAAGAATTAGTCGATAAAGCAACTTTGGATAAAACTTTTGATGTAGATCTTACCTACATAACATCAAGGGGATTATGGTACTACACCTCTTGGAAAGGGGATGAAAATAAATCAGGAGGAGTTGCCACAAATATCGGGATTCATTTTTTCGATATGCTAATTTGGATATTTGGGGGAGTAGAAAAAAATGTAATCCATGTACATGAACATGATAGAGCTTCTGGGTTTCTACAACTAAAGAAGGCAAGGGTAAGGTGGTTTCTCAGTATAAATAGTGAAACGTTACCTGAGGTTGCCATAAAAGAAGGACATCGTACTTACAGATCTATAAAAGTAGATGACCAAGAAATAGAATTTAGTAAAGGCTTCACCGAGTTGCATACAAGAAGTTACCAACATATATTAGATGGTAAAGGCTTTGATATCGCTGAAGCCAGGCCTTCTATAGAGGTAGTAGCTAATATTCGAAATGAAAAACCAAAAGGGTTAGTTGGAGACTATCATCCTTTTGCTAAATTGCCATTTGTAAAACATCCTTTCCGTTAAATAAGACCATGAAAGTTTTGACAATTCTGGGCGCTAGACCTCAATTTATAAAGGCAGCCATAGTAAGTAAGGCCCTTGAAAAGATAGGTATTGATGAAATGATACTTCATACAGGACAGCATTTTGATGCAAACATGAGCACCATCTTTTTTGATCAATTAGGTATGAAGCAACCAGATTACAATTTAGGTATTTCCGGAGGCACACATGGGTATCAAACAGGGAAAATGATAGAGGCCATTGAAAAGATTGTACTAGAGGAAGCACCTGATTGTATTTTGTTATACGGAGACACTAATTCGACACTGGCAGGAACTATTGCTGCTTCAAAAATTAAAACTAAAATTGCTCATGTAGAGGCTGGGTTAAGGTCCTACAGCCGATATATGCCTGAAGAAATTAATAGAGTTTTAACTGATCGAATTGCAGATATCTTGTTCACACCTACGGATTTAGCCACAAATAATTTGTTGGCAGAAGGGGTTATACCAGAGAAGATTTTGCAAGTAGGAGATGTAATGTATGATGCTGCATTGTTTTTTGGCGAAGTTGCTATCAAAAAAAGCGAAATAATCAAATTAGAAAACTTGTCAACTGAGAAATTTATTTTAGCAACTGTGCACAGAGCGGAAAATACGGATAATAAAGAAAAACTTCATTTAATTTTTAATCACCTTGAAATTCTAGCAACCAGTATTTCAGTAGTAATGCCATTACACCCCAGGACCAACAATGCACTGAAAGCAATCGGATTCGATTTTGAGAAAAGTAAAATTAAATTTATATCCCCAGTAGGTTATCTTGATATGTTAATGTTGGAAAGAACAGCTAAACTGATTATTACAGATTCTGGAGGTGTGCAAAAGGAAGCTTATTTTAATGGGACAAGGTGTTTGGTTATCAGGGAAGAAACAGAATGGGTAGAACTTATAGAAATTGGGTTCAATAAACTTCTTCCAGATCTTAGTGACCTTTCTAGAATGGCCATATCCATGTTAAATGAGGAAATAGAATTAAAAAGTACTGAGATTTACGGTTCAGGGGATGCTTCACACAAAATAGCTGATTCTTTACGTAATCTTACATTGGATAAATGAGAATTCTGGTAATTACCTACTATTGGCCACCAAGTGGGGGAAGTGGTGTGCAAAGATGGTTGAAATTTGTGAAGTATCTCTCTCGCCTAGGTCATCATGTAGAAGTAGTCACTCCACTGAATCCAGCTTTTGATGTGAAAGATGAATCTTTGAAAAAAGACATTCCTGAAGATCTTATTGTGCACAAATTACCGATATGGGAGCCACATAAGCTAATAAAAAAAACTAAAGGTGGAGCGAATAGCTCAGGCAATTTGGGAGGTAATAAAAGTTCTTTCTTAGCCAAGGTATTTAGGTGGTTTAGAGGAAATGTATTTATTCCCGATTCAAGAGTGTTTTGGGTACGCAAAGCTCGCAAGTTTCTTAAAGGATACTTAAAGAAAAACCAGTTTGACGCAGTGATTACTACTGGTCCTCCCCATAGTATGCATTTAATTCCTTTACCACTCAAAAAAAAGTTTAATTTTAGGTGGATAGCAGATTTTAGAGATACTTGGTCTCAGATTGATTTTTTAGATGAGTTTTATACATCCAAATTGAGTAGGAAAATTCATGAATCTTTGGAGCAAAAAGTACTCAATAATGCGGATAAGGTAGTAACTATCAACGAAAAAACAGGTGAATTACTTGAAAAACTGACTACTAAAAAAATTGATTTGATTTATAATGGATTTGATCCAGAAGATATAAATAAGCCATATAAAACTAGTAAGGAGAACGATTATTTCACTATTTCTCATTTTGGATTGATGAACAAGTTTAGGGATCCGGAGAATTTATTGATAGCCCTTGAAGAACTTTGTGATGAAAATCAAAAGTTTAAAGAGAAACTTAGGATAAAATTTGGAGGGGTAATTGAAGAAGATATTATCACAAGGATTAAGGCTAGTAGTAACTTAAGAGATAAATTAGATTATGAAGGTTATGTAAGTCATGAAAAGGTAATTGAAACTTATTTCGAATCAGATATTTTATTATTGCTTCTTAATAATACCCCTCTTGGAAAAACTATTATGACAGGTAAGATCTATGAATACTTAGCCATAGGAAAACCAATATTAGGTTTAGGCTTTATTGATAGTGATCCTGCGCTTTTGATCAACCAAGTAAAGGCAGGCTCATTTTATGAGTATTCAGATAAGGAAGGAATGAAAAAATTCATCATCCAATTATTTAAAAAACAGTTATTTTTTGATCGAGATCAAGGGGAAATAGAACAATTTTCTAGAGCAAAGAATGCTGAGAAATTGGTGAAATTGATTAAACAACCGGAAAGGTGATGGAGTATTTCCCACTTTTCACTAATTATATAAGCAGTATGATAAGTATATCGAAATTTCAAATACTAATTGAAGGGACTATTGGAATAAAGTAAAATTCTTTCAGAAAAGTATTGGGAAGATTGTAAAGGATTAAAAGAAGAACACCGTAATTTTTAACAGTGTTCATTCCATTCTGTTGTATTTAGAGTTTTATTGGGGACAAGTAATACTTGAAGTACTTATATTGCCAGAGTCATCAACTGTCATTCTCCAGCAATTTCCGTTAGCAGATTTCATGATAACCCCACTGTTTACATCTTCTAAATAGATATCTCCAGATCTTATTTGAAGTCTAGATTGAGGATTATCAGTTTTAATCCCTAAGGGATATTAATTCCCCTAGCCGGGCGCCCTGACTCTTGAGTCGATCAATAAATTATTGCTCATAGATACCCCGTGCCCTTGGGTCGGGGTTGGTTCATTACCCATTTATGTTTACGAGGGCGTATAAGATATTTTAGTAAATTTGATTTTGACAAAGCGGTTCCCCGCTGGGTCAAAAACACAAACATAACATCGCTATGGTGAGTATTTTTAACGCAAGACAAATATTAAGTTTGCTAATAGATATGAGCCGTCATAAATCTAAATTGGTATAAAACTCACCTTAAAACTATTTGATAATGCAGGCAGATAGAAATATTAGAGCAAGTAAATGTTGTAGGAACTTGCCGAAATTCAGTTAAATTTGATACTTAATGATAAAGTATTGGTTATGAATATTGGAATGATACTAGACAATGAGTTTACAGGGGATTTGCGAGTAGAAAATGAGGTGACGTCTCTTGTTGAAGCTGGTTTCAATGTCTATGTTTTGTGTTTTAATCATGGAACCAAAGAACCAATTGAAAATTTTCATGGAGCTCATATACTCCGGCTAAAATTGTCATTATTCGCTAAGAATAAAATGAAAGGGTTTGCTAATACGATAATTGACCCTTTCACTAAGTATTGGTCATGGCATTTAATGAAATTGATCAAGAAATACGACATCCAAGCCATTCATGCACATGATTTATATATGTTAGGAGCGGCTTTCAAAGCGAATAAAAGTTTAGGTAAAAAACTCCCAGTTATTGCTGATTTACATGAAAATTATCCTGAAGCACTTAAAAACTATAAATTCACTAAAACTTTTCCAGGAAAAGTAATTGTTTCTATCCCTAAATGGTTTGAAACTGAAATGAAATGGGTCAATAAAGCAGACCATGTAATTACGGTTATAGAAGAAGCTAATGATAGGTATAAGAAAATGGGAGTCCAAGATTCCAAGATGACAGTTGTGGCTAATTACGTTAATGAAGAATTTTTCATTAGTGGAAAAGATCAAAGTGACTTGAAAAAAAGATTTGAAAATGATTGTGTGATTTTTTACGCAGGTGGATTTGATATTCACAGGGGGTTGGAATCAGCAATAAAATCAATACCCATTGTTTTAAAGGAAATCCCAAATATCAAACTGGTTTTGGTAGGTGCAGGTAGAATAGAAGAAGATTTAAAGGAATTGTCAGTTTCTTTAAATATTGAAAAGCATGTTGTTTTTGAAGGTTGGCAAAAACCAGAATCCTTGCCAGGTTACATCAGTGTGAGTCAAGTTTGTCTAATACCCCATCTTAAAAATGAGCACACAGATAATACCATTCCTCATAAGCTTTTTCAATACATGCTACTTGAAAAACCCGTTTTATCTTCTAATTGCATTCCCATAGAACGTATTTTGAAAGATTCGGAAGCTGGAGTTACTTATCAATCAAATGATGAAAATGATTTTGCTGATAAATTGCTTTATATGATTAAAAACCCAGATTTATTGAGGAAAATGGGAATAAATGGTAAAAAAGCGATAAGAAAAAAATACAATTGGGCTAAAACTTCAGAGAATCTTATACAACTTTACAAGCAAGTATTCTCAGCTTAAAAATTTATTTATGAAGATTATCAATGTGGTAGGAACAAGGCCTAACTTTATGAAAATTGCTCCTATTATAAAAGCGATGGACAAGGAATCTTCTATTGAACATTTGTTACTTCATACAGGGCAACATTATGATTTAAAGCTATCAAAGAATTTTTTTGACGAGTTAGGCATTCCTCACCCAGATATAAATTTGAATATTGGTTCAGATACTCAAACCAAGCAAGTAGCACGTATCATGACTGCTTTTGAAGCTGTCTGTGATGAGCATCAGCCTGATATGATTTTAGTGGTTGGAGATGTGAATTCTACAATGGCTTGCAGTTTAGTAGCAGCTAAGAAAGGGATCAAAATTATTCATGTGGAAGCTGGTATAAGAAGTAATGATCGTTCTATGCCAGAAGAGATTAATAGATTAGTGACTGATTCTTTAGCTGATTATTTATTACCACCATCAACTGATGCTGTTGACAACCTATTAAAAGAAGGGCATGATACATCCAAAATACATTTAGTAGGAAATGTAATGATAGATACACTAAAGATGTTTGAAGATAAAGTTAATGGCTCAACTATTTTAGAGAAACTAAATGTTTCAAGTAATGAGTACGTAGCCTTGACTTTGCATAGACCTTCAAATGTGGATGATGTATCCAGTTTTCAGAAAATATTAAATGCTTTAAAAGAGATTCAAAAGCAGATTACTGTCGTTTTTCCAATTCACCCTAGAACCCAGAAGATGATTAAAGAACTAGGGTTAGATCATACAATTAATGAAATGGAGAATATTTTAATCGTAGAACCTATGGGGTATTTAGATTTTGGAAAATTGATATCAAATGCTCGTTTTGTCCTCACTGATAGCGGAGGCATACAGGAAGAGACTACTGTTTATGGAGTGCCTTGTATTACACTAAGGGAAAATACAGAAAGACCTGTTACGGTCTCTCAAGGAACCAATGAACTTGCAGGCATGAATACCGAGAAAATAGTTAAGTATGCTAAACAAGTTTTGGAAGGACATTGGAAATCTGGCAAAATTCCAGAATATTGGGATGGAAAAGCCGCCAAGAGAATTGTTAGTTATATCACAAAAATAGAGGGGTAAATAATGCAAAAAGATTTTAGCTCAAGATATTCACTTGATACGCCCTCACTTAAAATGAGGTATGATAAAACTATGAAATTCCTCATTGAATCTGTTCCTGCTCATTCTAACGTACTAGACTTAGGAATAGAAAATCTGTTCTCAGAATTAATGAAAGAAGAGGGATTTTCTGTTACTAATACCCAAAAAAATGTTGATTTAGATTTAGAGTTTGAAATAGTTAAAAACCCGGAGTTTGATGTAGTGACGGCTTTTGAAATATTTGAACACATGGTAGCTCCTTTTAACTTACTAAGGGAAATTAGTGCAAAGTACTTAGTCGCTTCGGTACCTTTGAAACTGTGGTTCGCAAATGCTTACTGGAATGACGATGATCCTTGGGATCGGCACTATCATGAGTTTGAACCTAAGCAATTTGACATGCTATTGGAGAAATCCGGTTGGAAAATTAACAACAGCCAGAAATGGGTATCAAAAACTGGAGCTATTGGAGTTAGACCTATTCTTAGGAATTTTTTCCCCAGGTATTACATAGTTTTTTGCGAAAGAAACAATCTATAGTTTGTTTCTTCTCTCTTAGACCCAAATTGAAATTAATTTACTGATCCATTTCAGAATAGATCAATTAACCATTTGCCAATGACTTCTTATAGGCTAGAAAGTTTTTAATGAATAAACTAATGACACCTATTAAGATTAACGATGAAAAGATCATCATCATTAAATTACCTGTATTGTAAGAAGCAGAACTAAATTTAAACTTAATTTCATGATTTCCACCAGGCAGACTAATTGCTCTTAGTAGATAATTAGCCCTTAATATGGGGGTCTCTTTCCCATCAATGTAAGCTACCCAACCTTTTGGATAATAGATTTCAGAGAAAACTGCTAGCTTTTGACCACTATTTTGTGGGCTTTTCAATTGATAAATTAGTTCATTTGGTTGATGACTAGTTAGTTCTATAGTACCACTATTGTCTGGAATGGTAGCAGAAAAATCCTCTGGAGAATCATTGCTATTGATTATAGCTACAGTGCTTAACTCTTTACTTAAAACTGCATCCATTTCTTCTCTAGCCGAAGAAACAACTTGAATATCCTTAACCAACCAAGCGTTTCCTAATGCATTGGTATTTATAGAGACTGCTCTTGCATCATCACCATATTTAAAGTACTTAGCATTAAGCATATCTAGTACTGGATGTTGACCAAAATTAAAACTCCCACTTTGTAATTGGCTAATAATTCCATTTATCTCAGGGCTAAGTGCATTTTCTATTAAATCCTGATACCTCCCAAGTTTTGCTCCATGATAACCACCTATAGAATTATGAAAATAAGAAGTGTTAGCTTCAGCGAAAGTCCCTAATAAATTAGCTACTCTATAATGTTTACTTGGATCATTAAGGATTCTTTCATCAGCAGGTGACTTTTTAATAGTGCTTTGTGTGGTGTTTTTTTGAAAGCTGCTAGTTGGAAAGTATCGTTTAGAAGCTGTGAACATATCGAATCCTACTAACCCTATTATTATTGATAATCCAATGAGTGTAGATAATTTATTCCTTAAAACAAACCAGAGAATGATTGCACTCGTTAATACAAACATTAAACTTCTAAACGCATCAGCCCTTAATAAAGAGAGCCTATCTGCTCTTAAGGCCTCAAAGAAGTTTGCAGGTAATTGGTCATCATAGGCACCTTTGAAAGAAGCAAAGCCTCCAAATATCAAAACCAAAAACGCAACTCCTAATGTAGTTCCTGCAGCAAAGTAAAATTTCTTGTTGATTTTTACTTCTTTATTGGAAGCTAGTAACTTTTCTAAACCTAAAAAACCTAGCAAGTTGATGCCAAATAGAGCAATTATAATCGCAAATGTAACAGACCTGAACTTATTGTAACCTGGTAAGTAATCGAATAGGAAATAATTAAAACTGCTGAAATTACTCCCCCAGGTAAGCATAATTGAAAAAACGATGAGCCCACCTAACCAGATTTTATACTTTTTTTCAACAAAAAAGAAGCCGATAACCATAGCAAAAATGCTGATAGCTCCTGCATAATAAGGGGCAGAAAGCCGTTGTTTCCCCCAATAAGCTCTAGTAAATTGCCTTAACTGTTGCCTTGAATTTGGATCTTGTATCCTTCTAATAAATTTTGCTGTTTCATTTTTTCTGTCATCAGCTAAAACCTCAAAACTACTTCCTCCAAAAATATTTGGGATAAAAAGAAATAGTGGTTCCATGATGTCATTACTAAATTCAAAGGCATAATCTTTAGTTAAACCTGTATTTGCTTCAGACTCTTTCGCTAATTCCCTATTTCCTCTTGTAGAGTATTTCCCATATTCCAAAGTGGTCAAAATTTTCCCAGCATTGGCACCAGCAGCTAATAAGGCAGCTACAGAAAGAAAACCTACAATAGTAAAAAACTTCTTTATCTCTTTCTTTTTAGCAAAATCTATCAGTTGTAACAGACCATAGGCTAAAACAATAAGTAGAAGATAGTAAGTAATCTGGAAATGATTTAACCTCAAATGCAACGCTAAAGCTAAGGCAGTAAGAATAAAGCCGATCCATTTTCTATCAGTGAAAACTAAATGTATACCAGCAATTACTAACGGTAAGTAGGCAATTGCTCCAACTTTACCATTATGACCTGCAGAAATACTAATTAATAAATAGGTATTTAACCCCCAACCTACAGCACCTATTATGCTAATCAGCGGTCTGACACCAAAGGAGATTAATAATATATAAAAACATAAAAATGAAAGGAAGATAAGCCTTACTGGGTGAGGCAGACCTAATGACAAACCATTATGTACATATTTGATAAGATCACCTGAATATCTTATACCTACCAAATAAGAAGGCATACCACTAAACATAGAATTTGACCAGAGAGGTTCTTCCCCTGTAGCATCACGAAATTCATTTGATAACTGTGTTGAACCTAAGTGTTGTTGTATATCATGTTGAGAAATAGATTTTCCTCCAAAAATTACTGGACTGAAAAAAAGCAGAGTGATGATATAAAACACAGCAATAGCTATGATATGCGGAAGAATGTCTTTTTTGAAATTAATTTTCGTCATCTCATTTAACTTATAGGCCAAAAATAGAATTTTTCAATTTGTTATTTGAAGTAAGTGATAAATATTTTGTTTAGATAGATTGTTGAATTAGGTACTTTCATTATTAATTAGGAAATCCATTTCTTTACTTGCTGCAGGACTAGTTCGTTTAGTTCCGTTGAGATGCGGAAAATCACTATAAGCCCGCCAAAGATAATAGTGACTATAGACCCTCTAAGAACCATATCTAATATGCCATTGGATAGATTAGGAATTAAATAAACGATATACCAAGTAATTCCTCCTACTAACAATAAATGAGCGTGTTTTATACTGAAAGGCATCATCTTGAATTTTACCTGAATAAGAATCATTTTAATAGTATTGAATAATATGATGGAAATTAAAGAAGCATAGGCTGCTCCATCTATTCCATATTTAGGAATGAAAAAATAATTTAAAAAAACAGAACTTATTGATAAGAGAACAATCATTACGGTATTGTATTTATAATATTTAGATAGTAATATGATCTCGCTGTTAGTACTAAAAACCATGTCAAGCAACTTTGAAATGCCGATTATATATACAACGTTTATACCCAATTTATACTCTAAACCATTGTTCATAACAGCATAAATGTTATCTAAATTGACCGATATCCCTAAAAATAGGAGAGTGCCAATAATTCCTAAATTTAGAGATAAACTTCTGTATAATTTTTGAATTGAAATCAGGTCGTTATTCTTAAGGGCAGTTGAAATTACAGGTATAACAACTTGAAAAACAGCTCTTCTAGGAATTTCAATCATTACAGCCATATAAAAGGCCCTAGTATATATACCTGTTGCATCAAGATTGAGCATTGCAGAGATCATTTGTACATCTACATGAAGAACTATTAAGGCACCTGCTGAACCTAATAAAGCATGTGAGGCGTAATTGAATAATTCTTTTTTTTTCGCCAATATAGGTTTTAGATCAAATGAAATTTTGATAAAACCATTTTTTAGATTGTATCCAATTAAATAAATAAGAGACGGAATATAAAGAAATATAATACTGACAATTGCTTGATGAAAAGTTAAGACTTTAGTGCCAAATAGTATAATGAGAACTAGCCCTAATAACCGAACAACAATATCTTTTAAAAAATTAGGGATAACTACTTTGAAATTGGCTTTAGCAATAGACTCATTTAAAGTGATGAAAGTAAAAACAGCAATCAGGATGATGCTTAATTCAAAGTATTGAGCTACTAGCGGAGATTTTTCCTGATAGAAACTAACAATAAAGTCCTTGAATATTAGTGTTGAAGAGACCGTAATGATTGCTCCAAAAGAAGCACCTATAAATAAGAAAGAAGTAAAGGATTTGTAAAGATTTTTGTCTTCTTTAAAAAAAGGAGTATATCTAGCGACTGTTGCGCTCATACCTAACAAAGCGAACGGGGACACAAGCGTTGCAAAGCTTTGGATTTGGCTAAAAAGGCCTATTTGATTTGGTTCTAGAAAATAAGGGTAAATAAACAATTGGTTTACTAATCCTAAGAATGCACCGAAAAACGCAAAAAAAGAGGTCCAAAAACCTTTTCTAATAACTATGCCCATCATTAATTACCTAAGATGGTTGATCATAGTATCTCTGAAACGGAATATATCCTCTTCATTATTATAAAAATGAACTGAAGTCCTGATGTAATCTTTTCTATTAGTAACCATCACTTTACATTCAGTTAGGTGATTGAAAGTATCATGTGTAGCTTTTACACAGAGAATAGGACTTTGATTTTTTAAGCCTTGCGGCGAATGGAATTCCATTCCAATATCAGTCAAAACTTCTGATAAAACAGACCTTAACTGTTGGTTTCTTTCATAAATGTTTTGATAACCTATTACTTCTAGTTCTCCTAAACTGCTGTTTAGGGCATATAAACTGGCATATTTTGCATGTCCAGCTTCTACAGCCTGAGCTCCTACTTGATAATTGTCACTAGTGAGCGCACCATCAAACTGATTCAATGTATTCCATCCAGTAGTTTTTCTTCCTAACAGTATTTCTGATAATTCAGGCTTTTCGTAATATATACAGATACCATAACCAGCGGCCTGCCATTTAAAAGAACTGGCCATAAAGACATCTATTTGTAATTGATCTAATGATACAGGCAAATTGCCTACTCCTTGGGTAGCATCTATAACTAAGAGCGTATTAGATTTTTTACAGAGGAAAGAAAGTTCTTCAAGGTCAATGGTAAAACCGCTGCTATACTGAACCCAACTCATGGCAAGTATTTTTCCTCCATTTCCAATAGCCTTTTTGATTGAGCTTATGGAAATTGACCTGTCTTCTTCTTGATTTACCCAATCTATTTGAAATCCTCTGCTAACCCAAGGTAAATTTACAGATGGAAAATCCCCTTCTACCAAAATCACTTTCTTATCCAATGATACACGTTCTGCCAATTGATTCATACCTGTAGATACATCAGAAACAAACCCAATATTATCCGAAGTAGTACCTAGAAGCAACGCAGCTCTTTCTCTTGTTGATTGTATGACTGCCAACCATTCATTTCTGTGGATAGCAGCATGATGTAGCTGGTCTTCAAAATAGCTGGAAATGGTCTGTTGCGTCATGTTGGAAATAGCACCAGAACTAGCAATGTTTAGGTAAGTGTAGCGATTAAGTAAAGGGTAATTACTTCTTATTTCTTGCCAGTTAATTTCACTTTTATTGCCCATTTATTTGTATTAAAACTTAGAAGAACCATAATTTTATTGCCATGCCAAACACCACTACGATTAGAAACCACCTCACGTATTTGTCACCTATTTTTACTGACCATCTACTGCTTAACCAAGCTCCTACCGAGTTTCCTACAGACAAGATTAAACCATATTGCCAATTAATCTTACCTTCTATGGCGAAGTAGACAACTGCTGCTAGGGTGTATATGAGAGCCACAAATACCTTGACAGCATTACTTTTGGCTAAACTAAAATGATTGATGCTACTCAGGGCAGCTATGATCAAAAAGCCAACTCCAGCTTGGATAAAACCACCATAAATTCCTAAAAAGAAAAAAGTAAATGCACCTATTACTTGTTGTTTGATTCCAAGCCTTTCTTTTGTAACAACTTTTTGCCCCGGTTTAAAAATTGTGAGGATGATGACAATTAACATCACAATAGCGAGAATCTTCTTGAAAAGTACTTCATCTATCTCTACAGCAATTCGTGCTCCTATAAAAGCACCTATTACGGCCACGCCTGCCAGCCAAAATGAATAGGGAAAGGAAGAGACTCCTTTACTCTTAAAGCCAGAAACGGCAAATATATTCTGGATAACTATGGCTACTCGATTGGTTGCGTTAGCTACAGTAGGTAGTAGACCTAATTCAATTAGAAAAGGAATAGTAATTAAAGAACCACCTCCGGCCACAGCATTAATAAACCCCGCAATAAGCCCGGCCAAGATCAGTAAAAAAGCATCATAAATTTCCATCGCTTGCTAAATTAATTGGAAAAACATTTAAATGATCTTCGCAGCAGCTTAATAGCTGAGCTTGTGTCTTTTTAATAATCGGGTGCTGTAACCCTGGTGACAGTTCTACAATAGGAATTAAAGTAAATCTTCTTTCTTGTATATAAGGGTGGGGAACTGTAAGTTGTTCAGAATTTAGGATCACTTGATTGATATATAAGATATCAATGTCAATTAACCTTTCACCCCATTTGATAATTCTTTCCCGTCCCATTTTTTCCTCAACAGCTAAAACTGCAGTAAGTAATTGTTCTGCAGATAGATCAGTACTCCCTAATAACACTTGATTGTAAAATGAAGGTTGATCTTCTAGGCCCCAAGCTGCGGATTCATAGATGCTGGATTTCTTTTCTATTTTGAAGAAAGACTTAATTAAACGAGTCGCTTTTTCTAGACTTTTCCTCCTATCACCTAGATTTCCACCTAAAAGTAAGTAAACTCCATTCATGATTCTATAAAAAATTCTGTTGCCAAATTAGCCTTCATTCATTTGAAACTCTTTAATTTTGTAAATTAATAAAAATTCATATTGAGCTAGACAATGGCATTTCTTAGAAACCTATTAGCAACAATATTAGGACTAATAATCTTTAGTGTTGTAGCTTTTCTTATCTTTTTTACAATTATTGTTGCATCAGTCTCTTCGGGAGATGAACCGCCTGTTGTAAAGAAAAATTCTGTTTTACATCTTCAGCTAACGGGGACTTTACAAGAAAGAACCGTAGAAGATCCATTTGCTGACTTGGTTTTCAATGATGGCCCTAGAGAAATAGGCCTCATGAATACACTAGATGTATTGGCGGCAGCGCAGCAAGATGACAAGATTAGAGGGATCTATATGGAACCAAGCTCAATTCAAGGAGGAAGTGCTTCTTTATCAGAAATCAGAGATGCATTAATTGAATTCAAGAAGTCTGGAAAATTTATCTATGCTTATGGAACTTATCTTTCTGAAGCAGATTATTATTTGGCATCAGTTGCAGATTCACTATACATTCACCCTGAAGGATCTATCGAATTAAATGGGTTAAGTGCCAACCTGACTTTTTATAAAGGGGCATTTGATAAACTAGGTGTCAAAGCAAGGATTTTTAAAGTAGGGAAATATAAAAGTGCTGTAGAACCTTATTTTAGAAAGGATATGAGTGATGAAAACCGATACCAGGTTAAATCTATGCTCAATTCTATTTATGGAACTTATACCAAAGATGTTTCTTCATCAGTGAATAAAACAAGTGAAGAACTCAGAAATATTTCCGATAAAATGTTAGTAAGACTTCCAGAAGATGCAGTTGAACTAGGCCTTGTAACTAGATTAGCTTATCATGATGAAGTGACCTCAATGATTAAAGATGAAATAAGTATATCTGAGAAGAAGAAAATTAATATGATCAAGGCAAGCGATTATTATAAGGTAGCAGGATCTAGGTATACTGAAGGCGGTGACGATAGAATTGCAGTCATAGTAGCGGAAGGGGAGATTGTGATGGGTAATGGAAGAAGCGATATTGCTGGAGATTTTTTTGCCAAGGAGATTAGAAAGGCTAGAAAGAACAAAAGAGTGAAAGCGATTGTCCTTAGAATTAATTCGCCAGGAGGAAGCCTCACTGCTTCAGATATACTGTGGAGAGAAATAATGCTGGCCAAGGCGGAGAAACCAGTGATCGCTTCTATGGGAGATGTGGCAGCTTCAGGTGGGTATTTCATGGCTATGCCTTGTGATGTGATAGTGGCAAGACCTAATACAATTACAGGATCAATTGGGATTTTTGGGATGACTTTCAATCTAGAGGATCTTTTGGAAGATAAATTGGGCATTACACATGATGTGGTGAATACAGGTGAATATTCTGATATATCAACCATCACAAGAACACTGAGGCCTGAAGAAGCAGCTATTATTCAACACGGTGTTGAAAAAGGATACGAAACATTTACCACCAAAGCAGCTCAGGGAAGAGGAATGACTGTCGAAGCGATAAAAGAAGTAGCAAGCGGCAGAGTATGGACAGGAGAACAAGCTTTAGAAATTAACTTGATAGATGAGCTGGGAAGTTATGATCGTGCAATAGAGATTGCTGCAGAAAAAGCGGATTTGTTGGAAAGCGGATATTCAGTTGCTTATTACCCTGAAAAGCAAAATACAATCGAAGAATTTTTTGGAACAGCTGGAAAAAATGCTAAAGTGAAAATAGCAGACGAACAGTACGGGCAATTGGCACCATTTATTAAAAAGTTAAAGAATATTCAGAATTATCAAGGGATACAGGCAAGAATGCCGTTTGACCTAGAGATAAATTAAATAAATGAAATTAGATAGGTTTCATCTTTGATCTAAAGAACAATTTGAGCGTTTATTCTGGGGATGATGAAATTGAACTGGGGTAATTATACGTTCTCCAAGGATTATTTCATGGATTCCATGTAATTTCAAATAAAGTAGTAATATCTTAGCACAAATAAAATTTCAGCATTTGATGGAGATTAGAAATAATTGGACAAGAGAAGAGATATCTGAGATATATAATATGCCTGTAATGGAGCTGATGTATAAAGCAGCAACCGTACACAGGGAACACAATGACCCCTCTGAGGTTCAAGTATGCACCTTGTTATCAGTAAAGACAGGAGGATGTCCAGAAGATTGTGCCTATTGCCCACAGGCAGCAAGATATCACACAGATGTAAAGGTTCACAAATTGATGGAAGTGGACGAAGTGATGACAGCAGCAAATAATGCAAAAGAAAGTGGCAGTACACGCTTTTGTATGGGGGCAGCATGGAGAGAAGTAAGAGATAATAAGGATTTTGACAAAGTACTAGAAATGGTAAAAGGAGTCAATGGCCTTGGAATGGAAGTATGCTGTACCTTAGGGATGTTATCAGAAGAGCAAGCAGAAAAGTTAAAAGATGCGGGTTTATATGCCTATAATCACAACTTGGATACTAGTGAAGAACACTATGAAGAAATTATTTCTACAAGGACTTATGATGATAGGTTGGATACATTAGATAATGTGAGAAAAGCCAAGATCTCAGTTTGTAGTGGAGGAATTATCGGAATGGGAGAAAGTCATAACGATCGGATTGGTATGTTACATACATTGGTAAATCTACCTGAACATCCTGAATCAGTACCTGTGAATGCACTAGTGCCTGTGGAAGGAACTCCTCTAGAGGAACAGCCTAGGGTATCTGTTTGGGAAATGGTCAGAATGATAGCTACTGCTAGAATTCTAATGCCAAAAGCGATGGTCAGACTATCTGCTGGAAGGGTAAGAATGAACATAGAAGAGCAGGCACTTTGTTTTATGGCTGGAGCTAATTCAATTTTTGCAGGAGATAAGTTGTTAACAACTCCGAACCCAGAAGTGAATGAAGATCAAGAAATGTTCCAAACTTTGAATTTAAGACCACGAAAAGCATTCAAAGGGGAAGCTTCAGTAAAATTTGAGCAAATTCCAGGATAAAGGATATTAATTCCCCGACTCTTGAGTCGATCATTAAATTATTGCCCATAGATACCCCGTACCCTTGGGTCGGGGTTGGTTCATTCCTTCATGGTAAAGATTAATTTCTTAAAGGAAGGGATCAAATAATGTATTCAAAATGTTTGTGGAATGTGGGTAGAAATGTACTCTTTTCTTATCCTTAAAGTCTAATATCTAAAGTCTAGAATCTAAAGTCTAGAATCTAAAATTCTTTAGTCTTTGATCTTTATTCTTTCATCTAATATGATTCTTAAAACATTGAAAATAAAAATTAAAATGGGAGCCTTGAAAAGAATTGTCGCAATCTCTTTTTTAGCGTCCATTTTTTTATACCCATACATTTCTCTTTCTCAAGAAATTAAAGTGAGAGTAACTGGAAAGGTAATAGATCAATTAACCCAGAAAAGACTTGCAGGAGCTACAATAAAGGTTTTAGGGGAAAACCCAGAAGGAACTATTACAAATGAGCTTGGGGAATTTCAACTCGCTTTAAAACCAGGCTATTACGCATTTCAAATTTCTTATGTTGGCTATCAACCTCAGTTTTTAACAGAGTATTTAGTAACAACGTCCAAACAGAATTATATAGAAGTCCCATTACAGGTATCTACCATCAAATTGGCAGAAGCACAAGTGAAATCAACCTATTTGCCAATAGAGCTAAGTAAAAGGGAGATTACGGTGGAGCAGACTCAGCGTTATGCAGCTACCTTTTATGATCCAGTTAGACTCAGTGTATCACTTCCAGCGGTTAACGCAACCAACGATCAGAGTAATAATGTATCAGTCAGAGGAACTAGTCCCGCTTATAACCAATGGAGACTAGAAGGGGTGGAAGTGGCAAGCCCAAATCACTTAGCAAATGCAGGGACATTTTCTGATAGACCCACTTTAAATGGCGGGGGGGTTAACATACTCAGTGCCCAAGTATTAGAGAGAGCAAAAATCTTATATGGAGGATACGACCCAATTTATAACAATGCACTAGGAGGTATTTTCGATAACTATTTAAGAAGAGGGGATTTCACAAAACACCAACATACAGCACAGTTAAGTCTTTTGGGAATAGATGTAGCTACTGAAGGCCCATTTTCTAAAAAAGGAAAATCATCTTACCTAATCAATTATAGATATTCATTTACAGGGCTTTTAGCAGATGCAGGAGTAGATTTTGGTGGAGAGGAAATAAGATTTCAAGACCTCTCTTTTAACCTGTTTTTTCCCTATAAAAATGGAACATTCAAGGTATTTGGAACAGGAGGAATCAGTTCAAATGATTTTACAGGTGTTACCGATTTAGCATTGGCAGAAGAGGTAAAGGATTTATCAGATATAAGGTTTGATGGAGAGGTTTTGGCTATTGGGCTGAAGAACCAGCACCGGTTGAGTGAAAGAATCTCTTTAGATAATACATTCATTTATTCTTTAAATCATACAGACAGACAGCAAGAACAACGTTTGTTTTTAGTAGACAATGCTAATACCATTTTTACAGATGAAAGTAATAAACTTAACAAACTATCTTTCCAGACTAAACTGAATTATGGTTTTTCTAATCATAGTAAACTTCAATTGGGCTATAATGTGGTAAGAAATGCCTTTAAAATTATAGATCGCTTAGATATAATAAATCTTAACCCGCTCATAAGAGTTTCTAGAAAAGAACAAATAGATTGGTTGGTTAGCCCATTTATCAATTATAAGGCAAATATTAACAGTTCATTGATTTACGAAATAGGCTTGACAGCTACGAATTATAGTACTGCAAACGAACTAAATATAGAACCAAGGTTATACTTGCAAAAATATTTAGGCCCAAACGGAACGTCAATTTACGGAAGGTATGGTTGGTATAGTCGGTCACCTACCCCTACACAACAACTCTTTACCAATAATTTAGTAAATGTAGAAAACAATCAGCCAAATGGACTAGTTAAATCGAGGAACTTAGCAGTAGGTTATATAACCAATTTTAAAAAACATAACCTGAACCTAGAAGCATTCTTTAACTCATTTTATGACATCCCAACACTTGCCAACAATGTCCAGAACCAATCAGCTCAGCAGGGCCTATTTTCATCTTTTAATTTGGATAATGAGAAAATACCGACCTCATTTGATTTAGTTTCCAAAGCAAAAGTATGGGGGGTAGAGGCATCTATTGAAAAAAGACTAGAAAAGAGATGGTATTATTTATTAGGTGGCGCATTGTATGATTCAAAAAATGAAGATGATTTTGGCAACTTACAGCCCAGTAGATGGGACGGACAGTTTACTTTTAATGCAACTGTAGGAAAAGAGATCGCCCTTAAAACAAAAAACAATAAATTAAGAACTCTTAGTTTAAATGGCAGGATTATTTATCAGGGAGGTTATAGAAGTGTACCTCTTGATACAGAATTGACCATTGCAAGGCAAGAAAATGTGTTTACAGAAAGAAGCCTTACATTCAAAGAACCTAACTATTTTAGGCTTGATTTAAGGCTTTCTTGGAGGGTGCAAAAAGAAAATTATACAAGAACCCTTTCAGTAGATATTCAAAATGCTGCCAATACCACTAACTTTGCCTTTCAGACCTACGACCTAGTAACCAATCAAATTGAAAGAAAAAATCAATTAGGTATTATCCCATTACTAACCTATAAAGTAGAATTTTAAACAGAATACTTAGTAAATGAGGTTGGTCGCTATTGATTGATTAATTCTGAAAAAGGGCTAAAATGATTTTTATAAGTAGATGACTAATAAAGTGATTATTTTATGATTAAATAACTTATTTACTTATTTATTTTACTTAAAAAGAATATATTGCAAGTCTCAGTGTATTGAATGAATTTAAAATTCATTAGAACTAGAGATAAAGTACATTTGAAATTGTATAGATTTAAGATTGAACCTGAATTTTACATTAGAGATCCTAATGAGACTATGTAGCCGGCTAGGTGAAATTCAAAAAAGAGACGTTAAAGAAGCATAGCTATAATGATTTAACAAACTTGCATTAAATGTCTATTTTGAATGGAGCCACCCCCGTGAAATTATATGAATAGGATAGACTTTCTAATCCATAACTTAGGTTAATATAGACAGAAGATATTTAAGACATGCATAGAATAATCAGTGCGTTACTATTTTTGGTTTTTTTGGCATTTGCCTATGTCCAGTTAAATGACCCAGATCCTTTAGTATGGGTGGCGGCCTATTCACTAGTAGCTCTAGTATCCCTGGCAAGAGTCTTTAATTATTCGTGGAAATATATCAATCTGACCATCCACATTGGCTTTGTACTATTTTCGCTCATCTTTATACCAGGGTGTTGGGAATGGCTTAACAGCGACGATAAATCAGAACTATTTGGAGAAATGGTCTATGAAAAACCCTATATAGAACAGACAAGAGAATTTTTCGGACTCATTATAGCAGCATTTGCTATGTATTACCAATACCGTATATCAGGGAAATAATCCTGTTAATTTTTAAACAAAACAGAAGCTTTCCCTTTGTAATTCTGTTCAAACAAGGAGTACATGATTCCATCTTTCAGACCTACGTCAGGCACTACAATCTCTTTAGCTTTAGCAACTCTCATGACTTCAGTATAAATCTCTGAAGCTGGTACTATCACATCCGCTCTGTCAGGGTTAAGTTGTAATTGAAACATCCGTTCCTCTAGGGTCATGCCTTTTAACTTATCAATCACTTTGTTGATAGTAGCAAGAGATATTTTTCTTTCCTTTTTTCCAACACCAGAAAGTTCAAAGATTTTATTAATATTTCCCCCAGTACCTATGGCAAGCATTTTACCATAACTCTTTTTGATATTGTCTTTGATCCAGTGACGAATATCATCCCATATTTCAGGTTTGTCATAATGTTGTAATCTTCTAACAGACCCTAGTTTAAAAGATTGAGAAACTACTTTTTCACCTTTAAAATAGATGTTGAGCTCCGTACTACCACCCCCTACATCTATGTGGATATAAGCTCTATCATCTAAATAATGCCTAATTACTTTATTGATCATTAAAGCTTCTTCACGGCCGCTGATGATATTGATTTTGAGATTAAACTTGTCTTTTACTTTTTTGACGAGTTCTTTGCCGTTTTTTGCTTCACGCATAGCAGAAGTAGCACAGCCATAATAATTGGTAACTTCATAGAGTTCTATGAGATTTTTATAAGCTTGCATGAGTTTCAAGAACTTTTCGTATTTCTTAGGGCCTATTTCACCATTTTTAAATACATCTTGCCCAAGTCTTAAAGGGAAGCGAACATATTCCAGTTTTTTAAAGGTGATTTTATCTTCAAACTCAATTACTTTCGTAATCTGCATTCTTATGGCATTGGATCCTATATCTACAGCTGCAAACCTCACTAGTTATCAATTTAATTCAATTTCAAAGAAACTTATTTTTTTTCATTAATTACAAGCAAAAAGTAAGCTTTTTATAAATAAATAAATGAAGAGGGTTTATGCCAATTAATCCAGCACAAACTGAGTAAGTATTTTGTTCCTATTAACTGATAAAAAGGAACTTTTACATGCATCTATAGGTATTATGTTAATTATTTGTATTTAATTTGTTACTCTTATCAAGAAAGACTGAAGGATTGGGCCTGATGACGTCTTAGCAACCTTTTCAAATCAATAGATTTTGAATTACGGTGCTACTTCCCATCCTAAATCACATTTAGGAAAAGATGAGTTGAACTGACTTCCCTTATTTTTTCCTATACATTTCTTGGCAAGGTAGAGCATATATAATGTATTGGATGGAAGAATTAATTTTAAAAAGAACGGAAAGAGTTGAGCTTTTACATAAGCTGCTTGAAGAACGGATAATGGTGTTGGACGGAGCTATGGGAACCATGATTCAACGGCATACATTAGAAGAAGAAGATTTTAGAGGCGAAGTTTTAAAAGAACATCACATGCCTTTAAAAGGGAATAATGATTTACTATCCGTTACTCAACCAGAAATCATAAAAGGGATTCATAAAGAGTATTTTTTAGCGGGTTCAGATATAGTAGAAACCAATACCTTTAGCGGAACTACCATTGCACAAGAGGATTATGGATTGGAGCACTTTGTTGATGAGATTAACTTCCAATCAGCTAAAATAGCGCGAGAAGTTGCAGATGAACTTACCATGGCCGAACCTGATAAACCAAGGTTTGTGGCTGGAGCCATGGGGCCAACTAATAAAACTGCATCACTATCGCCAGATGTAAATGATCCAGGTTATCGTGCAATTACATTTGATGGGCTAAAAGAGGCCTATAAACAACAAGCAAGAGAATTGGTTAAAGGTGGTGCAGATATTCTTTTGGTGGAGACCATATTTGATACCTTAAATGCGAAAGCAGCATTATTTGCCATAGAAGATATCAAAGAGGAATTAGGACTTGATATACCCATTATGGTATCAGGAACCATAACAGATGCCAGTGGAAGAACATTAAGTGGACAAACTACAGAAGCATTTTTGGTTTCGGTTTCACATGTGCCATTGCTAAGTGTGGGCCTCAATTGTGCATTGGGTGCGGAAGAACTGACACCCTATCTAAAAACCTTATCAGAAAAATCCCAGTTCAAGGTGAGTGCCTACCCAAATGCAGGTTTGCCAAATGAATTTGGAGAATATGATCAAACACCAGAGGACATGGCTGAGCAGATCAAACATTTCTTGGATGAAAAGTACTTAAATATTGTGGGGGGCTGCTGTGGAACCACTCCAGACCACATCATAGAACTTGCTAAACTGGCGAAGACCTATGAACCTAGAAAAAATGATATAAATTAAAACGGAACTCATTGTCAACAATACAGATACACCCAGCCTACGAAGGAAATTATGAATTTAAATGGCATGATTTTCCGTTTTTAACCCTTAGTGGACTAGAACCATTAACGGTAACACCAGAGACTAATTTTGTCAATGTTGGAGAACGAACCAATGTAACAGGATCTAGAAAATTCCTAAGGTTAATCAAAGAAGAAAAATACGAAGAAGCACTTGAGGTAGCAAGAGACCAAGTTGAAGGTGGCGCTCAAGTGATAGATATCAACATGGATGAAGGGATGTTGGATGGTAAGTATGCCATGGTGAAATTCCTTAACCTAATAGCAGCGGAACCAGATATTGCCCGCGTTCCGGTAATGATTGATAGCTCTAAATGGGAAATTATAGAAGCAGGATTGCAGTGTGTGCAAGGAAAAGGTATTGTTAATTCTATAAGCTTAAAAGGTGGAGAAGATGAATTTATCAAGCAAGCGAGGGCTATTAAAAAATATGGTGCAGCTACTATTGTCATGGCTTTTGATGAAGAAGGACAAGCCGATACTTATGAGAGAAGAATAGAAATAGCGAAAAGATCTTATGAAGTACTTACTGGACCTAAAGTGAACTTTCCGCCACAAGACATCATTTTTGACCTAAATATTTTCCCTGTGGCAACAGGGATAGAAGAGCATAGAAAAAATGCCTTAGATTTCTTTCAGGGAACCAGGTGGGTCAGAGAAAATCTGCCTGCCTGTCATGTGAGTGGAGGTGTAAGTAATGTTTCCTTTTCATTTAGAGGAAATAACAAAGTAAGAGAAGCCATGCACTCGGCATTTTTATACCATGCGATTAACCAGGGTATGGATATGGGTATAGTTAACCCAGCTATGCTTGAGGTATATGACGATATAGAAAAAGACCTTTTAGAAAAGGTAGAAGATGTATTACTGGATAGGCGAGACGATGCTACAGAACGCTTATTGGAGCTGGCAGAAACCGTAAAAGGAGATGGTAAAGTAAGGGAGAAAGACGAAAGCTGGAGAGAAAACGAAGTAGAAGAAAGGTTAAAGCATGCCCTAGTTAAAGGAATCGTAGAGCATGTAGAGACTGATACAGAGGAAGCTAGGGTCAAATATGTCCGCCCATTGAAAGTGATAGAAGGCCCTCTTATGGACGGTATGAATGTTGTAGGGGACTTATTTGGTGCTGGTAAAATGTTTTTACCACAAGTAGTGAAGTCTGCAAGGGTCATGAAAAAATCAGTAGCATACCTGATTCCATATTTGGAAGAAGAGAAAAAATTAGCCGGTGACCAGAGTTCCAATGCTAAAATTTTACTAGCAACCGTTAAAGGAGATGTTCACGATATAGGAAAAAATATTGTAGGAGTTGTATTGGCCTGTAATAATTATGACATCATAGACCTTGGAGTGATGGTACCAGAAGGGAAGATCCTAGAAGCAGCCATTGAACATAATGTTGATATCATAGGGTTAAGTGGATTAATCACCCCATCACTTGATGAGATGATAAGTGTAGCAAAGGAGATGGAGAAGAGAAATATGAAAGTTCCTCTTTTAATAGGAGGAGCAACTACTTCACGTATCCATACAGCTGTTAAAATAGACCCTATGTATTCGGGGCCTGTAGTTCATGTATTGGATGCATCCAGAAGTGTTCCAGTGGCAGGAGAATTGATCAATAAAGATACCACATTAGGTTATTTTACAAAGATTAAGGAGGAATATCAAGTCCTCCGAGAGGATCATGCAAACCGTAAGAAAGATAAGAATTATATTCCATTTAGCAGGGCAGTATCCAATAAACACCTTTTGAGTAATGATCAGGTTTATCACTCAAAATTAATAGGAAATCAAGTATACAAGGAATACTCTTTAGCTGAAATAAGTGAGTTTATCGATTGGAACCCATTTTTCCAGACATGGATGTTAAAAGGGAAATACCCAGCTATTCTAGAACATGATATAGTAGGTGAAGAAGCAACTAAGTTGTTTGCTGACGCACAAAAGATGTTGACTAGCATCATTGAAAATAAGGAGCTTACAGCCAATGCTGTTGTAGGTATTTACCCTACCCATAAAAACAAAGATGGAGATCTTATCATAGAGGATGAGTATGGTAAAGAACTGTCTAAATTTCATTTTTTAAGGCAGCAAGGTAAAAAGGGGAAAGGATTGCCGAACCTTTCATTGGCAGACTTTATTCAAGATGACCAGCAGGATTACATTGGATTCTTTGCTGTAACGGCAGGAATAGGCATAGAAAAAATGATCAAAGCCTATGAAGCTGATCATGATGATTACAACGCCATCATGGTAAAAGCAATAGCCGATAGACTAGCGGAAGCTTTTGCAGAATTGATGCACAAGAAAGTTAGAAAAGAACTTTGGGGCTATGCATGCGATGAAACACTAGAAAATGAATCCTTGATAAAAGAAAAATATCAAGGGATTAGGCCAGCGCCAGGCTATCCTGCTTGTCCGGATCATACTGAAAAACAAACTCTTTTTGATCTGTTAGAGGTAGAAAAGAATACGGGAATCCAATTGACAAGTAGTTTTGCCATGTACCCTGCAGCTTCAGTTAGTGGAATGTATTTCTCTCATCCAGATTCCAAGTATTTTGGATTAGGTAAAATAGGAAAAGATCAAGTAAAGGATTACGCCGATAGAAAGGACATGGACTTGGAAACGGTAGAAAAATGGCTGGGACAAAGCCTTAATTATTAGGAAAAAAGCAAATGAAAGTTATAGATCATATTAAACAAGCAGAACAAACTCTTTTTTCATTAGAAATCATTCCTCCGTTGAAAGGTGATAGTGTGAAGACTTTATTTCAAAACCTAGACCCGTTAATGGAGTTTAAACCCCCATTTATAGATGTAACCTATCATCGAGAAGAATCTGTTCTAAGAACTAGAAAAGAAGGCGGATATGATCGCGTATCTGTTAGAAAAAGGCCAGGTACTGTAGGTATATGTTCGGCAATTAAGCATCGGTATGACGTAGATCCGGTTCCTCATATAATTTGTGGAGGATTTTCAAAGGAAGAAACTGAAAATGCTTTGATAGATCTTCATTTCTTGGGGATTGATAACGTATTAGCTATCAGGGGTGATAACCGTAAACCAGATAACCGATTTATACCTGAGCCAGATGGAAATAATTATGCCATAGAATTAGTAGGGCAAGTCATTAATATGAACAATGGTGTGTATCAAGACCCTGATGTAGATAATGCTAATCCAACAGGTTTCTGTGTAGGAGTTGCCGGATATCCAGAAAAACATGCCGAGGCACCTAATTTAAAAACCGATATCAAATTTCTTAAAGATAAAATAGACAGAGGAGCAGAATATATTGTTACACAAATGTTCTTTGATAATCAGAAGTATTTCGATTTTGTGGCAAATTGTAGAAAAGCAGGCATTACTGTTCCTATTATTCCAGGACTTAAACCGTTGACAACAAAAAAACAAGCAACTGTTTTACCAAGTATTTTTCATATAGATATTCCAGAAGCATTGATGGATGAAGTAGAGGGCTGTAAGGATAATAAAGCAGTTAGAGAAGTTGGTATTGAATGGGGAATCAAACAGACTAGAGAATTAATAGAAAAAGGTGCTCCAGTTATTCACTATTATTCAATGGGTAAGTCAGGTTCTATAGAGTCAATCGCTAAAGAATTTTTTTAAGAATTAGCCTTGATTAGTTGGATTTTTTGGCAATGGATCCAATGTCTGCTTTGGAAGATCAAGCAATAAATCTTTGTGAAAACGTCTCTAAGCTCGCTCTCAAACTTCTTCAGTGAAAATCAAGTCAAACATTTGATTAGTAAATGCTTAAAGTTTTAAATATTGGTTTTTTGTGTTTTGGATAGATTCAAAGATTTCCCCTACCCCATAGATTTAACGCTTGATCTGCATTGGAAAGTTATCTTTTTTTAGATTAGCGCTATTCTAAATTGTTCGAGAGTCTATGATGAAATTTTATGGAAGAATTTTAACCCAAAAAATTCATTTCGTCTAAGCAAGGTCTTCTGCAAGAGACCTTGCGTTTTTGAGTCCACAATCCTGTTTGATTAAAGCTTGAAACCTTATTTTTCATGATTTCAACAGCACTTATTTAATCGAATTGATTTAAACGGGGCGATCCATCAATACCCTCTGTTATTAATGATCACATCCTGTCTGTTACTCATCTAAATGGTAACAAGGTCTCTTGCAGAAGACCTTATTGCGAATCCGGCATTTTGGAAGTCAATATATCATATTTATTAAGTGCCTAAATCAATTAATCTATTTGACAATTGACCTGAACCTTGACCAATTAGAGATCTACAGATAAGTAACCTAAACGTATTTGTAATTTTTTGGGAGCTAGTAATTGCAACTAAAAAAACCGCTGTTAGTGTCCATAAACTAATAATTTACCCTTCGTCTAAGCAAATCAAGTCAAGCATTTGATTAGTAAATGCTTAAAGTTTTAAATATTGGTTTTTTGTGTTTTGGATAGATTCAAAGATTTCCCCTGCTCCATAGATTTAACGCTTGATCTGCATTGGAAAGTTATCTTTTTTTAGATTAGCGCTATTCTAAATTGTTCGAGAGTCTATGATGAAATTTTATGGAAGAATTTTAACCCAAAAAATTCATTTCGTCTAAGCAAGATCTTCTGCAAGAGACCTTGCGTTTTTGAGTCAACAATCCTGTTTGATTAAAGCTTGAAACCTTATTTTTCATGATTTCAACAGCACTTATTTAATCGAACTGATTTAAACGGGGCGATCCATCAATACCCTCTATTTTTAATGATCACATCCTATCTGTTACTCATCTAAATGGTAATTCAAAATTAACATTTGTTATTTCAGAAAAAGAAATCTACTCCATTGATAGGACAATTGAAATTCCTAAAAATATCATCACATCTATCGATTATTCAGATCAAAAAATATCAATTCACACACAAAGAAATTTAAATGACTTAGAAATTAAAAAATCTAATTTGATGAGGCCTCAGTGGGAGGAATTCATTAGACAGATGAAAGAGTTTGAGAGGATTAGCAAATGATAAAATTGCTGTCAAAGTAATATCCTGTTGAGTAGCTATTATTTGCAATTGGAGCTGACAATGTAATTAAAAGTGGGGTTTAACTGTTATTAAGTTGATGAAATTCATTATCTTAAACATAACTAATTTTACGCACCATGAGAATAAGTATAAAAAGAAGCATCATTTTATTAATGATGCTACTCCTATCTATGTGGATCAGTATCCACTTTAATTTTAGTGGAGATCTTTATGGGTTGATTTCAGTAAATATCATTTTAGCCTTTGTAGTGATTGAGTTCTTTTTTCATAAGAGAAAACAAAATCTGAATCAAATGAAATTGATCAGATTTAAAAGTAATGGCCTGCTTAAAAAGTTGATTCTCCCTTTTATTGGGATCTCGATATTGGTACTTAGCCAAAGTAGTTTGATGGAAGTAATTTATATGATTGAATTACTATTGCTTGTTTTTAGTGGGCTTTTTATTGTATCAGAAAGTACCTATCAGCTGGATAATGAAGGCTTTTATGACATAGACAAAGAACAACTGATCCCTTTTGAAGAAATAACTAAAATAGAACAGAAACCAAATACTATCGCGGTACATACAAATTCTCATCATAACCAATTAATCATCAAAAAATCTAAGTTGATACAACCTGCTTGGGATGATTTAAACAATCAACTAAAAGAGTTGACTAAAAGCTTAAATCAAAACAATGCGTCAAAAATATCAGTAAGTAATAAATGAAATGTAACTACTCAGTCGCTATTAATTTAAAGAAAAAGTGGTTGCATAATTTGGGCCAGAATTAAAAAAGTGCATTATTTGTAATGTTATTGATCCAGATGAAATCATATCGTGACAGGCAAAGACAATTGCCAAACTCACTGAGTCATTAGAAGCAGCTACTGTAGAAATAGCGCGCCTTAAAGCTGAAGTTAAATCATTGAAAACCCGGCTTGGTCCTATTAAAAACAGTAACAACAACTCTATTCCTCCATCCAAGGATGAAAATAGACCTTTACGTAACCAAAGTTTGAGATCAAAAAGCAATAGGAAAACAGGCGGACAACCTGGTCATAAAGGTAGCACCTTGAAAATGGGTTCAACACCTGATCAGGTTGAAAAGATGATTCCCGGTTACTGCAAGGCCTGCGGTAACGACCTGGGTGACCAACAAGCAACCCTAGCATCAAAACGTCAAGTCATAGATATACCACCTGTCCAGCCTATCATAACTGAATACCAACAATACAGCAGGCAATGTCCTTGTGGGCATCTCCAAAAATCAGGATACCCTTCTCATATCACTAACCACGTACAGTATGGGGCAAGGGTAGAAGCAATTGCCGGATATTATTCAGTGTACCAATACCTCCCCTTCAAAAGACTGGGTGACATGTTCAGTCAAATATTCAACCTACCCATAAGTCAAGGGACCACCGCTAACCTACTTAATCGGTTGGCCACAAAAGCACAACCCGTCTATGATAATATCCATTCCAAAATCAGTCAAAGCTGTGTGGTTGGGGCAGACGAAACAGGCACAAAAGTGAATGGGGGTAAATATTGGGCATGGACCTGGCAAAACACACACCTGACCTTTATAACCATATCGGCAAGCAGGGGTAAACAAGCTGTTCAACAATTATTCCCAGATGGTTTTGTTAATGCCATTTTATGTTCTGATAGATGGGCAGCACATATCAGTACCCATGCTAAGGGACATCAATTATGCCTAGCCCACTTATTAAGGGAGCTCAATTACCTGATAGAATTAGAAGAAGGCCCATGGGCTAAACACTTGAAGGAACTATTCCAAAAAGCTATAAAATTAAAACACGAATTATCCACTTACGATCCAGAAAGCCCGAGTATACTGGCCATAGAGAGAGAACTTGATAAATTACTCGCACAACAACCCGACAAAGAATCACCGGACAACCCTGGGTATAAAACAAAAAAGACCACCGTCTTTCAAAAAGCAATGAGAAAACACAGGAACTACTTGCTTACATTCTTATACCACAAAAACGTACCTTTCGACAACAATGGTTCTGAAAGGGCTATTAGAAACATTAAAGTCAAAATGAAAGTCTCTGGACAATTTAAAACTGGGCATCATATTTTC
>CALGOB010000143.1 GCA_937958005.1 uncultured Cyclobacteriaceae bacterium
GAAATTTGGCACAAACCGTAACTAAGAGTCATGTAGTCACTTAAATCCTAATTCCTTACTTACCTTAACCCGAATAATTCGGAATACTCGACCAGGGAGGAGGTCATTATTAGAAAAGCTAAATAGCTGACCACCAACATACTCGATTCTTTGGAGTAAAATTGATACTCCTCAAATATAGGCTATGCCAATTCTTAAGTTTTTCGTCATAAGACTGAGTGATAACAATTTAGATATAAAACACCGTTTATCTTCCTGTTAATTTTCATTGTAGTGTGTTAAAAAGCCTTCCTCTAGCGCTGCTAGAGGTTCATTTTTTACCAAGGTGACCCCACCTTTGCGGCCACCTTCTTCAATAAAATTTACCTACAAAATCTAATATGCTCTTTTATACCTAAATGGGTATAAAACGGGTTAACCCGAATAATTCGAGATGCCCGACCAGGGAAATAATTATTATAAAAAATGAACCAACCCCGACCCAAGGGCACGGGGTATCTATGGGCAATAATTTAATGATCGACTCAAGAGTCGGGGAATTAATATCCCTTAGGGATTAAATAGTTGACCATCAACATAATCGATTCAACCCGAATGATGCATTAGACTTTTAAGAGAAAATCATAAATGACTGTTAGATAGCTGCTTAAATCCTGATTTGCAACGCAGACATAGTCTCCATTATGGTGAGTAAGAAATTAGGGTTTAAGTGGCTAAACGACTGTTAGTTATGGTTTGCATCAAATTCCTATTGCATCATTCGGGTTCAATAGAGTAAAATTGACATTCCTCAAATTTAGGCTATGCCAATTCTTAAGTCTTCCATCATAAAACTAAGTAAATCAATTACTTATTACGCAAGGTCATGGTATGTCATAAATAATGTAGGTTAAATAGTCTGTTCAATCCATGCCGTCCCTTGAATATTTTCAATTTTCACACCTACTTTCATGCTGCCAGTAACTGTTCCTACTCCCTCGTAAACACTTCTTCCAAAAGTTTGGTCAGGCATTAAACTCTTTACTACAGCAGATATTCCGTAAGTTGGGATCACTACTGATATTTCAGTAAAGTATTCCTTACCTTCTAGAGTAATGGATTTTGTTGGGGTCAAAGTAGTCTCCACGTAATAAGAGGGCTCATTTTCATTTAATTGTATCGTTGCCATACCAGAAGAGCTTTCATTCAATTTTGGTTCCTTCAGTGAATAATTGGAAAGACAAACACCATTGCTAAACTGCATATCTTGTAAAATCCATTTAATTGATTTACCATGACTACCACTAAACTTTCCCCATTCATGATCCATCCAAGTAATACCAGAAACATGATGTTTTTCAAATACATCAGTTCCCTTGGTCTCAACAGTTATTGTTCCTTTTGCTTGTAAACGTGTAAGTGAAAAGTAGAAATTGTTATTCCCGAGTGTTGGTACTGGAGGTGCCGGAGGTTGTACCCCCGTACCCCATACAATTAGTGGAGAGCCTTTCTGAGATAGTGTCAAGTCAAAATTTACTATTTTCTCACCGTCCACTAGCTTTGCCTTTACCCTCATATTTTGAGTTGGATCAGCTTGTGGGGCTGTCATGGTTACATCTTCCAAATTCACAAACCAATCTTTAGAAGGATCACTCTCCGCCCACAATTCAGGAATGGCAACACCTTTTTTAGTCTGTTGATAATGCTTTTGGTTTTGCACATCTGTAAGCATCACTTCTGTAAAACCTAATGGGTAAAACGCAGCAGCATTTACTTCAAAACCAAAAACCCTTCCTTCATCAGATTTCAGAGTTCCTACATGCCACCACCACTCTGTTGGGCATCCACCAGCTTTATAGCTTGTAGGAACATGTAGGTACATATCTCTTGGTAACTGAATGACAGGAGTGGAATCAGTACTTTTATCTTTAGAGGCATTAGCTACCTCAAGATTACCAAGACCTTTTAATGGCCGACTTATTTGGGTTTTATTGCTCATCGTATTTCTTTTAGTGTTTTTTCTAAACTATTAAAATTGACATACCTAAAAAAGCAGCTAGAATAACTAATCCTTCCTAGTTGTCATGCCAAAATTGAGCGCTTTTCAAATAAGTTAAATACCGCAAATGAGAGTTATTTGCATATACCCAATATGGGGTACTAAGAGACATTTTTAAGTCCCAACTTCACTTCTAAAATAGACATGGAGGCTGGCAAAATACATAGGAACAACCTCAAGGGTACTATTAATACGTAACGACAAACTATGATCCCGCTCATCACGAGAAGTTTTGCCTAGTCAACTCTAATAGTCAGCAAAGGAACTTTAGCATGATCAGTAATATCGGCGTGATTTCTATTGAAAAAGCGGAGCAAGCTTTTTTGTTTTTGGATACTTACCGCAATCATATCCATTTGGTTATAATTCACAAAATCCAAAACACCTTCTTCTACCCATGGCGCATCAGTAACATGCGTAGTAAAATTTATAAACTCAGAATGATTCGCAAAGCAAGTAACATCTTTGTTTGCTTTATCTTCTGTATTAAAAAGTTTAGTTGGATTATATACTTTCAATAAATGACAATTGAAATTTAATACTTTTTGTAATTCTTTGACAAAAGATACTGACCTATCATCATAGTTTCCAATAGCATAAACCAACTTTTTCACTTTTGATAAATCAACTTTTTCTCTTACCGTAAAAACTGGCGCATGGCTGTTTCTAATTACCCTTTCTGCACTAGTCCCAAAGAGTGTCTCTTTCCAACTGCCTGTAACACCTTCAGTTCCCATCACAATAACATCTGCTCCCTTGCCGGAAACAATTTTAAAAATATGTTTATACATATTCCCCATTTCAATTTTACTGGTAACCTTGATATTTTTTTCAAACACCATTTCTTCCAAACCTTTAAGGCTGGATTTAATAGCATTCATTAACTGGTCAGCATATACATTTCCTAAGGCACGTATTCCTGCTTGGACATCTCTTGTAATTTTAAATGATCTTGATGGAAATTCTATTACATGTAAAAGCTTTATCTCTGCATTAGTTTTAAGAGCCAATTGCATGGCAAAATCCAGAGCGTTAGTAGACTCAAAAGAAAAATCTGTGGGTACAAGAATAGATTTCATAACCTTAGCGTAAGTGTTCATTAGTAATTTACGGATTTGTATGGACAAAACAAATGACAGAGATTAAACACCTAATTGATACCTATCAGTTAATTCTAACTGAAGACACCAATTTCTAATGAACCAACTCCAACCCAAGGGTACGAGATATCTATGGACAATAATTTAACCCGAATGATGCATTAAACTTTTAAGAGAAAATCATAAATAGCTGTTAGGTAGCTGCCTAAATTCTGATTTGCAATGCAGACATAGTCTCTATTATGGTGAGTAGGAAATCAGGATTTAAGTGGCTAAATGACTGTTAGTTATGGTTTGCATCAAATTTCTATTGCATCATTCCGGCTTAAATACGGCAAGACTATAAGCTTTCTCAATAGTTAATTCTTGAAAGAAGTAAACATTGCCAATAAACCAATCTGGGCACAGAGCCTCTGCTGAGAAGGGTATGGAGTATCTATGCGCAATCTTTAAAAGTCCACTCAGCACCTCCGCAAAGAAACATCAGCACCCACTGAAGAGTCAGGGTGTGCGGCCAAGGGAATTAATATCCGTTAGGGATTAAACGAACGATTGAGTTACTTGGGAAATTGGTAAGGGCATTTGGGAAGTTTTAAAGAAAATAATTAGTATTAAGCTGTAGTTTTAAGTTAAATAACTGATGAATCCTACCAACTCAAAATCACGCATAGTTTTGTTTTTTCTATTTGTGAATGGATTATTCTACATGTGTTCCCCTGTTGCTCTAGGACAAGAACCAGCTAATTTTTTTTGGGGTAAAGAAGAGTTTTCTGGTATTGATATTTATGATCTATTACAGGATCAAAAGGGAGATTATTGGATTTCCAGTAATCAAGGTATTTATAAATATGACGGAAGAAGGTTTGAGAAAATCCCTGTTACAGATACGAAATCTGCGTCTTTTTTCAATTTGTGCGAAAATAGTAACGGGCAAATTTACTTTAACAATTTAAGCGGGCAAATATTTAAAGTTGATGAGAAGAAGGCTGGTTTATTTTATCAAATTGAAGACAGTTTGTTATCGCCCCATATGCAATTGGAGATTGATGATCAGGATCAATTGATTTTTTATACTAACAACTTATTAAAGATTGATACTAATAAAAAAGCGGAAATCATATACAAGTTGAAGACTAGTGGTTCTAACCTCCTCAGTACAACCGATGGTAAAATATTAATGTATGATTTTGTACTTGATAAGTTATTCTCCTGGTCAAATGATACTATGATATTACAATCAGTGGTTGATAAATATGGTATAGATCACCATAGTTTATTAGAGGTGGACGATAAGTTATATATTTATGATATTACTGGAGAATTTTATGAAATAAACAACGATAGTATAAGCTTGATAACAGGTTTTGGAGGAACTAATCAGAAAAGCAATTACTACGAAATAGGAGACGAACTATGGACACGAAATATAAATTTTGGTGTGAATGTTTTTGATAAAAATGGAAAACCAAAATACGATGGGAAGCTGCTATTTGAAAAGGAGTTTATTTCTGCCATCCTATCAGACCGAGAAGGAAATGTACTCCTAGGTACTTTTGGTTCAGGTCTCATTTTTATTCCAGCCGGCAATACAAAAAAATTCATAGATCTAATTCTTGGTCAAAAAATAAGAAGTATTTGTAAAGATTCATTAGATGGTCTTTATGTAGCAACTGTTTCGGGTAAGGTATATCATGTAGACAAAATAGGAAAAATCTCCCCAATAATAAATATGGATAAGGCCAGAACACTGCAAATGCAATGGATAAATTCTCGAGATCAATTGTGGCTATTGGATAGAGGGGTGACCATGGTAAATTCTGATCGTACATCTATTTACAACGGAGTCGGGTCAGTTAAGGATGTGTTTGAGATCAATCCAAAATTTTTCTTATTGGCCACAAGTAATGGCTTGATGGTCATAGATGAAAATAAGAAAACGACATCGTTTATGAAAGCGGCAAATAAATCCTTTAGGAGAAAAGGCTTTTATAGGTTGGATGATTTTATAGGGAGAATTCACAGAGTCGTTTATGATCATAAAAATAAGCTGATTTATACGACTACTGGTAATGGAGTTCAGTATATGAACGCAGCTGGAAATGTGAAAGAAATAAAATTTAATGGGAGTAGTATCATCGGAAAATCTATTTACTGTAATGGAGAACATGTTTATATAGGTACACAAAACCAAGGACTTTTTGTCATAAAATCTGGAGTGATTCAGACACATTGGAGTGATGTGATCACTGTTGATAAAATTATCTCAATTGGTGAAAACCTGTTGCTGTTAACAGATTCTGGAATTCAAATAAAGGATGCTTTAGGTAATGATATCAAATCTTTTGGTGTGTCAGATGGACTTTATAGAACAAAAGCGACAGATGTAGAGGTGATCGGGGATTTAATTTTTATTGCACACCAAAATGGAATACAAAAAATAAAAGTTGATCACCAATTAGTGAGTGAAAAAGTACCCGATCTCTCGATTTCCTCCTTGTCCGTTAACGAAGAAATCACAAATCTTTCAAAGAATAGCTTCGGTTCAAATGAAAATAAATTTCAGTATTCATTTGATGTTAGTTCCATGAGGCTTAAAGAAGAAATTTACTTTCAATACCTTATGGAAGGTTTAGAGCAGGACTGGCAAACCACTACCTTCTACCAAAATACTGCTGATTACAAATCACTCCCTCCTGGGAACTATACTTTTAAAGCAAAAGCTATTTTCAGGGGCAGAGAAGGGAAAGTAATGACACACATTTTTCAAATCAACAAACCTTTTTATGAAGAATGGTGGTTTTTTATGATTTTGATAATGTTGGTATCGTTGGTAGGTTGGAGGGTATTTAAATATCAGCTTGACCGTAAGGTAAAAACAGCTAATTATCAAAATGAGTTAAACTTGTATAAATTAAAAGCGCTCCGTTCCCAGATGAACCCACATTTTATCTTCAATGCACTGAACTCCATTCAGGAATATATTGTGATGAATGAACGGAAGATGGCAGGAAAATACTTAGGGAAGTTTGCAGACCTTATCCGAATTTATTTACATCAAAGTGATGTGAAAAGTATTTCTGTACAGGAAGAAATAGAAGCACTCAATATTTACCTAGAATTAGAAAAAATACGATTTGAAGATACTTTGTTTTATCATTTTGAAATCGCAAAAGAAATAGATACGGAACTACTCTATATCCCATCACTACTTATACAGCCTTATGTAGAAAATGCCTTGAAACATGGGTTATTGCATAAAGTAGCAGATAGGCAGTTATCCATTATTTTTAAGTGCAGAAAAGAAGATCATATTTTAGAATGCGAAATCTTGGATAATGGGGTAGGGAGAAAACAATCTGCGCTGCTTAATAAACAACAGAATCCCAGACATAAGTCTTTTGCCTCTCATGCGACTAAAGACAGACTAGCCCTGTTAAACCACGGAAATGAAAAAGAGATAGGAGAACAGATTATTGACTTATATAATGAACATGGTATATCAAAAGGGACAAAGGTTATCTTGAGTATCCCCACTATCAGCAGGAATAACGATTAATAACTAATATAATTGGAAAGTATGAAGGTGATCATAATTGATGATGAACAAAAGGCAAGGAATCTGCTTACCATATTGATAGAGGAAAATTGCCCTCAAATAACAGAAATTAAAAGAGCTGAATCATTGCCTAAAGGAGTTAGCCTGATCAATGAGTTTCAGCCTGATATTGTTTTTTTGGATATAGAGATGCCGGGGTTTTCTGGTTTGCAATTACTGGAATTCTTTACACCGGAACAGGTTAATTTCGAGATCATTTTTACAACAGCCTATAGCGAATACGCCATTAAGGCTTTCGATTTAAATGCCATAGATTATCTGTTAAAACCATTGAGGGACGAGCAAATAGAAAATGCCGTCAACAAAGCGATTAAGCAAATAGGAAAATCCAAAGTAAGTGAAAGACTAGAAGAACTAAAGAATACTTTTAAAGCAGCCAACGTGCGCAAAATGGGTCTTCCTGTCGCTAATGGAGTCCTTTTTGTCTCTTTTGACCACATCATAATGTTAGAAGCAGATAGAATGTACACCAAGGTTTGTACCCTGAAAGATGGAGAAGTACTGGTCAGTAAACCGATGAAATTTTTCATAGAGATTTTAGGGAAATCGCCAGAATTCTACCGGCCACATCGTTCTTTTTTAATTAACCTAAATCATATAAAACAATATGTGAACCAAGATGGTGGGTATATCATCATGGAAAACCAAAAAACTGTAGGAATCTCTAGAGACAAACGAGAAGAATTTTTTGAAGTTATTCAGAGTAATTAGAGCTTGCCTATAAAGACAACCCCTCGCCCACGATTGTGTCTCTGCAATCGTTTTGCGCCACATAGGATGGGTTTGTGAAGACACAAGCTCTTGCAAGAACTACATTATAGACAGACACTATATAATGAAGATAGAAAAAGAGCGAGAATCTTATTTGAACTCTCATCATACATTAGACTTTTAAGAGAAATCATAAATAGCTGTTAGGTCATTAATTTATTTCTAAATAGGGGAACTTAGTAATTATTAATTTTGTCAAAGAAACATAACGAAACCAATAATAACATGAGTTTAACAGAAGACTTGCTAGCAAAGAAGAATGCTGGAATTGCCAATATTCCTGCCGAAAAATATCAAGTAATGAAAGGGGCAACGGAAGCTCTTATTGAGCAAAAACTCTCCAATAATGCTTTAAAAACTGGAGATCAAATGCTTAATTTCGAATTACCGAATTCTACTGATAATTTAGTCTCTTTCAAAGATTTGAAAGGAGAAGGTTCATTAGTTATTTCATTTTATAGGGGTGGGTGGTGTCCTTATTGTAATCTAGAATTAAAAGCATTACAAAATGTTTTACCCCAATTAAAAGAATTGAATACTAACTTAGTGGCAATTACACCGGAAACACCAGATAATTCATTGACCACATCAGAGAAGAATGAACTATCGTTTGAAGTTTTAAGTGACATTGACAACTCTTTTGCTAAAGAGCTAGGACTAGTTTTTAAAATGCCTGATGATCTGGTTGACGTCTATAATGAGTTCAATTTAGATATTGAAAAATACAATGGGAATAAAAACTTTGAACTACCTATGCCTGCTACTTATGTAGTAGACAATTCAGGTAAAATCACTTATTCATTTGTGCCAGAAGATTATACGCAAAGATTAGATCCTGAAGATATATTGAAAGCGTTGAAGTAAGATCAGTGTCATACAAATTTAGGTATAAAAGGACTTATTAGGTTTTGCAGGTAATTTTTATGGAAGAAAGCGAGGACACCTAAGCAGTGCTAGAGTTTCATTTTTAACGGACAGTAATGAAAAAATGAACCAACCTCGACCCAAGGGTACGGGGTATCTATGGGCAATAATTTAATGATCGACTCAAGAGTCGGGGCGCCCGGCTAGGGGAATTAATATCCCTTAGGGATTAACAGGAAGATAAGTGGCGTTTTATATCTAGTTTAGTATTACTTAT
>CALGOB010000144.1 GCA_937958005.1 uncultured Cyclobacteriaceae bacterium
CCAAATATTTTCTTCTACTTGTACAAACTGTACAGACCCCAGCTCAAAATCGATATTGCTTTTAGACCATTTGCGGTAGGAAGCTTCTGGTGATTCCCATTTTTTAGAAAGTGCTAGTACAAATCCTCTTCCCCATCCACCTATGTTGTTACAAACATGGACAATGATTTTATTGCCAGAACCAACAGGCTCTGTTGCATCTCCTTTTATAAATTTTGCTTCTGCCATTTTGTTTAAATTATTTTCCATAACTATTGACTTCAAAGGCATCTAGGTATAATTGATCAGCCATTTGGAGAATCATTTCTTTTTTGTAAATTTTGTTGACCCATTCTTGAGGAATACTTTTAATTCCATAAAATGCACCTGCAATTTGACCATAAACGGCACAGACTGTATCTGCATCGTGACCTAGGTTGGCAGCTTTTAAAGCTCCTGTTTGAAAATCGCTGGTTGCATTAAATACCCAAAGTGCAGCTTCTAGAGTATGTACCACATAGCCTGATGACATGATTTGATCCATCGGTTTTTCTTTAAAAGATCCTTTTGCGATAGCTAATATTTCGGTATCCAAAGGTTGTTCAAACACTTGATCTGCTGTAAGGTCTGAAAGTAATTTTTCCTTAGAAGCACCTTTAAGGGCAAGTGAAATCAAATAACCCATGTACCTGCACCCATCCACAGACTGTGGGGCTGCATGAGTGGTTTTGGAACTGACTGCACATTTATCAATCAGTACTTTTGCCTCAGAATTGACATATAACATAGGTACTGATGCCAGCCTCATAATGGAACCATTTCCAGCAGTATCTCTGGCTGTAAGACCACAAATCGGTTGACCACACTCTTCAAATTTCACGAGGGCATTTTGAGTGGATATGCCAATATCTACACAAGTTCCTGGCACACTGCTCATATAACCCCGCCTAAACCATTGATGATATTTACTCATTTGATCAAACGTGTTAAAACCTTCGTCTAACAAACTTTGGGCAAGACAAAGGGCCATTGATGTGTCATCAGTCCATTCACCAGCATTTAATCGAAATACACTGCCTCCTATTAAATCAGTGAGTGGTTCAAAACTTCCGCGCTTTAGGAATTCGACTGTCGTGCCTAACGCATCACCAGTAGCTAGCCCTATCAAGGCACCTTGAAATTTTTCGGTCGTTTTCATAGTCTTTCTAAGTATTTGACAGGGACATGATCTGACAACCACACTCCATTGTCTGATAAATAAAATTCTATTCCTTCCTGACTGGCCAGTAGTGAATTGACTTTTAGAATGATAGGGTTTCCTCTTCTAGAACCAACGTTTTGTGCAGTTTTTAAATCTGCTGATAAATGAACATGCTGCCTGCTTCCTTTGATCAGGCCTTCTGTAAATATGGAAGTAAGAAAACGCTCTACAGTTCCGTGGAATAGGGTAGAAGGCGGGGCTTGAGCTTCAAACTCTAGATCTACAGAAATACTGTGCCCTTGATTTGCCCTAATTTTAGTTTTGTCTTCATTGAAAGAGAACCTTTTTTTATTGTTGGTAGCAACTACTTCTTCTAGTGAAGCCCTAGTCATTTTAAACCTTCTCGCCGAAAATTTGGCAATCAATTCTTTGACATCTGCCCAACCATTTTCATCAAGCGTAAGGCCAATGACGGCTGGATTATGCCTTAAAATAAGGCTTAGATTTTTACTGGTTTTGGTAATTATTTTTTGGTTTTTCATAAATTCTTTTCAATTGGTTGTAGTCACTTTCACTAAAAGTGACTAGGATTATGGTTTGTAGGGTGTTATTGGTTTTCATAAATCTTTCTATTTCATTTTTGGCTATTAGGGTAGCTTTGTCAAATGGAAATCGATAAGCACCAGTACTGATTGACGGAAAGGCAATAGATTGTATTTTATTTTCAATCGCTACCTCTAATGATCTTCTATAAGCTGAAGCTAAAAGAGCCTCCTCGTTTTGAGTACCATTGTTCCAAACTGGCCCTACCGTATGGATGATATGCTTGCATTTGAGTTGGAAGCTTGGAGATATTTTAGCCTCTCCTGCCTGGCAGCCTTTTAAGGATCTACAGTATTCTTTTAGCTGTGGGCCAGCTGCCCTGTGGATAGCACCATCTACTCCCCCTCCGCCCATTAATGATGAGTTAGCTGCATTCACAATTGCCCCTACCTTCAGGGTAGTAATATCTCCTTTTATGATTTCGATTATGTTATCCATCTAGTTCATTCATTAAGTCTTCTCGCAATTGGGTCAAAACTTCTCCAAGCCAATTTTTTCCTCGCCATTTTCTACGGTCTTTGGCTTTAGGATCTTCTTCAGCTAAACCAATTCCCCATATGGGATCCACTGGACTAGCTTCAACTAGTGTGGTTCTTTTTGTTTTAAAAAGCCTTTTTAAGAGATGCTCATTTTGAACAAATTTTGCTTTATTGGCCGTATAGACTATTTTTTTCGCTTGCTCATTCCAAAGTACTTGATCAAATTTTTTAACTTTTCTGCCAAGTGCTTTTTGAGCACCAGGCTTTTTAGTCAAAAGAATTTTTTTTGCTATTTCCTGATCATTAAAAAGCAATGCTTTTCCATACATCATGTATTGCTCTGTGCAATTGAATTTGATCTTGTCTATTTCAAAATCAGCTAAATACCAATTACTAAACGGTGAATCACTTCTCCAAAAAAAGGTGAATTTTTCTGCTTTCATTTTGTGGTTAATTTTATTGAATGCATAGGTATGAGAGGTTTTCATGGTAGAATGACTAAAATTCCTACTTGCTTATATTTTTGTGGAGTTTGAATCCCTAAGGGATATTAATTCCCCGACTCTTGAGTCGATCATTAAATTATTGCCCATAGATACCCCGTACCCTTGGGTCGGGGTTGGTTCATTTCATAATTACTAATCCTACTTTGTCATCTTAGGCAAAATAGATATATCAATCCTTTGGCTGTGTCTTCACAGTCAATCTTTACAATCTGAGAGGACACAGATTGGGGCATCTTTATGGAAGATGACAAAGTAGGACTAATTACTAATTTTTTTATCCGCTAACACTACGCGACAAAACAGAAGCTTTAGTCTATATAATACCTAATACATCAGTGCCTTTATTTTTTTAACATTTCTAATACTTTTTCCCAATCTTCTAGTGGGTCAAAACCTGCTTTGTCTTCAATTAAAACATTGAAATAGGGTTTTTTATCATAGTTGCCATACTTTTCGTTGATGACCATTGGGTTTTCATTTACATAGTTGAAGTGTATATCTATCCCTTTAAAAAGAACCAAGTATTTTTCTATTTCATGTGGGTGTGAGCAGGTATACATGATTAAAATGATATCTTCTCGTTTTGATAAAAGTTGTAGCACTTCTTTGGCCAAAGGATAGAATGTAGTAGGCAATTCTTCAACAGACCAGTTAGGTTCTATGACTGTTTCATGTAGATCTACTGCCCAGTAAGTACATGGCCAGTTTTTGTCTTCCTTTTTCTTGAATGCTTTTTCTATTGCTTTGGTAATCATCGTTTTAATGTTCGTTTGCCCTTTGTCTTACTTCTTCAAAAGTCCATAATTTGGTAATTTCGCCATTTTTGAAAACAGTTACCAATTGATCGGGTGTTTCTGGAAAATCATTTTCCCCTACAGTCTGGTATTTTCCGTTTTGCTGAATCAGTTTCAGTCTCCCTCCTTTGCTTTTTTTGAAGCTTTCAGATAAGTTACCTTCTTTATCCATTTCCAGTGGACTTTTCTGCACAATTATTTCTTCATCATTGATGATTACTGAGCTACATTTGAGTGCAAAACTTTGTGTATCCCTATTGAGTTTTTGGAGCAAAGCACCTCCCATTCCCAACGCTAAGTTTTCAGCACTTATCCCTGCCCCTTTTAAGGCCGCATAGATGTCTTTGATCGCTTCATAATTGACTCCATCACCTTGGATTACACGAACTTGTGGAGGTAATACTTTATAGCCTTTGTCGTTAGTAGTAAAACCAAATTGCTTGAACAAAATATCAAAAATTGCCAATAGTGTTGTAATAGGATCACCACTGTCAGGCCTAATGACCAATACACCATCTCTGCTAAGAATCTGTTCTTTCAATGCTTCTCCCCAATAAGATTCGCAAGCTTGAAAGATGTTGTAACTATCAGATACACAAGCAATCATTCCAGTTGGGAAACTATCAAGAATGTGCTTAAAAATCTTTAATTCCCCTTCTCTTCCTAAAAGTGTACAAATACTATGTTCGGTAGCAGGGATGCTATTTCCATAAATCTCATTGGTTGCATAATACCGCTGAGCAAGTACGGAACCTGCTAAGGTATCGCTACCTCTAAAGTTCACTAAATGGGCACTTCCCCCAAGGCCGGCACTTTCAACACTACTGACTCCTCTGAAACCAAAATCGTTTAATACATAATCTATTCCAGATTCACTTCCTTCAGTTGCCGTGCTTTGGTAATAATCCTTCACTACTTTCTTGACTTCTTTGCTGATAGTAGCTACCGTACAGGGATACCATACTTGCATTAATAGCGTTTCGAGAAAGTTTGTTAACCAATAACATTTAGGATCTGTGTTTTCTATCGTCATTAGCACATTAGATGTTTCTACTTCACTACCTTCTCGCACAGCTTTTATTTCTACAGGAAGTCTTCCTTGATGAACATCTAAAATGTATTGGAAATTAGATGGATCAAACACGTCGTCGCGTCCGAAAACTTGTTTTAAAAGTGTGGTTGCTTCATCTAAATCTTGTTGGGTAAAGGCTGGGCCTTCTAAATACTCTTTTAAAAAATATTGTAACCCATAAAATACAGTTTGATCAAATTTTCCTCCTCTACTTTCCAAGTAACTGTATACTTGTGAAGTGCCAGGATAGTACAGTTTGTGGTGGGAGTACTTATATGCATCGGCCAGTAAGATTAAATTATTCTTCATTTTTTTTCAGTTTAGTTAATGTTCAATTATTAAACTCAAAGTAGATTATTGGGCAATTAAGTGTATTTACTAATGAGGAAATTGAAGATAGGGAGGTGTTCCTCTGTAATAGAAGATTCTTTGATCATCGTTTTTAATTCCTTGACAGGAAACCATTTGAGATCCATAATATCATCTTGAGCACTTGCATCACCCGATAGGTAATTGCAACTAAATACGGTAGTTATGATTTTATCTACATCGCTCTTATATCTCCAGTCATCTACTTTGGTGGACATCTCATACTCCATGGGACTTACTTGGAGGTCGCCACATTCTTCTTGAAGTTCTCTAAGTGCTGCTGTTTCAAAATTATCATCCTCGGGATCTGAGAAACCTCCAACTAAACGCCATTTGAAATTAGTATTTTTCTTACCTAATAAGATCTGTTGCTTGTCATTTTTAAATACAGCAATATCTACAGTAGCATAAACTTTTTTGTATTGGTTATAATAAGCATACAAAATGCCTGCCCTGAATTCTTGAGAATCATAAACCATGTTTGAAAAAGATTCTCTTAACTCAGTAGCATTATAATCTCCGTGTTCTGGTAATTCTTCGACCTCATTTTTTCCGCTGTAATAAGGGATGAAACTATCTCTACTGCCATATAATTTAAACTGCTCATTTGGAAAAACTGAACGTAGTAAATTGTCTAAATTTTCCGACCAATTTGAATCATTGATATGGTCACTTAAGGGTAAAATGATCACATCGTTATATTGATTTTTGATCATTTTTTCACGAGTATGGTAATCAAAAGGGTTTCTACGAGTTCCTATAACTGGGGAAATTCCAAGCACAATAATTAACTTATTGTGGTTAGATTTTACTTTGTTGATCAATTCTATGTGTCCCTCATGTAGATAAGGTGATTGGAACCTTGCTATGATAACGCCTGTCTTCATTTTATTTGCGTTTGATATACGCAAAAATAGAATTTGTTTTTCTTAACGAAAAATAAATTGCGTATTATTTACGTAAATTATTCTTTTGATGAGTAGTAAAGTCTTTTGGGAAACAATTAAGTGATTGAAAATTAGTTTGATCAAAAAAATGGAGAGAATTTGATATATTGTTAAAAGAGAAGCAATTTTGTTATCACACAGATTTACAAATTATGATTGTTATTTTAATATGTTTCGCTATTGCTGCAGTCATTGGTGTAACCATGATTGTTCAAGTTTTTATGAATAAAAAACCTTTGAAGGCAGTGGCGATTTCTCACGGAATGTTTGCGGCTACTTCTCTTATATTACTTCTTTTAGAATCTTTGAAAGGTCAGGAGACTTCTATCGTTTCTATTATCCTATTTATCATTGCTGCTTTGGCGGGTTTGTTTATGTTCTATAGAGATTTTTTTGCAACCAATAGAGAGCTGCTTTCTAGTTCTATTCCTAAGCCTGTGGCTATCATACATGCAGGTGCAGCTGTTACTGCTTTTATCTTATTATTAGTGACTTATCTGGCTTAGGTTTTGAAGTCTTCCTTTAGAAGGTTGTTTGCATAAAACCAAGTTTTTAGATTTGCTGTTCACTATTGGACAAGTAACATTAGTTGGGTTCATTAGCCATACTATTTATGCAACTACCTTGATTTTACATCCTGCATCCTTGATTTTTGATCCAGTCATATACCTAATGATATGGTGGCTTTCTTTTAATACTTTTAGGGGGAAGGATAACATATTTGAGTAGATCCTGAATTCATTCGCAATATTATTTCTATTTATCATTCAGTTAATCTTGATAGAGGTAATTATTGGGGTTAGTTATCAGGCAAAATGAGGGCAAAATTGATCTAGGGACTTAGACTATTGTTGAATATCAGAAGATGAAGTAAATTATATTTCAATATTAATACCGTCTTTAATTAGCTGGAAATATTTCTCTTCATTGAACCGAAACAAGAAACCAGGTCTTCCTGCACCTGAGAGTTTTTGTTTTTCAGAAGTTTCTTCTAGAAAACCATATTTCATGATTTTTTTCTTAAAATTTCTACGGTCTATTGCCCTGCCAATGACAGTTTGATACAACCTTTCCAAATCTGAAAAAGGAAATTTCTCATCAAGTAGTTCAAAACCAATGGGCTCATAGATGATTTTGTTCCTTAACCTAACAAGCGCTTTACTGATAATTACATGGTGATCAAAAGCAAGTTCTGGAAGTTCGTCTAAATGTTGCCATTTAGCATCTGATGCATCTGTATCTGCAGCTAGGCTCAAGTTGTCAGGTCTTACAAGCCCATAGTAAGCAATGGAAATCACTCTATTTCTAGGGTCTCTATTAGGTTGTCCAAAACTATAAAGTTGTTCTAGGTAGTTTATAGAGATTCCAGTCTCCTCGTTGAGCTCTCGTTGTACAGCATCTTCTAAAGACTCTTCATTTTTTACTAACCCACCAGGTAGTGCCCAGCTATCCAAATAAGGAGGAATATTTCTTTTGATCAAGAGCACTTGTAGGCCTATTTTTGGTTGATAACCAAAAACTACTGCATCCACTGCTACTTTTATATCTTGAATAGGTTTCATTAGAAAAATCTATACTTTGCCATTGCCTGATAAAATGATTGCTACATTTTTTGTCTGAGGAATTTTGGCAAAAATAATAATTAGCATTACTGTGATCGGTACACTTAATATCATGCCGACTATTCCCCAAATGCTTCCCCAAAAGGCTAAAGCAATCAAAACAACTAGTGAACTAATATTCAGGGAATTTCCCATCATTTTAGGTTCTAATATATTTCCGACAACCAGTTGTATGGCCCCAACAAACACCAAGACTAAAATAAATGGTGTAAAACTTCCAGTTTGTAGAAGTGCCATCATGGCAGGAAAAACAGTTGCTATTAGCGATCCAATAGTAGGAATGAAATTGAGCAGAAAGATAAGAAAAGCCCAAAAAAATGGAGAGTCTACTCCAATAAATAGTAGTACAAAATAACTAAGAGCTCCTGTTACTAGACTGATTACAGTCTTGAGCCAGATATAATTATGAATGGACTCATTCAGTTCACCCAATAGTTCATTAATTTGTGAAAACCTTTCAGGTGAAGGGAACATGGCCTTTAACTTAGCTGGGAGCGCCGCTTCTTCTATAATCAGGAATGCGACATATAAAATTACTAGAAATGCATCTGCGAATAAGGCATATACTGCGTTTAATGCGTTTTGTAACATGCCCGTTAAATCAAAGCTTGTTAAGTTTTCTTTGATCCAATTCACAATGTCTACATTGAATAATTGATTGAGTTTGAGGGTAACCGAATTGATATTTGATTCATAGACTTGAGATTGTTTGGTAAGGTTAATTACACTGTTGGATAACAACCTGCCAACCAAGGTGAGTACGCCAAAAATCAAGATGAAAGCAATGATATTTTGTAGCCAAATTGGCAAAGGTCTTTTCTTTACTTTAAATTTCCCAACAAAATTCCTTACTGATTTTAACAAAAACCAGACAAGAATGGCTAATACTAATGGCTGCAAGATACTTTTCCCCATTACAAGAATGACAACTGCCGCCATTGAAATGATGATTGAATAGGCAATATTGGATGCTTTCATGTAGGTGAAGTTAGCAATAATAATCTCAAAAAATAACGATTGATTAAATGGATATTATGGAATAAGGTAGTTTGAATTTTTGAAAGATATTTTTCTCAAAAACATTTAAGATTAGACAGCCAGATTTACTGAATAATAAAATATTCTAATTGAATATGAAATAAATAATGATTTTCTAATTTTTTTACCCAAAGATACCTTCCCTAATAATTCCAGGAAAGAAAGCGATTTAATGTCATTGGGCTAATTGATTAGCAACTTCTAAGGGTCTATCGGTTGCCAAGATGTCTGCACCACGATCAAATAAGGTTGTGTAGAACTGATCCCCCCTTGCTTGAGCTCTTCTATCAAGATTCCCCAATGAGCCAAGTATGCAATAAATTCCCATTTCATGAAGGGATTGGTAAACTTCTGCCTTAGGTTCCGTGACACCTGTAAAGGCAATAAGATTTTCAATAGCTATTTTTGAGTTTTTGATCCTTTGGACATCTTCCATATTCCTTCCAGGAATAGAAATCATCAATTTAGGGTTGATTCTATGAATTTTTTTTGCTGCTTCTATGCTATAGGCAATAATTGCCACATAGGGCTCGCTACTAGTTTTTTTAACTAATGAATTAACTTTTTCATACGAGACGCCTCTTTTAACATCTAAGGTTAGAAAAGCCTTTTGTTTTGTCCATTCTAAAACTTCCTCAAGGGTCGGGATGTGATGTTCAGTTAATTTTCCATTATTATCTTTTAGTGCTAACTTTTTCAACTCACCAATAGTAAAATCTTTCACAAAACCTTTACCATTAGTAGTCCTGTCTAATTTGTCGTCATGCATCATGACTAAAGTACCATCTTTAGCGACGGCAATGTCACATTCAATAATTGCTGGTGTCTGGGAAAGGACATGCTCAAAAGTAGCAATACAATTTTCGGGGTAATTTGGATATGGCCCTCCTCTGTGCGCACTGACTAATTTTTTTGCCGGATATGACCAATTAAAATAAGCTTTAGTTTCTGAGAGATTTTGGAAACTAACTGATTTAAAATTATTATCTCCTAAAGAACTCTTGTTTTGTTTAGGTGTGCAGGAAAAAAGTAACAGGCTTACACAAAAGGTGGATAATATTTTATTCATCAGTACAATACTTTTAAGATTAAAAATAAAATTAATATTGTCTGGTTAGAAATGACTTATATCATGGCTATTTATTACTGTTAGCAAAAAAAATAACCTAATGTAAAACGAGGTGAGTTATACCAGTTTAGATTTATAAGAGTGCCTATCTATTAGCAAATTTTATCCCTAAGGAATATGGGGACACCGACTCTTCGGCGGTCACTAGAGCTTTGTGGAGCCACTGATTCGGCCATTAAATTATTGGCATAGATACCCCGTACCCTTCTGTGAGTACCGTAGCTTTCTCGGCAGAGGCACAGGGTTGGGGTTGGTTCATTACAAAATGCAGTGGGTTTAACTAAGTATAGAACAGGTTTACTTTATAATACTACCATTCTTTTCATTAAATCCTGCAACAGCTTGTGTTCCGCCTGTATTGATGGCTAATATGCCAGTCTCATTATTAAGGTGGCCTTTTTTTATCATATCCTGCAAACCAAATAACATCTTTCCGTTATAAATTGGATCTATTCTGAATTGATTCAAGGCTTTGAAGTCATTTATAAATTGAATTAATTCCTGATTCCATTTAGCATACCCTCCAAAATGATAGTCATTAATCATTTGCCAGTTTTGAGCTTGTCCATATCTAGCCAATAAATTTTTGCTGATCTCATCGTGAAGAAAATCCCCTTTTAATGCCGGGAATACCCATGTTTCTTGATTATCGTTTGTACTTGTAATAATACCAGCTGCAGTACCTCCTGTTCCAGCTGCCACACAAATAACCTCATAACGGTCAGTTCTTGAATCAAGTATTTCTTGTGTGCCTTTTATAGCGAATAAATTAGTTCCTCCCTCAGGAATTAGAAAATGGTTAGTTAAATCTTTGAAGTGTTTTTTTAAAAAATCGGGCTCGTTTTTGCTACGATAAGATGTTCTGTCTATGAAGAAAAGTTTCATGCCCTTTGAATGGGCCAGTCTTAAAGTGGAATTTGAATTTGGATTGAGTTCATCTCCCCGAATAATACCAACGCTTTGAAAACCATAGATTTGTGCGCAGGCAGCTGTAGCAGCAATGTGATTGGAATAGGCGCCGCCAAAAGTGACAATTTTATCAAGGCCTAATTTTTTTGCTTCTAGAAAATTGTATTTAAGCTTACGCCACTTGTTGCCCGAGACTCCAGGATGTAATAAATCTTCACGGAGCATATCAATATTTACCTTACTATCTGCTATTTCAGGCAGTTTTATGGATACTATCGGTGATTTGACTTGCTTGTCAAGCATCTAGTTATATGATTAGAACAATTATTTAGCGTTTAACACCCTATCTTTGCCAAAGATATGAATGAAGTAAGTGACATGGAAGAAAATGGTGGTGATGAATTGTTTGAGCACCATCATTTAATTGCTGATCCAAAGCAAAGCCTGTTAAGGGTGGATAAATTTTTAATGGATAAATTACCTAATGTAACTAGGAACAAGTTACAAGAAGCTATTAAAAACGGATTTGTTTTAGTAAATGGTAATCAGGTGAAACCAAATTATAAGGTACATCCCAGTGATGAAATTAAGATAGCTCTTCCTGAACCTCCACGAGATACTGAGGTGATTCCAGAGGATCTTCCTTTAAATATCATTTATGAAGATGATCACTTACTAGTAGTAAATAAAGAAGCCGGTATGGTGGTGCATCCTGCCTATCAGAATTGGACTGGAACTTTGGTAAACGCTTTGACCTTCCATTTTCAGAATTTGCCTACTATGCCTAACAATGATGGGAGGCCTGGATTAGTCCATAGGATAGATAAAGATACTTCTGGCTTACTGGTTATTGCGAAATCAGAATTGGCCATGTCGGGTCTTGCCAAGCAGTTTTTTGACCACTCTATAGAGAGAACTTACTATGCGTTGGTTTGGGGAGTGCCCGAAGAGGAAGGTACCATTGATGTCAATTTAGGACGAAGTTTAAAAGATAGAAGAGTAACTGCAGCCTTTCCAGAGGGAGATTTTGGCAGGCATGCCATAACTCATTATGCTTTACTAAAGGATTTGAGATATGTGAGTTTAGTGAAGTGTAATTTAGAAACTGGAAGAACTCATCAAATTAGAGCACATATGAAGCATATTGGCCATCCTATTTTTAGTGACACGACTTATGGAGGGAATAGAATCATTAAAGGGACACCATTTACAAAGTATAAACAGTATGTGGAAAATTGTTTTAAAATAATCCCAAGGCAAGCACTCCACGCAAAATCATTGGGTTTTATACATCCAGCGACAAAAGAAAAAATGCAGTTTGATTCTGATTTACCTGCTGATTTTCAAGATGTTATTGGTAAATGGGAACATTATGTGCAACACATTGATTAAAAATTATATTTTTTTTAGTGACTTTTCATATTCCTTGGATTATCTAATTGAACATTGACACTAAGTTCTATTGGCAAACGAAGGATCTAAAACCGGCCCATTACCTAATGAAGGAACACTTATAGCAGAAGCTAAAAGTGATTTTCGACATTTTGAGCCTTTATATGATCATTATTATGAACAAATATTCAGGTTTGTCTATAGAAGGGCCAATGACGAAGCAATGGCTGCTGATCTAGTATCTCAAGTCTTTTTTAAAGCCCTGGGAGGACTCAAAAATTATAAATATACCGGTATCCCGTTTGGTGCCTGGCTTCATCGGATTGCCTCCAATGAGGTAAAGAAATATTACCGAAGCAAAGGGACAAAAACCATGTTCTCGTTAGAGGAAGGGCAAGTGAAGGAGTTGATTGCCATAGAGGATGAAGAAGAAAAGGAGTATCAGTTAAATCAGTTAGTAGCTTTTTTAGCAGAATTAGAAGAGGAAGAACTGTTGGTAGTAGAATTACGTTTTTTTGAAGACAAAGGGTTTAAAGAAATTGCTTATATTCTAGGCATGAGAGAAAGCGCCGTGAAAATGAGGACCTATAGAACCTTGGATAAGTTAAGGGAACTTTTCAAACTGAGAATAAATGACTAAACACGACATCAGGATAAGGCGGCAGTCATTTAACAAAGGACAAATTGAGCGGCATAAAGATTTTCAGAAATTCAGTGGAATGTATGAAAAGAAACGTTCCAAGACTTCTTTGTCGAGGTTGATATTGCTTGTTTTTACTTTAATTATCCTAGTGTTTGCTGTATATTTTGGATATTTTAAAGCAAGCAATTCGTCGAAAGAAAAAGAAACACCCAAGAAAGAAGTCCCTACTATTTGGGATGAATTTGAACAATGAACCAACCCCGACCTAAGGGTACGGGGTATCTCTATCGGCCAAAAGCTTTTTTATCGACTCAAGAGTCGGGGAATTAGGTATCCCTCAGGGATTAAACTGAATCTGTCCACCATAAATATACATTGGGTATTGACCGGGCCCGGCATTCCCTAAATTTTAAAGATTGCTTAGACGTAGGAAGACATTTCTAGGCAATTAACATCTTAAATCTAGAAAAATGAAAGCAAGAAAGAACCCTAAGTACAACTTAGAGAACAAGAAAGGTCTGTTTTTTAGTATTGGATTGTGTGCCAGTTTAGCGCTTGTGTCCATGGCATTTGAATACAAAGTAGTTGAAACTCCCATGGTTATCCAAGAACCCAGAGATATTTTTGAAGACGTAATTTTTGAAGTACAACAGACTAAATTCCCCGAACCACCTAAGCCAAAAAGGCGGCAAGCAGTGATAGTGCAGCCAACAGTAGCTGCTACTGTAAGTGAACTACAGGACTTAAAAACTATTTTTGAGCCACAGAAAGAAGATGAAACAGTAGGCTTTATAGAAGGGGAAGAGGATGGGATAGAATTACCTATTGAACTGATAGAAGATCCCTTAATATCTTGCCCTGTAGGTTGGGTAGAAGAGATGCCAGAACCAGTTGGGGGGATGAAAGAATTCTTTGATTATCTAAAGAAAAATTTAAAATACCCTTCAAGTGCCAGACGATCAGATATAAATGGAAGGGTGTTTGTCGAATTTGTTGTTACTAAGAAGGGAGAAATTGAAGATATTAAAACAATTAAAGGTATTGGCTACGGTTGTGATGAAGAGGCAATACGTGCTATCTTAGGTTATCAACCAGGTTGGAAACCAGGTAAGCAGGGCTTTAAAAAGGTAGCTGTAAAAATGGTAATGCCTATCTTTTTTCAGTTAAACCAATGATATAAAAGGTAAATAAAAGAACCAAGCAGTAGTTTTTTCGGTATTTAAAAATCTTTTGTCTTTTGTCTTTCGTCTTTAATCTTTGTTCTTATGTTTTTTGCCACCTTAAAATACTTTTTATAGACAGGTTTTCTGTATAAAAATTGAAAGTATAAGGCTGGCCACATAAGCCAATCGAACAAAAAGAATGGCGTTTTGTACTCGATATCATCTATAATTTGTGAAGCACCATCCACATCTATTACTTTATGATGGTGCTTCCAATATTTAAAGAAAAAAGGGAGTTTGATTCCTTGATCTATGAATCTGAATTCCTGATTGGTTGTTTCCCCTTCTGTAATTAAGCTTTCCCAAACTTGCTTAAATAGGATAAAGTTCAGTTCCAATGAAACTAGATCATCTTTTTCGCACCCATCGAAGCGAAGGATTTTTACTGGCGGAAAAGGAGGATTAAGTGCTAAAAATAGATCTTCGGTAAAACCAGCTTTTACTGATAGGTAATCTTGACCCACTTGAGTTGTAACCTTTAATTTCATGGTTTTATAAGCGATGAAGTGTATAGAATGTTTGAAATATTTTTCAGTATGTTTAAATATACATTTTTGCATATATTCTTATTTGAATTTAAATCATGAAAAACACAACTGGAGCCCCTGTAATTGGTGATAACTTTTATGGAAGAGAAAATGAACTGGCTTATGTCTGGTCAAGAATAGAAAGCGGGAATAATTTTATCTTTCCTTCTCCATGAAGAGAAGGAAAGACTTCTTTTGCTTATAAGATGTTAGAAATTGCTCAAAAGAATGAGTTGAACATAATCTCAATTAATGCTGAAGAGTTTAATGAAATTGGTTTTTTAGAAGAGCTTGCTAATCAACTTATTGCTCAGTCAAAAGTAGATCAAATAAAAGAAGCAGGGAGCCAATTTTTGAATTTTATAGGAAAATTAAAGCCGACTTTAGATATTGGTGGAGCAAAAATAGGGGTAGAATGGGGTGCCAAACAAAGAGATGTTTATGATAAGTTGAAAAACTTATTTGACCATGAGCAGCCTACCTTAGTTTTCTTAGATGAATTAACTGTTTTGCTATCTAAAATGATTGCTGAAGAGAATGGAAAGGAAAAAGCATCTTCTTTTCTTCATTGGCTGAGAAGTATGAGAATAGTCAAAAACTCTAAAATAAAATGGGTGTTTTGTAGTTCTGTGGGGATTGCCAATTTTGCAAATGTCCATCAGTTGAGTAAAACTTTAAATGATATTGAGGAATATATCTTGAGACCATTTGATAAAGAAACAGGAGTTGCTATGGTGTTACGTCTTGGCGAATCAAATGAGTTAGGAATTACTGAGGAAGTAGCCAGTCAAATAGTTGTCAAGTTAGATTATTGCCCGCCTTATTTCTTGCAATTGATGTTTAACAAGATGGAATCATTACATAAAATAGAAGGGTTAGCTATTGATCGTCTTATTGTAGATGTTGCTTATGAACGTTTAATCCCTAAGGGATATTAATTCCCCTGGCCGGGCGCCCCGACTCTTGAGTCGATCATTAAATTATTGCCCATAGATACCCCGTACCCTTGGGTCGGGGTTGGTTCATTGCTAACAAAAGACAGACTCAAAATGAATGCAATAGTTATGCCTGGTTAGTTGCGTTCTGGATAGTAACGACATCCTTTTCTGGCTTTTTCTGCCAGAAAAGATATAGTGAATAGTCTGGGGCGCATAGCCAGTTAAAACGCCCAATAATATTGAATAACATTTTAAATACATCACTTCTGTGGCTACTTAAACTTTCAGGTAAACCATCCTTTTGCGAAAAAAACCTCATATCATGTCATTCTTTAGTATTTTGCAAAAAAACTTAATTTGCTACTGATGAAACGATACTTCGCTATATGCTCAATGGTATTCTTAATGCCATTGCTGACTAATGCACAGGGAAATAGATCTATTAAACCGACGAAAGCGGGTTTTGATAAAGATAGCTTAGGGAAAATTTCTGAATTGTTAGATGGGTACATAGCAAAAGGACTCATACCAGGTGCCAATGTTTTAGTGGCTAGAAACGGGAAGATCGTTTTTGAAAATTCTTATGGTTACAGTGATAGAGAAGAAAAAAGAGAAACCAAAACTTCAGATATCTACCGAATTGCTTCCATGACGAAACCCATTGTTTCTGCGGCCATCATGCAGTTATATGAACAAGGAAAAATTAACTTCAATGACCCTGTATCTAAGTTTATTCCAGAATTAGGAAATGTGGAAGTATTAAAATCATTCAATAAAGTTGATACAACTTGGACTACTAAGCCACTTGAAACACCTATCACTATCCATCATTTATTGACCCATACTTCAGGGATCAATTATGGGTTTACAAACCCTAAATACGGTGCAATTTATGGTAAGCTAAGAATTCCAGACGCTGCTCACCCATTTGATTTCACTATTCACGATATGATGAAATCGCTCGCGAAAGCCCCTTTAGCACATCAGCCTGGTAGTAGATGGACTTATGGATTGAGTACCGATGTACTAGGGGCAGTGGTTGAGAAAGTTTCGGGCGAAAGACTAGATGTTTATGTGCAAAAAAATATTTTAGATCCACTGGGAATGAAGCATACAGGATTCTGGTTAAAGGATGAACTTAAAGATGATCTAGTCGCACTTTATTTACCAAATACCGATACTGCCATTACTAGAATTCCAGACGAAGGAAGAGGCTTTTTCAAACCGAACTACCCTATTGAAGGAGCGAAGAAATATCACTCAGGTGGAAGTGGAATCAGTAGTACTACAAGAGATTATTTTGTGTTTTGCCAAGCTATTTTGAATGGAGGTATTTACAATGGGGAGAGAATTTTGAAAGAATCTACTGTCAATTTCATGAGGAATAATCAAATTACGGATATTCCTTATCTTAAAAGAGCAGGTTTTGGTTTTGGCTATGGTTATTCAGTTGCCATGAAGGATTCAGATGATTTTAAACAAGTGAAAACTGGGAAATTTTCTTGGGGAGGAGCCTTTGGAACTACTTTTTGGATAGATCCGACCAGAGATATAGTTGTAGTATTAATGAGCCAAGTGCTTTCTGGCCCTCATAAGAATGCCATTGATGATAAACTGGAGTCTATTGTGAATGGAGCATTAGTGGATATAGGAGAATAGTTTTACAAATAAACATTATCACGGTTGGTTTAGTATAGATCAAGTTCCTTCTACACTATACTTTTCTGGGTCTGTGGAAGTATTTATTGATTCATAATCCATAATTATTTGTTTGATAAACTTGAGCTAAAAGGATACAAAGTAACCAGAATCATTCTACCGTGATAAACTCATGATGAATAGAATAAAAGAGGAATTCTGATTCAGAATTCCTCTTTTATGTAGGCTCTATTTTTCTGGGACCAATACTCTTCCAGGAGTATAGGGCGCACCTATCTGGTTTAGCAATTGCTCCAATTTCACTAAATCCTCTGTATAGAGTTTTTTAACATTTTGCTTGATAGGTGTAAATTCTTCTTTCGCAATTTGATAACCTTCTAAATGTGTTTTAGTAGGGCTTGCAGTAGAATATTTTTGACCAAAATTAATGCTACCTATTCTTCTGCCAGGAGTTATCGGTTGATCAATATCTAATCTTCTTTTAACTGGATCTCCATACAAAGAATTATTGATCACCTTTAAATCTTTTTCCAGCTTCAATATAGCATTGTAAGCTTCTGTCATGGGATGTTCTGCTAATTTAACAGCCTCTTTCATGTGTCTAATTCTATTGTTCATATCAGCAATAGTACGTTGCACTGCTTGGAGTTCAGCTGATAAAGCCTCTACATCTCTTTGGAAATTAACTTTAGCGGTTCTGTCTGTTGCAGGCAGTGTGCTATTATCTAAGGGCACCACTTTAAATAAAACTGGATCAGTTAGGTCAGATAAACTTCCATTTCTAAACAATTGCATTTCTATGGTGTAAGTTCCTGGGTTTACCAAAGAGCCTTCTTTCTTTCCTGCAAATGGATTGTAAAAACCAGATTTATTTAGGTTAATAGGTTCCTTTACATTGTATCGTAAATTCCAGTGAAAGCGCTGTAATCCTTCTTTCGGTTTTTTAGAAGTTTTGTTAACAATTTTACCACTAGCATCTTTAATGGTGAAGAGTAAAAAAGGAGCCAATTCTTCGGTTTCTGATTTTAATGACTCATAAGTAGGGTATGGTGTGCTCTTATTATTTTTGATTAATTCTTTTTCCTTTTTTTGTCTTATTTCTTTAGAAGACTTAAAGGAATTATCGTAATAATAAGTGATCATAGCTTCAGGGCCTAGATTAGGAGCACTGTAAAAATTGTCTCCTTGAAATGCCTTGCCAGGAAGTCCTAGTGGCGTGCTTTTTTCCCAAACAAGCGCATCTCTAATTGGATAGATTAACGCATTTGTTGAAGGCTTACTATTTTCAATATTTCTCAATGAAGAGTAATCGTCTAGTACATAAAACCCTCGACCAAAAGTGGCAAGTACTAAATCATTTTCCCTTTTTTGAATAGCAATGTCTCTTACAGCAATAGTAGGTAGTCCATTTCCTAGTTTTTTCCATCTTCCGCCATTGTTAGGAGAGAAAAAGACTCCAAATTCCGTACCGCAGAAAATTAAATTTTGATCTATTGGATCTTCCTCTATGGCGTAAACACTACCTCTCTTCGGTAGATTATTGCTGATTTTGACCCAGGATCTGCCTTTGTCACTTGACTTAAACAAATAAGGTTTGAAATCACCATATTTGTGATGGTTAAAAGCAACGTAGATCACATTCGCATCATGCTGAGATAAATAGACATTGTTGACATAAGACTGACTAGGGGCTCCTGATATGTTGTCTATTTTTCTCCATGAAGATCCACCATTCTCAGATATTTGGATAAGTCCATCATCTGTACCGATGGCGATTAACTGAGGATCAACTGGAGATTCGGAAAGTGCTACTATAGTTCCATAGGGAGATGTAGATCCATTTTTGGCAACTGCGTCTATACTTACTACTCGATCATATACAGTCAGCTTATTTCTATCAGTTTGACGGCTTAAATCTTCACTTATCTCTTGCCAACTATTACCATAATCATTTGATTTAAATACTTTGTTAGCCGCAAAATATAGTCGCCCTTCAGCATGATTACTCACTTGTAAAGGTGCATCCCAATTCCATCTGTAATTATTTTCACCTTTTCCCGGTTGTGGTTGAATACCGACTTCTTCTCCATTTTTTTTGTCAAATCTTACTAAACCACCATATTGCGACTGTGCGTAAACAATGTTTGGGTTTTTTTGATCTACTTGTGATTCAAAACCGTCACCTCCGTGAGTGATGATCCAGTCTTGGTTAGTAATGCCGTGATCTGTTTCTACTCTTGACGGGCCCCCTAAACTAAAATTGTCTTGAGTACCTCCATAAATGTTATAAAATGGTTCGGCATTGTCCAAAGCAACTTTGTAAAACTGAGTCACAGGTAAGTTCTCTTTAAAATCCCAATGTTTACCAACATCAAATGTTTCATAGATACCCCCATCACAACCTACCAACAAGTGCTGATTATTATTTGGGTCTATCCAAATACAATGATTGTCAACATGTTTAGTGTCTTCACCTACATTCTTAAATGTCTTACCACCGTCTCTAGTGACAGTCATCCAAGTATCCATGGAATATACAATTTCAGGATCCACTGGGTCAGCAATAATTTCTTGGTAGTAATTTCCACTAGTGGACTTACTGCTTCTTTTTTCCCAACTGGCCCCTCTGTTTGTGGATCTATAAAAACCTCCTTTACGGTCGGCCGCTTCTACTATCGCATAGATGATTTCAGGATCTGCTGGTGAGATTGCCAATCCAATTCTTCCTAATTCTACAGTAGGTAGCCCTTTATTAATTTTCTGCCAAGTATTACCTCCATCAGTGCTTTTGTGAAGACCAGAACCTGGTCCACCTCCTACGTAAGTATATACATGCCTTCTTCTTTGTAAGGTACTGGCATATAAAATTTCTGGGTTTCTCGGATCCATTACCACTTCGTTAACTCCTGTATGTTCATCAACGGTTAGTACTGCTTTCCATGTTTGACCTCCGTCTGTAGTTTTATAAAGACCTCTTTCACCTCCTTTACTCCATAAAGGCCCAATTGCCGAAACGTAAACGATGTCTGAATTATCTGGGTGAACTACTATGTTACCAATGTGCTCTGAACTTTTTAGTCCCATGTGTTTCCAAGATTTTCCACCGTCTAGAGACCTATAAACACCATCTCCATAGGCAACAGATCTTTGTCCGTTATTTTCACCGGTGCCTACCCAAACAATATTTGGGTTACTTGGATCCAAGGTCACGCATCCTATTGAGTAAGAACCTTGCGTGTCAAAAATTGGCTCGTAAGTAAGTCCTGAATTAATAGTTTTCCAGACTCCTCCAGATGAAGTTGCAACATAATATTCATATGGATTATTTGGATTTACTGCAAAATCAGAAACCCTTCCTGAGGTAAGCGAAGGGCCAACATTCCGCCATTTTAAACCACCTAATTTAATTGCATCTAAAGGTTGTTTGGTTTCATTTGCAGGTTTTTTATTTTGTTTGCTTCTTTTTTGAGCATAAACAGCAGACATATTTAGTAGTATGGCTACTGTTAAGAAGAGTAGGTGTTTTTTCATTTTATTAATCAATTTAACATATAAGAATCAAAGAATAGGAACTAAGATCAATGGTTAAATTAAAGATTAAAAAGGGGAATAAAAGCAGGTTTATCAGAACGGTAAATATCAGTTATATAAAGTTTAACAACCATTTAAACCCTTAAGAGACCTATATAGTTTAACTATTCTACTCTTGTAAAGAGGCTTTAGCTGATGTGAAATACTTCTTTGCAATTCCGCTTAGTTTATTAATTAATTGACAATTTATTACTCAGATAAATTGGGTTAGCTAGGTTCAAAATCATAAAAAAAGCTCCGATCAGGTTGATCAGAGCTTTAAGAAAATCTTCAACAGATTTTAGATTTATCACTATTTTTTCAATAGGTCTCTTATCTCACCAAGTAATACTTCTTCATTGGAAGGAGCAGGAGGAGCTGCCGGAGCCTCTTCTTTCTTCTTTTGCATTTTATTGTACCCTTTGATGACCAAAAAGATAACAAAAGCAATAATTAAGAAGTCAATGATAGTCTGCACAAAAATACCATAATTCATAGTAACTGCTGCCGCTTCACCTTCTGCTTCTTTAAGTATCAATGCTAAGTCTTTAAAATCAACCCCGCCTAGAGCAAGTCCAATAGGAGGCATGATGATATCTTTAACAAATGAAGAGACAATAGTTTTAAATGCCCCGCCAATAATAACTGCAACAGCCAAATCGAGGATGTTGCCCTTCATAATGAATTTTTTAAATTCTTGTAACATAATTTTTATAAGGTTTGAATGAATTTAAGCTAAAGATAAACCGAAAAGTAGCTAAATTAAAAATTGATGTTTTAATGGCAGGGTAAACGCAATTAAAAAAAGTTTAGGTTTTGGGCGTTTTAACTGGCTATGCGCCCCAGACTATCCATTCTATCTTTTTTCTGTTTTGCACAGATAAAAGGATACCATTTCTATCCAGAACACAGCTAAAGAGTATAGTTTATGTAACAGTTTAGAAATTAAAAAATTAAATTGATTGAAGTTTAAATATTTGATTTATAGTTCCTTAGCCTTATTCCAATAAATTTCCATTTCATTTAAGGTCATGTCTCCTAGCTCTTTACCCTCTAGTTTGGCGGATTTTTCCAGAAACTGAAATCGCTTGATAAATTTTTTATTTGTTTTTTCTAAAGCTTCTTCAGGGTTTATGTCCATAAAACGAGCATAATTTATCAAGCTAAAAAGTAAGTCACCAAATTCTTCTAGTACTTTTTCATGATTTACCTCTTTGTGATGGATCTCCTCTTTAAATTCTTTTAGCTCCTCTTGGACTTTGTCCCAGACTTGATCTTTATGATCCCAATCAAACCCAACCCCTCTTGCTTTTTCTTGTATTCTCATGGCCTTTATTAAGGCAGGCAGGGAACTTGGAACACCTCCTAAGACAGAGGTATTGCCTTTTTCTTTTAGTTTTATTTTTTCCCAGTTACTTTTAACAGCATCCTCGTCATCAGCTTCTATATTTCCATAAATATGAGGATGTCTGTTAATTAATTTATCACAAATGCCATGCAGTATGTCACTGATATCAAACTTTCCTAATTCATCGGCAATGCGTGCATAAAATACGATATGAAGTGTGATATCGCCTAATTCTTTTTTAATTTCTTCATGATCACCTTCAAGGATTGCATCGGATAATTCATAAGTTTCTTCTATAGTTAGGTGACGTAGGGAGGCGATGGTTTGTTTTTTATCCCAAGGACAGTTTAGTCGTAACTCATCCATAATAGTCAATAACCGATCAAATGCAGCTAATTTTTGCTTGCGGTTTTTATCTTCCAGTTTGATTATTTCTTTCATGCCAACTTTATTTCTCTAATCTGTCATCAATAATGAATCTTCTATAAAGCAAAGGTGTTAAATTAATAAGTAAGAACTAAATCTTTTGAAATAGATAAAAGTTGAAGGAGGTTTTAGTTACTTTTGCCATATTAGAAATACAAAAGTTATGACAACTATATTAGTAGGAACAGGTTTCGTTGCATTATTCTTCGTACTTATGTCAGTTAGAATTATCCTTAAAAAGGATGGTGAATTCAAAGGTACATGTGCTTCACAAAGTCCTTTTTTAAATAAAGAAGGTGCTTCTTGTGGCTTTTGTGGAAAAACCATGACAGGAGATAATGAATGTGGTAATCCTAATAGAGGAGATGGAATGTCTGAGGTAGATAAAGTCTTATCCAAATATTCCTAAATTATATTCAACCAGAAAGTAATAAAATCCCTTAGTTCCATTTTGAGGATGGATTAATTTTCTATCTTTGCCACCCTTTTAAAAATTAGCACATTTTGACGCTTATAAAATCAATATCAGGAATACGTGGAACCATTGGTGGAAAGCCGGGTGAATCGTTGTCCCCAATAGATGTAGTGAAATTTTCCGCTGCTTATGGTACGTGGATTAAAAACACACAAACTTCTACAGAAGAGCATAGCATTTCCGTCGTAATAGGAAGAGATGCAAGGCCAACTGGAGGTTATATTACTAGTTTAGTTGCTTCTACTCTAAGAACTTTAGGAATTGATGTAATAGATTTAGGTCTATCCACTACTCCTACTGTAGAAGTAGAAGTTACCAGGCGAAATGCTCAAGGAGGCATTATCATTACGGCAAGCCATAACCCTAATCAATGGAATGCTTTAAAGCTGTTAAATGCTAAAGGAGAGTTTATCTCAGGAGAAGATGGGAAGCAGATCTTAACACTTGCTGAAAGTGATGCTTTTGAGTTTGTAGATGTGAAAAAAACTGGGAAGTATTCTCAAGATGATGAAGCACTGACAAAGCATATTGATGATATATTAAATTTACAATTAGTAGATGTAGATGCTGTCAAAGCAAAAAACTACCATGTTATTGTAGACGGAGTAAATTCTTCAGGAGGAATTGCAGTCCCAATGCTATTGGAGAGGTTGGGAGTGAAAGTTGAAAAAATGTTTTGTGAACCTAATGGGCTTTTCCCTCATAACCCTGAGCCACTTCCAGAAAATATAAACCAGATTTGTGGAGAAATGCAAAGCGGTCAGTATGACCTAGGGATAATCGTTGACCCGGATGTTGACAGATTAGCATTAGTTTCAGAAGATGGCGTCCCTTTTGGTGAGGAATATACTTTAGTAGCAGTTAGTGACTATGTGTTGAGCCAAACAAAAGGAAATACCGTATCTAACTTGTCTTCTACAAGGGCATTGCGTGATATCACAGAAAAGCATGGTTGTCAATATACCTCATCAGCAGTAGGGGAGGTAAATGTGGTAGTAGAAATGAAGGCACAAAAAGCGGTCATAGGCGGAGAGGGGAATGGAGGAATAATTTATCCAGAACTTCATTATGGAAGAGATGCACTTGTTGGCATAGCGCTGTTTCTAACCCATTTAGCTAAATCTGGTGTTAGCACTTCGAGATTGAGATCCAATTACCCTAATTATTATATATCCAAAAACAAGATTGAGTTAACACCGGAAATTGATGTTGATGATGTTTTGGATAAAATAAGGATTAAATACAGTAATAACCCGATCAATGTTATTGATGGAGTTAAGATTGAGTTTGACAAAGAATGGGTACATTTGAGGAAATCTAATACTGAGCCTATCATTAGAATTTATAGTGAATCTGAAAACGAGGCTACCTCTGAGCACCTTGCCAATAAGATTATTATGGATATTAAAGATATTATTTCTGAAGGAAGAAACAATTCCTGAGAGATAGGGTAGGTTTAATAAAACCTTGAAGTAATGAAAGTTTATTTGGACAATGCTGCTACTACACCCTTAGACCCTGTAGTATTTGAAGAAATGAAGCCATATTTGTTGGGTAATTTTGGTAACCCATCATCTATACATGCGCATGGACGTAAAGTTCGTGCTGCCATAGAGGTAGCTAGAAGAAAAGTGGCAAACCTTTTGAATACTTCACCTTCAGAGATTTTTTTCACTTCTGGAGGAACAGAGGCGGATAATATGGCTATAAGAAGCTCTATAGCAAGCCATAATATCAAACATCTAATTACTTCAAAGATAGAACATCATGCAGTCTTGCATACGGCAGAAATGCTGGAGAAAGAAGGGGTAAAAGTTTCTTATCTTAACCTTGACAAGAATGGAAGGGTTGATTTAGCTCACTTAGAAGAGCTTCTCAAAGAGAATTCTGCCTCATTGGTATCGCTGATGCATGCTAATAATGAGATTGGGAATATGATCAATTTAGAAGAAGTAGGAGAGATTTGCGCGGCACATAAAGCTATATTTCATTCTGATACAGTACAGACGATGGGGCATTATGTACATGATCTAGAGAAACTAAATGTGCAATGCATAGTAGGTTCTGCCCATAAATTTCACGGGCCAAAAGGTATAGGCTTTCTTTACTTGGACGCATCTCATAAGATGAGTCCTTTTATTTACGGTGGTGCCCAAGAACGTAATATGCGTGGAGGGACAGAAAATGTATATGGAATTATAGGCTTGGCCAAAGCCCTAGAAATTGCTTATGAAGAAATGGATATGCATGAAACGCATATTAGCTCCTTAAAAAAATATATGATAGAAGGGCTAAAGGAAAAGTTTCACGGGATTACTTTCAATGGCGTATCGGATGATTTAAATCAATCTTTATATACGGTATTGAATGTCAACTTTCCTCCATCTGATAAGAATGACATGTTACTATTTAACTTAGACATTAAAGGAATCTCTGTCTCTGGGGGTAGCGCCTGCTCTAGTGGCACAGATGTCGGGTCTCATGTCTTAAGAGAATTAAACACACCTATTGATAGTGGATCAGTAAGGTTTTCCTTTAGCAAGTACAATACGAAAGAAGAAATCGGATATGTTATCGAGCAACTTTCACAAGTAATACAGCTGTATAAATAAGAGCTTATCTAAGAATGTGTATGGACGACGACGGCTTTTACAGACGATTGATCGTATATATATGTCATTTCGACGATAATTGACAAAGCCTTTATGTTATTTCATTAAATTAGACCAACTAAACGGAGGCATAAACCGATTAGGTTCAAGTATCCTTGTTAATCATTATTAGATGATTTGAATTGTTTGTAGGAAATTAATTCTAATTACTAAGATTCGATAAAAAAATGGATATAGACAAGGCTAATGGAAATAAAAGTTTAATTTAATAATAATTAAAAAATAGTTATGATCCATAACGTTTTAAACCTAAGAATCACACCAACTTCATCCTTAGTAGAGTTTATGGAATATGATAAAACGAAACAAGAACTTCTAGTTAAGTTCAAAAGGGGAAAGCATAAAGGTAAGGAGAGAAAATACTTCAATATTTCAAATGGTGCATTTATCAAAGTTTTGGAATCAGAGAGTGTTGGAAAGTCACTTTTAAAATTGATACATGATAAGAAAGGTGAAAACTCAAAGAAATCTATCTTTGGGAGATTGATGTTTACATTATAACATCTCTATCTGATTAAGTATATTCCTTTCCTTTAAGCATATAAAGGTAAAGATCTCTTGAAGCCTTTTGATAGAGTTATTTCTTTGATTAAAACCAACTCTGCCTTCAAGCATAGTTATGCATTAGAATTCCGTATGATCTTATAAGGTTCAAAATTACAGATACTTATGTTGGGAAAACATGGCATGGCCATGGTGGTTTAACAAACTTGTGTTAAGTGGTTGTAATGAAGAGACTTGTAATCTGAATAGATTTCCTAATACACCATATGGATTGAAATCTTTTATGAATACCTATATTAGATTGGATCTAGCTACTGGATTTGGTAATATTTAAAGTGATTCTGAAGTTGGAAAGTAAACTTCTGGTATATCGCTTCCAGCGCGTTCCTCATTGCTTAGAACTTCTACTCTCCTGTAGATACTGATTCCTTGAATGGAGTGGGTTATCAAATATTTCAAGTTTACTAGAATTAGTGCTTTCTATTTCTAGAAGACCATCCCCAATAGGCCGTTCAGTCCATATTATGCGCTAGACTTTTAAGAGAAAATCACAAATAGTTATTAGGTAGTTGTAATGAAGAGACTTGTCAAAAGAGGCTTTTGATACATTAATTCTGAAAACATTAGTATACTTCATCATAATTTTATTTTTGAAGGATAAATACTATCGTGATATCAGCAACCTAAAAACGGGCTTTAATGCCTGATGAATTGTTCGATCTTCGATAGAAAAAGGAGAGACCTTTTAATTAAAACGTGATCTAGGTCACATCGGTATAAACAAACTTGTTCCTCCTTTTATCTTTCTGATTTCTCTTAAATTTAACTAGATGCTAACTTAGTTTGGTATAAGTCTCTTGCAACAACTTTACTTTTTGAGCTCAATGATTCCCTTCCAATTTAGAAAATACAGTCATTGGATAGATATTGTTTCATGATTTCTTTAGACTCTTATTAATTTAAAAAGTATTCCCAGATGATAATTCAGTTATTTGTAATTAACTGTTTTTAAGGGAAAAGTAACGTAGAGAGATTTAAGAATGTAAGTGAAATTTTTCTAGTTATCAACGCTTTTTATTGAGTTCGAAAGTTTTCATTCGTTGTTAAATGGCCAATATTGATTTTTTCGACGAATGTTTTGGTGAATGAACTATTTTGATTTTTTAGAACATAAAAATTTCCATCTAATTTCTTAGTAATTGTCGTTTCTCTAACATTTCTAATTAACCGCTTATAAGAATTTATTTGGATCATATAATATGAGCTTTCTGTACTGTTTGTAGACTTGTTAACCAAGAACTATTATGGTGGTTTTTTGTAAATTACAGATAATCAGACAGTTAAAAGAAAAAAAGAAAGGGCACACATGAAAATATAAACTTCATATTATTAGGTTAATTAACTGTCAGGTATAGACTAACTATGGGTTGAGAACCGTACAATGAAATTATATTTTTAAAAAAATGGTTTGTGCAGTAATAAATTTTCTTTTTATTAATTCAGGGTTAGTAATGTATTTTTTTTTCGATAAAGTTGAGAAAAATGTTGTAATTCTTATCCTTTAAAACATAACTTAGAGAAAATTTTTGCTAACCTAACTTTTAATTATTATGATTAATGTAAGAAGAGTTGCCTCTTATTGTATGGCAATCGCTTTAGTCTCATTTTCTATGTTTTCTTGTACTCAAGATGAGTCCATTACACCCGAAAATGAAATTTCACAAGATGTTCTAGCTGCTATCGAAAACCTTGGTCTTAGTACTGACGGAATGATTGTAGGCTTGGTTGATCACAACATGATCGATGATGTTCCTGCAGTTCCTGGTGTAATCTTAGAGAATGATATAAGATTTACGATGGATGAATTAAATCTCTTGTCAAATGCAGCGCAATCTCAGTCTGTAGTGACCCCAACTGGAGAGCAGTATAGAACCAATGCTTTGGTAAGCCAAGGGAGAACTATTAGTGTTATTGGATTTACTGGATCTGGCTTTGCTTTAACAAGTAGAATGAGAACTGGTCTTCAGAGAGCTGTAGATAATTACAATAGATTGAATATCAGTTTGAGATTTACTTTGAGATTCGCAGCTAGTACAAATGCCGATATGGTTGTATTTAACAATGGTGCTGCTGGTGGTGGTGGATCTGCTGGTTTCCCTAGTGGAGGACTCCCTAACAAGTTTATCCAAATTAATGCAGGAACTAATTCTTTCAGCGCTGATGTGAATGAGCATGTTATCACTCATGAAATGGGTCATTCAATAGGGTTCAGGCACACTGACTTTTTTAACAGGTCACTTTCTTGTGGTACTGGAGGAAACGAAGGTCAAGCTGGTGTTGGTGCTATCTTAATACCTGGTACTCCTTCTGGAAATGACGTGAACTCTATAATGAGAGCATGTTTCAATTCTGGAGTTGATGGTGAATTTGGTGCTAATGATATTAGGGCTTTAGAATTCCTTTATTAAGAATTAAGAATTTAATTGCTAACCTATTCTATAGAAGCCCTAAAGTTTACTTTAGGGCTTCTTTTATGCTCTTCTTGCCTGTATTAAAACGGATCAAATAATAAATCTGTAAGAAACACTTCTAAGCTCACCCTCAAATTTCTTTAGTAAACATTAAGTCAAGCGGTAGATTATTAAGTGTTTAAGATTTTAAACGTTAATTTTTGTATGAATCTCAGGCATTTCCCCTGCTCCACAGGTTTAGCCCTTGATTATTGACCAGCACAAGATGATCATCTGCTATTGAAAGATATGAAAGTGGGATTAATCCCTAAGGGGTATTAATTCCTCTGGTCAGGCATCTCTACTCTTCCGCGAGCGCTGAAGCTTCTTTGCGTAGGCGCTGAATCGAGCATAAATGATTGCCCATAAATCACCTTAACCTTCTGTGAGCACAGTAACTTTCTCAGCAGAGGCGGGGTTGGTTTATTTCTTGAGATTCTTTGAGTGCAGATGTCAACTTTATTATAGAAGCATGATTTGTAGAAAATGAGAAGTTTAATCCCTAAGGGATATTAATTCCCCGACTCTTGAGTCGATCATTAAATTATTGCCCATAGATACCCCGTACCCTTGGGTCGGGGTTGGTTCATTGCAAATGACAGAGCTCTTAACGTAATTGAAGGCTCTGTCACTATCGTGTTAATTCTTAGAGAGGTCTGCCAAGCAATCAATCCATTTTTCGTTGGTATTTAAACTAGGAACCAAAGTCCATTTTTCACCTCCTTTTTCAATGAATTCTTCCGCATAAGTCTCACCTACCTCAATTGTAGTTTCTAGGCAATCTGAGACAAAAGCTGGGGAGAATGCCAATACTTTTTTGATTCCTTTTTCTGCAAGCTCACCTACCATGTCTTCTGTGTAAGGTTTTACCCAAGGATCTCTACCTAGTCTAGATTGAAAGCAGACTGTATATTTATCTTCAGGTATATTCAATTTTGCTACTATTTTCCTGCTTGTTTCGAAGCATTGAGCTCTATAACACAATTGATTCTTGGGGCCTAATTTGTTGCAACAGCTACCCAGTTGACATTGTTTGCCCACAGATCCTTTTCGTATCTGCCTTTCAGGTAAGCCATGATAACTGAATAAAATATGATCATATTCATCAAGTGCCATTTCCTTTTTTCCGAGGTCGGCAAAAGTGTCTGTAAATAATGGATGATCTACAAATTGAGAGACAAAACTAATGGAGGGAATGATCTGTTTTTTCTTTACAAGTTCCATCACTTTTTCCATTACAGAGCCAGTAGTTGCGGAGGCATATTGGGGAAATAATGGGATGACTTTAATGGAAGAAACATTCTCTTTTATTAAAATATCTAATGCACTTTCTAAACTTGGACTTTGGTAGCGCATACCTAAAGCTACAATGTATTCGTCTCCCAATTTTTCTTGTAAAAGATCCCTGACATCTTCGCTGTAAAACTTTAATGGAGATCCCCTATCTTCCCAAAGTTTTTTATATTCTTCTGCGGATTTAGGAGATCTAAATGGTGCAATGATCAGGTTCACCAATGCCCATCTAGGTACAGCTGGGATATCAATGACCCTTCCATCTGAAAGGAATTCACGTAAGTACTTCCTTACATCTTTAGTTGCAGTTGAATCTGGTGTGCCAAGATTTACTAATAAAACTCCTTTTTTTATTTGACTCATGTGTTATTATATGCATTAACTACGGCTATTAAACTATAGAACTGTCTGATTAGTTTTTAAATAATCAGAATAAATATGTTTATTATAAATAGTTGTTATATAGTTATAAATAAACATTATGGATTTAACTTTTATCAGTCTCTAAAATTGGTTGTTCAAATAGGATGTCCCAATAGGGGTAATTTAATTCTGTGAATTTATTGTTGTATTGAGTTAACTGAATTTTAACACAATAATTTAACCGATTCCATGCATCTTTCTGATAGTCTTCTCTGTTCAAAGGGTGCTTGATAAAGAAAATAATAATTGGAAAGCAGCCCTTCCTAAATTCGCCCAGTATTTTCATGATCTTGGCGCTGTTTATATTTCGAATTTGCGGTGGAATTTCTTGATTAGCGCCATTATTATTTCCATTTGAACCGGTTAGTTTTACAATTGCCCTTTTGGTATGGAGTATTAGGCCTTTAAGCAATTCGCGACATATTGGGTGGATTTGATCACTTTCACATACTTCCTCACAAAATGCTTGAAAAACCCTCAGGGGTGTTAAAGATGCGGCGAGACTGCCATCTACATTTGGTTGCCATAGAATTTCCCGATAAACAAATAAGGAATTAATTAATTCCTGATCAAAATATTTGTCATTTTTAAGCGAAGCTAAAGATTTGTATTTTAAGTTTTTAATGGAGATATCACCAGCTGAAAGTGAAAAATGCCAGCTAGTCTTGCTTTTAGCAGCAAACTCCAAAAAATCCCAAATATCGTTTAAACCTATTTTCATTAGCGCACTAAATTAACCCCAAAAAATAAAAATTGAGAGGCATGTTCAAAATACTTTTTATATCAATTTATGTTTATGGGGTGTATAAGATGTTTAGTAAATTTGATTTTGACTAAGGAAAAAACGCAAGCATAGCATCGCTATGGTGAGTGTTTTTAACGCATGGCAATTATTAAATTTGCTTATAGATATGGGTCCTCATAAATCTAAATTGGTATTACTTATGTTTTATAAGCAATTAGGTTAAATTCTTTTTACTAGTATCCGAGAAAAGGTTTTCATTTTTATACATTTTAGAGGGTTGGCACGGTACGCCGTCGCGGTGATTATTTAGCGGGGTGTGCGAGACGGTCGGCCGCTGCCGGGTTTAGGGTGGGAGTTTTAAATTATTCGCCAGGCGACCCTGTTGATTTTTTTGGCGGCGGCCCTTTTTTCATCAACAAGGCCGCTTGGCGGGAAAAAACGGACGAAAGCTAGATTTGTCAGCCCTTCGGTTGATTTATAGGGGGAGTTTTTGAACTTCAGAAATAATCTTTGATTAAACGATATCAAGAGCAGTTTTTCTTCAATTTCAGTTT
>CALGOB010000145.1 GCA_937958005.1 uncultured Cyclobacteriaceae bacterium
TTATCCATGCAATAAGGCAGGGACATATGATTAAACAATTTTAAAAAAAGAAAGACAATGAAAAAACATTTGAAATCACTACTCATTATTTTCACATTGGCTACTGTATTCACCGCTTGCGCTCCAGATGATGCACTGGATGAACTCAAAGACCCCCAGATCATGGAAGTGGAAAGTACTGGTGATACTGATGGAGAAGAGGATGATCCGATACTAAATAATACTGGTAACTAACAGAATTAGAAGATTTATTGAGGAATGATCTACTCCCTATTTTAAGGGTATTTTTGTTTTACTTCTCAGAAAGAGTATATTTGAAACAGCCTTTAGAGGTATTTAAAGGCTGTTTATATCATATGCTAACCTTTATGAAGATTAAATTACCGCGCCTGTTCTTTCTGTTTTTGCTAATGTGTACTGTCTGGTCATGTAAACAGGAAAATCAAAAATCCATCAATTCCATTCAGGTAGCAAATCAACACTTAGGAACTCACCCGGACTCCGTTATTTACTATGGATTGCAAGCTATAGCATACAACACTTCGGACAATGACCTAATCGATGCGCATTTCCTGATTGCCTATACAAGTAGAAAACAAAAGAAATATGCCGAAGCAATTAATCATTATCTAGAAGCTATTTTGCTTTCAAATAAAAAGAAAGAAAATTTACCGCAGCTGACATCTCTTCACAAGAACTTAGGATTCATTTTTGAAATACATAAAAACTATGCACTAGCAGAAGAACAATATCAAATGGCCTTGAATTATAGCAATGATAAATCTAAAGCAGGGATATTGTATAATTTATCTGGCTTATACCATGATCAAGAGAATTTTGAAAAAGCCATAGAGTTTGGTAATAATGCTTTTGCATTGGCTGAGAAGAATGAGAATAAGTCAAGACAGGCAAGAACATTAAATTTATTTGGACTCATTAAGTCAGAACAAGGCTTGTTTCTCGAATCAAGAGAGGCATTAGAACAGGTGATTGGATTCGGTATTCCTAAATACATGGCCAAAGCCAATCATAACCTGGGCAACAGTTACCTAATAGAAAAAAAATACGCAGAGGCCATTCCTTATTTTCAAAAAGCACTGGCACTTAAAAGCAAACCAAAAGATCAATTCATTACCCTCATGGATTTAGGGGAATGCGAGATAGAACTGGGGAATCACGAATCAGCTTTAGCCTATTTACATCGGGCTGAGAGTATGTATGCGTCTGTGGATGCCATTCCTAAACACCTAGAAAAAGCCTATATGCTGAGTGAGCAACCTGCCAAAAGAAACCAATATGATGCCCAACACGAAGCAGCCCTAGAAACTTTCATCGACAGAAAAGAAAAGCATAACAATCAGTTAAGCGCTGGAAACGTAGGCAGTATTTACCATAATTTTAATAAAAAGCAAGAAGTAAAAAAAGACTTATCTAATCGCAATTTGGCTATTTTAGCCATCAGTATTGTACTTACAGTCATCCTCACTTGGTTTGCATTAAACACCGTTAGGTCTTATCTGTCTAAGAAAAGGGTAGTTGAAGAGATCAAGCGGTTTGAATCTTAATAATTAGATTAAAGAACAAAGATAAAAGACTAAAGATTTAGGTTCCAGATTCTAGATACTAGACCCTAGATTTTAGACTTTTTGATTCACCTAGCTCACCTACCATGGAAGTTACTTGAATAGGGAGAAAAATAATTCTCACCTCAGCGGAAGTTACTTCTGTGATTATACGATTAGAAGAAAAAAGGAAAACTCCACTAGAAACGGCTTTTAATCCCTGAGGGATACCTAATTCCCCGACTCTCGAGTCGATAAAAAAGCTTTTGGCCGATAGAGATACCCCGTACCCTTGGGTCGGGGTTGGTTCATTTTAAATATCAAGTGATAAATGTAGATTACAAGTATTTAGCAATTGACTTAAGATCTGTATATCAGATTGTTAGGTAAATAATTACGCATTACTAATTATGAATTTCTAATTATAAATAGTAATTAAGGCTTCATATTAAATTCCTTTTTGAGGAAATCCAATAAACTGGCTTGCTTTTCCAGAAGTTGGATATTCTTCTCTTTTTGTAGAGTCAGTTCTTCCAGTTGGTTGCCTGCCATGGTTTTAATTTCACTGATCAGTGTCATTCGTTTCTCTTCGTCTGTCACTATACTGAGCTCATCCAGTAAATTAAAAAGACTGATAGGACTATCTTCCGTCATCAAGTCAGTAACGGAGACTGATTTGGGTAAACCCAAGATGATTTCGTCAAAAGAAGTATTGGTTAGTTTAAAGAACGATGTTAGAAAAGCTAACGGCGGTAAATTGTTACCCGATTCATATTGCCCTATTTGCGAACGGCTGAAATCCACAAGTATATTCGCTAAATCTTGCTGAGATTTAATGCCTGCTTTACTTCTCGCATTCGCTAAATTCTTACCTATTATTATTTTATCTAACAAGATTTTCTAACAATTATTTGTTTTCGTTATTTAAACTAACTATTATTGTATAGTGATTTCAAATTTAACTAAAAATGGAAGATAACTTGTTACGCTACCCAGAAGAAGACATCCAAGCCACTGTCCTTTCGAGAGAAAAGGTGAGCAAAAGTGAGATTTTGATCTCCGTGTTAGGTGCGTAACGGTTATCAACCATCTGATATTAGGTTAGCAATAGGCTAATACAGAATAAACTAAAAAGCAGATGAGATTTAGACTAGGCATATTAGAATTAAATGATGGCACGGTACAGCTAGACGTCAATACCGCAGAAGAACTAACGGGTGAAGACAGTTACTTGGTGTTGCTTACTGCCTTTCAGGCTTTAAAAGAAAAGGATCCCAGCATTTTGATCAATGTCATGTTCAGCGCAGTAGAGATTTTACAAGACCAGCCAAAAGTGGTGATGGGATTAAAGAACGCGCTGAACATACTGGAAAAAAATACTTGCTAAATTGTGAAAACAGTCAACCTTATTTAGGCAAAGAAATATGATACAACACCTATTTATTATATATGTTTCACTAAAACCAGGAAGAACTTAACTTGCTTAGATAAAAAATAGTAGAATGTGAAGCTTCAGTTATAATCCCTCATCTTCACATGTCTTCAAAACTAGAGATAACCATTATTGCGTTACTATGTATTAAGTTGAAGATTCTGTTCAATTACTTGAGCCCCTTTTAGTTGTTATGACGATGGCACCGTTTCTAGCCCTATTACCATATAGGGCAGTCTTATTGTCTTTATCAATACCTCCATTGAGATATTGCAGCTATTAATAAATCTATTTTCATAACCTTAAAACTCACTAAAATTACAATCCAAATGGAGAAATCTGAGAAATAAGTAAGTTGAATCAGTTTACTATTACCAACCCTTGAAAAAAGTAGAACTAAGTTTTTGCATGAAATAATCTTTGTCTAAATGGTTATTGACCTAGTAATCCAGTATTAAAATAGTGGGTAGGACTCCACTTCTTTTATAGTGATAAATCCCTATATTAGCATATGAACAGTACTGGAGCCATCATTTTAGGGGCTTGCCTTTTCATCATCATGTTTGGAATGGGCTTGTCTTTAACTATCGCAGATTTTAAAAGAGTAGCTAAAAGGCCTAAGGCAATTTTAATTGGATTGATTAACCAGATTATCCTTCTTCCACTGATTGCCTATACACTTTTAATATTATTTGATGCCAGACCAGAAATTGCGGTAGGGTTTATGATTTTAGCAGCTTGTCCTGGAGGAACTACTTCTAACTTATTAACGCACTTAGCTAAAGGGGACACAGCACTTTCTGTAAGCCTTACAGCATTTAGCAGTTTAATTACCATCATTTCCATTCCACTAATTATCCAGTTTGGGTTAGATACTTTTCTAAATTCAAATCAAAGGGTGGATGTAGACGAGGTTAAGATTATAGGACAATTGTTGATCATTGTTATTATTCCTATTGGCCTAGGTATGTTGATCAAGTCAAAGAAAGAGAGGTTTGCTGATCAAATGGAAAAGCCTGTGAAAATTGCTTCAGGTGCTCTATTGTTCTTGGTTATTGTTGGGTTGCTGATTAAAGAAAGAGCAACTATACCCATGCATTTTGTTGAGGCTGGGACACTCATTTTAAGTTTATTGTTTCTCAGTTCAGCTGTTGGCTATCTAACGGCTAAAATTTTCAACTTAGGGCTAAAAGAATCCATCAGTATTTCTATTGAAAGTGGTATTCAAAATGGGACGTTGGCAATTGCCATTGCAACTGGAGTTTTAAATAGTACAGAGTTTGCCATTGCTCCTTCACTTTATGGAGTTTTGATGTATTTACCGGGACTTTTCTTTATTTTAATGAGAAGTAGACTAAGTACGAAACAATAAGAAGTATATGACTAGTTGTGTTTCATTAAAAAAGATTTTCTTAAACACCATTTTAATCCCTAAGGGATATTAATTCCCCGACTTGAGTCGATCATTAAATTATTGCCCATAGATACCCCGTACACTTGGGTCGGGGTTGGTTCATTGAACCAATCCGGACTCTATCTTTTCGCAATAATTTAATGAGTACCTTTGCAGAGAAGCTATGATACTCGTGGAAGAGAGTAAGTAATCAATATTCAATAGGAATTAATCCTAATTATTCATAATAGACTAATCAATTGCGTTGCCTGTCAAGTAGTTAGATATTCGCATAAATGAGTCCCGAATTTTTCGGGTTAAATCCTTTCAGGCCTTATTTCAATTCTTCTTTTTGTCTTTTTGTTATTTTCCTTACCATATCCTACATTTTCAGCTTGATTAGCCTTATGTGTTTCTTCAATATTTCTGGCAGTGGTATAAATGATTATTAATCCAATAAAAATTTCAATTACTAACATCTGTTTTAAATTTAAGGTTGTTTAATATGACAACAACTAGCTTGTCTTATATATTAACTCAAGGGATGATATCTGGGTTTTGTTTTAAGTCTATTATTATTAAAAAATAGATTTTAAACCCGAATGATGCATTAGGCTTTTAAGAGAAAATCATAAATGACTGTTAGTTATGGTTTGCATCAAATTTCTATTGCATCATTCGAGTTAAAGTTAAAAATGAAAGTAGGGCTAATTAGAGGCTTAAAATTTTGTGAGTTGTAAGGTTTTTGTTGATTTAGTATTTATTAGGCGATAGATTTAAATAAGGAGGTAGGAATGAAATTTTCAAACTTTGCCATGATTTTATATGCAAGAAAATAATCTAGTGAAATATGGAATATATGGGAACGGCAAAGAGCTTCTTTTTGCCTTTCATGGCTATGGTTTAGATGGCTTTCAATATAAAATTCTAGATAACTTATGTGATAACTACTCAATTATAGGCTTTCATTTACCCTATCACCAGCTTGGCCCTAAAACACACGAAGGTTGGCTTAATGAGTTAATAGGTTTTATCAATGACTATGTTGAAAATCATCAAATTCAAAGATTTTCAATAGTTGGGTATTCAATAGGTGCAAAAATAGCTCTGTACCTAACTCAGCATTTCAAGGTAAAACTTAGTAAATTGTACCTCTTTGCTCCTTATGGTTTTGAGAGTTATTGGGGTTTGGACTTTATTTCAAAAGGGTTCGGAAACCTGTTTTTTCAAACAGTGGTAAATACCTCACTGCCGCTATTCATTATGAAAATGGTGAAAAAGATGGGTTTTATTGATCAACACCATTTTGAAATTGTAGAAAAAGAGATTGGGACTAAAGAACAAAGAAGTAACTTATGTAATACTTTGAATTTTGTTGGTGAAATAGAATTTAGCCGAGATTTTCTGATTGATTTATTGAATAACCATCAAATAAAAGTGGTTGTAGTGTATGGTAAACAAGATGTACTTTTTCCCTACAAAGAAAGAAATATAGCGTTATTGGATCAATTGTTATTGAAAAAGATAATTGCGGTAGATGAAGGGCACTGGATGATGACTGATAAAATGAATAGATTATTTTCAAAAGAAATGGATAGCTTGTGATTGAAGCAGCAGATACTGAGTGGGTGAAGAAAGCATTCTTTCAATTGGAATCTAAGTTTATTTTCCCCAGAAAGTTTAGTAAAATCAAGATTAATACGGTGTCCATCAAAACAGGGCACTCTATATTACTGCTTCAAAATCATTTTTCTTGGTGGGATGGGTTTTTAGGGAATTATCTGACTTATAAATACCTAGGCAAGAACTTTCATGTCATGGTACAAGAAGATCAAGTAAAGAAACATCCTTACCTGAAATACAGAGGTGCTTTTTCAGTGAAGAAAGAATCCCGTGAAATGCTCCAGTCCTTGAAATATGCTAGTAAGCTCTTGGAGGATTCTAAAAACCTTGTTCAGATTTTCCCTCAAGGAAGATTACAGAGTATGCATGTACAGAATATCGAATTGGCCAAAGGAGTAAATTGGTTGATCAGAGAAACTAAAGCTGATTGCCAGGTTATTTACAATGCGGTAACAGTTGATTACCTAGAAGGTTTTAAGCCTACTGTTACTTTTAACCTTTTAGATTGTGGTTTAACGAATGAGATTAATTTAGAAAATCTACAGGGAGACATTTCTTTATTTCATCAAAAAGCATTGGAAAGTTGTATTAGAAAATAGAGATTAGCATTCGTCGTGTAAATACTGGATCAAACGTTAAATCTGTGAAGCACGGGAAATCTTTGAATCCATTCAACACATAAAAGATTAACATTTAAAGTATTTAATTACTGGTATCCAAGTAAATAATTTAATGCGTTTTACTATCCAAAATTTCTACTTTAAGATCTTCACATAGGAGGGTTGGCCTGTCAAAAACCCCGGCAGAGCCGCGATGGCGTACCATGTTGTTTTTGACCGCCAAGTGGCCTTGTAGATTTTTTTGACGGTTCGCCCGATTCCGTTTTTTCAGGAGTCCGCCCCCGCGGCATGGAAAAAATGAATCGGACTGCCGACGCAGAAAGCCACTAATTTTAGGAATACCCAATTCTAGAGGGCCGCCGTGGAACGGTGTTTTTCAGGATCAGAAAAAAATCTTCTTTATTTGATCTATAAGTGTCTTTTTGTTTATTTTCAGATTTAATTGGATACCAGTAATAAA
>CALGOB010000146.1 GCA_937958005.1 uncultured Cyclobacteriaceae bacterium
TTTTCATTCCCAAAATCTAAGATTATTTTGATGAATCATTTTCAAATAACCCAATGATGCAAATCTACCAAACCTCTTTTCTACAAAAATCATTTATGAAATAATCAGTCCATAACCTATACTGGACTTAAACGGCACCAAATAACTATTTCTAATTTAATAAGTCAATACAAAACTACTGGCATCCAAGTAAACTGAAATTGAAGAAAAACTGCTCTTGATATCGTTTAATCAAAGATTATTTCTGAAGTTCAAAAACACCCCCTATAAATCAATCGAAGGGCTGACAACTCTAGCTTTCGTCCGTTTTTTCCTTGATGAAAAAAGGACCAAAAAAATCAAGATAATTTAAAGCTCCCACCCTAAATCCCCTCGCACACCCCGCTAAATGATCAGGCCAACCCTCCAAAATGTATAAAAATGAAAACCTTTTTCTCGAATACTAGTAATACAAAACATATTTTTTTAAAAAAAATTAGAATCTAACCTGCATTATTCTTGACAAACTATGACCTTTTGTAGTAAGTAATTGATTTACTTAGTTTTATGATGAAAGACTTAAGAATTGGCATAGCCTAAATTTGAGGAATGTCAATTTTACTCTACTGAATCGATTACGTTAATGGTCAACCATTTAGCTTTTCTAATAATTATTTCCCTGGTCAGGCACCCTGAATTATTCGGGCTAAAAACAAATGTTCACTTTTTAAAAATCAATAACATTAAACATCTCCAATGGTAAAAATGAGCCCATTAAGAACCTCAAAAATAGTCATCATATTAATGATTCTATGAATTTTTAAAACTTCTTGGGTACTCGGTTATATAAAATTTAGATAGATTCTTATCAAAAACTAAAACAAAAATCAAACTATAAGTTAATTTCCCGCTTACACCCTATTAGATCAGACGCTAATTTCATAGCTTTGCGCTTTCAAAATTGTGCACTTCATGATTAGTTTTTTTTCCAAAGGATCCGACTTAGTTTACGCTGTTCAACATACCTCAACATTTGATGAGGAAAGTATTCAAAAGCTCAAATGGCTATTTGATGGGGCTACCAAAGAAATCACCGCTTCTATTAGTAAGAAATTTCTTGGCCCTAGAAAAGAAATGCTAACTCCCTGGAGTACCAACGCAGTAGAGATTACCCAAAATATGGGGATAGATGGTATCAGCAGAATTGAAGAATATTTTCTTTACGATGCTGCCAAATCTTATGACCCAATGTTACAAACTATCTATGAGCAGTTGGACGAGACGTTATTCAATTTAGACATCGCTCCTGAAACGGTCAATCACATAGAAGATATCACCGCTTATAATAAAGCAGAAGGACTTGCTTTAAATGAAGAAGAAATCACCTATTTACAATCTGTAAGTGATCAGCTAAATAGGCCGCTCACAGACAGTGAAGTCTTTGGTTTCTCCCAAGTGAATTCAGAGCATTGTAGGCATAAGATTTTCAATGGAAAATTCATCATAGATGGTGAGGAAATGCCCACCACCTTGTTTCAACTTATCAAGAAAACAGCAAAAGAAAGACCTGACAATTTAGTGTCTGCTTATAAAGACAATGTTGCTTTCATTAAAGGGCCATTAGTAGAGCAATTCTCGCCATCCTCAGCAGAAAAACCTTCGGAATATATTACCAAAGATTTTAATTCTGTGATTTCGCTCAAAGCCGAAACACACAATTTCCCTACCACAGTAGAACCGTTTAATGGGGCTGCCACAGGATCAGGTGGAGAAATCAGAGATAGATTAGCAGGAGGAAAAGCCAGTTTACCACTAGCAGGAACAGCCGTTTACATGACCTCTTACTCAAGGTTAACCAATGACAGATCATGGGAAAACGGACTACCTGCGAGAAAATGGTTATATCAATCTCCCAAAGAAATTTTAATCAAAGCCTCTAATGGCGCCTCTGATTTCGGTAATAAATTTGGGCAGCCACTTATTGCAGGCAGTGTGCTAACTTTTGAACACCAAGAAAATGATAAAAATCATGGTTTCGATAAAGTGATCATGTTGGCCGGTGGCATTGGCTATGGAAAGCATGAGGATGCGCAAAAAGAAAAAGTCTCTCCCGGACAGAAGATCGTTGTGATGGGCGGTGACAATTACCGCATAGGCATGGGAGGAAGTGCTGTTTCTTCAGTCGCTACTGGTGAATTCTCAAACTCTATTGAGTTAAACGCCATTCAGCGTTCAAATCCTGAAATGCAAAAAAGAGTTGCCAACGCCATCAGAGGAATGGCAGAAGAAGACAATAATCCCATTGTTTCCATTCATGATCATGGAGCAGGAGGTCACCTCAACTGTTTATCTGAATTAGTAGAAGATACAGGAGGCGAAATAGATGTAAATAAGTTACCTGTGGGAGACCCTACCCTCTCCGACAAAGAAATCATTGGGAATGAGTCACAGGAAAGAATGGGACTCGTAATCCGAGAAGAAGATTTACCTAAACTAGTGAAGATCGCTGAACGAGAAAGAGCCCCTCTTTATGAGGTGGGAGTTACCAGCAGCAATAATCAATTTGTCTTTAAGAATGATCAAACAAAGAAAAACCCTATTGATTGGAGTTTAAGTCATATGTTCGGTTCATCTCCTGTAACAGTCCTTTCTGACCAAAAGAAAAGTGAAAAATTTGCAGAAGTAAACTATCGAACAGAAGAGGTTTTATCTTATTTATCGAAAGTACTCCAACTGGAATCGGTAGCTTGTAAAGACTGGCTGACCAGTAAAGTGGATAGATGCGTAACAGGAAGAGTGGCTACTCAACAAACTACTGGTGAACTTCAAATACCACTTAACAATGTAGGTGTGATGGCTCTAGATTTCAAGAGCAACAAAGGCATTGCCACAGCCATTGGCCATGCCCCTGTGGTAGCACTGGCTAATCCATCTGCTGGTTCTAGAATTGCCATAGCGGAAGCTTTGACCAATTTAGTATGGGCTCCACTTACCAATGGCATAGCAGATGTTTCCTTAAGTGCCAACTGGATGTGGCCAGCAAAAAACGAAGGAGAAAATGCCCGATTATACGAAGCAGTGAAGGCAGTAAGTGATTTTGCTATTGAGTTAGGAATTAACATCCCTACTGGTAAAGATTCACTTTCTATGGTACAGAAATATCCTGATGGAAATACCGTTTATTCCCCTGGCACAGTGATTATTTCGTCTGTAGGAGAGGTAAGTGACATTCGTCAGGTAGTTTCACCAGATCTGAAGCAAGCTGAAAACAGTCAGTTAATTTATATTCCGTTCAGCAAGGCTCCTTATCAATTGGGCGGTACTAGCTTAGCTCAAATAGTTAATAAAATAGGCAATGAAACGGCAGACATAGAGGATGCCAAATATTTCCGAGCAACTTTTGAGGCGATTCAAAAACTAATAGTGAGTGACCATGTTCTTGCCGGACATGATATCTCTTCAGGAGGACTGATTACGGCGTTGTTAGAAATGTGTTTTCCTAGTACTGATATCGGTTTAAAAATTGACCTTGACAGCCTACATCAAAGTGATCTAATAAAAACACTTTTCAACGAAAAGCCAGCTGCCTTGATTCAAACAGCAAATATAGAGGAAGTAACCTCAATACTTAAGGATTTGGGCATCTACCACCAAGTAATAGGTTCAGTAACTACTGATAGCACTTTAGAAATTGAGTACCAGCAGATACCATTAACTTTAGATATAGCAACCTATCGAGAGACTTGGTTTAAAACCTCTTATCTATTAGACAAAGAACAGACTAAAAATTCTTTGGCTACAGAAAGAAATAACAACTTAGGAAAACAAGCCTTAAAATATAAGTATCCTGCTAATTTCTCAGGACAGTTAAAAGATCTTCAGCTATCATTTGACAGAAAAGGGAAATCGAATATAAAGGGAGCCGTCATCAGGGAAAAAGGTTCTAATAGTGAGCGAGAGATGGCTTATATGATGCACCTAGCAGGCATGGATGTCAAGGATGTGCACATGACTGACCTAGTAAGTGGCAGAGAAGATCTTACCGATGTAAACTTCATTGTTTTCGTAGGAGGATTTTCAAACTCTGATGTTTTAGGCTCTGCTAAAGGATGGGCAGGTACATTCATTTATAATGAAAAGGCTAAAAATGCTTTAGCCAATTTCTATAAAAGAGAAGACACCTTAAGTCTTGGCGTATGCAATGGATGTCAACTCATGATGGAATTAGACCTTATTTATAAGGATAAAAAGAATCATCCAAAAATGAGGCACAATGATTCAGGCAGATTTGAATGTGGTTTTTCATCAGTAGATATTTTACCTTCATCCTCCATTTTATTAAACGGTCTAGAAGGAAGTAACTTAGGCATATGGTCTGCTCACGGAGAAGGACGTTTTGATTTATCAGGAGAAGCCTCTGAATATAACATAGCCGCTAAATACGCTTATAATCAGTATCCTGCCAATCCTAATGGTTCTGATCATTCAGCAGCAGCAGTTACCTCTTCTGATGGGCGACATTTAGCAATGATGCCCCATTTAGAACGTTCTATGTTCCCATGGAACTGGCCACATTATCCAAATGGTAAAAAAACTGATGAAATTACTCCATGGATAAATCTATTCATTAATGCTAAAACTTGGATCAAAGAAAACAAGAAGTAATTTTTCATCAAAGACTAGATTAACAAGTTATGGCTAATGCAAAAATAGACGAACTGATCAAGGAACTTGACCTGCTCCCCCATCCTGAAGGTGGATATTACAAAGAAACTTACAGGAGTAATGATTTGGTAAGCACTCTAGAATTACCTGATAGATTTCAAGGCAGCAGATGTTTTGCAACAGCCATTTACTTTCTATTAGTAAAAGATAGTTTTTCTGCCTTTCATAAAATTAAAAGTGATGAGACTTGGCATTTTTATGAAGGTAGTCCTATTGAAATCAATATGATTACTCAAGAAGGTAAATTGATTAGACAAATGCTGGGTACTAACTGGAAAAAAGGTGAAGTTCCACAATTTACCGTTCCTGCACAAACTTGGTTTGCCAGTAGGGTCATAAAGGGCGACTATGGCTTAGCAGGATGTACTGTTTATCCAGGTTTTGAATTTTCAGACTTTGAAATGGCAACAAGAAAATCTTTAAAGGAAGAATATCCTTTACATAATCAGATCATTACAGAATTAACTCGATAATTTTTTGATTTTTTTTCACATAATTGTTTTTAAAATTAAAACAAATAACTACTTTTGTAATCCCAAAATATGGGGCTAGTAATTGTCCGATGGTGTAACTGGCAACACGTCTGTTTTTGGTACAGAAGAGTCTAGGTTCGAGCCCTAGTCGGACAACCAAAATCCCGATCTAATTTATTTTTAGATCGGGAATTTTTATTTTCAGATAACTACTTTTCCCATGTCAGCAGTTAAGATATTTGCGGGCTCAGGCTCTCTAGAATTAGCAGAAAAAATATCTCAATTTTATGGTAAGCCCTTAGGTAAGTCCAGCTCCAAAAAATTCAGTGATGGTGAGTTATCATATTACTTCGAAGAATCAGTGAGAGGCTGTGATGTATTCTTGATACAATCCACCTGTCATTCATCAGATACCATTATGGAGTTATTGTTGATGATAGACGCTGCCAGAAGAGCCAGTGCTGAATCAGTAACCTTAGTAGTTCCTTATTTTGGTTATGCAAGGCAAGACAGAAAAGATAAACCAAGGGTATCAATAGCTGCAAAAATGATGGCAAACATTTTGACGTCTGCTGGTGCAAACAGATTGATGACTTGTGATTTGCATGCTGGCCAAATACAAGGCTTTTTTGATATTCCTGTAGATCACTTGAATGGTTCTAGTATTTTAGTACCTTATATTAAGAGCCTTAAATTAGACAATTTGTTATTTGCAACCCCTGATGTAGGCGGCACAGCTAGAGCAAGGAATTATGCTAAATTCTTTGAAGCAGATATGGTTGTTTGTGATAAACAAAGAAAGAGAGCCAATGAAGTTGCTTCTATGCAAGTAATAGGTGACGTTACTGATGCTGATGTAGTGCTTGTAGATGATATTGTAGATACTGCTGGTACTATTTGCAAAGCTGCCAATTTATTAAAAGAAAAAGGGGCAAGATCTGTAAGGGCAGTGTGTACACATGGTGTCTTATCAGGCAAAGCTTATGAAAATATAGAAAATTCTGAATTGGAAGAGCTGATAATCACAGACAGTATTCCACAATTCAAACAAAGTAACAAGATCAAGGTATTGACCGTAGCAGATTTATTTGCAAAAGCTATTAGAAAAATACATGATCATGAATCAATAAGTTCATTATTTATTAACAATTAATATTTCATTTATGAAAACTTTAGAGATTATAGGGTATAAAAGAGCAAATCTCGGTAAATCTGAGTCAAAAAGACTGAGAGACAACAGCAGCGTACCATGTGTATTATATGGTGGTAAAGAGCAAGTGCACTTCCACACGCCAATGATTCTATTCAGAGATTTAGTATATACACCACAAGCGCACTTTGTGAATTTAGATATAGAAGGCGTGGAATATCAGTGTATTTTACAAGACATTCAATTTCACCCTGTTAGTGAGATCATTTTACACGCTGATTTCTTGTTACTAAATGATAAGAAAGCTTTGAAAATGGATATACCAGTAGAAACTTTCGGTAAAGCACCAGGTTTAGAAGCTGGGGGTAAATTAGTAATGAAGCAAAGAAAATTAAGAGTAAGTGCTCTACCCGCTAACATGCCTGATAGCATTAAAGTAGATATCAGTGGATTAGAATTAGGGAAATCAGTAAAAGTAGGTGAAATTCCTATAGAAAACTATGAAATTCTAAATAGTACATTAGTATCAATTGCTACTATAGAAGTTCCTAGAGCTCTTAGAGGTAAGAGTGCTGAAGAACTAGAAGCTGAAGGTGAAGCAGAGGAATAATCTTTCCAACTTATTATTAGCTAAAAAAAAATCCTGTATCTTTTTTGATACAGGATTTTTTTTATTTTTACCGTTTAAGAATTAAAATGAAATATTTAATCATAGGTTTAGGAAATATTGGCAGTGAGTATGAAAATACGAGACACAACATTGGTTTCAAAGTAGTTGATTTTTTAGCTAAAGAACATAATTCCTCCTTCAATAGCAACAAACTAGCAAGTACCGCTGACATCAAGTATAAAGGAAGAAGCATTCATTTGATCAAACCTACTACTTATATGAATTTAAGTGGTAAGGCTGTCAATTATTGGATGCAACAACTGAAAATCCCTAAAGAGAACATACTGGTTATCGTAGATGATATTGCTTTGCCATTTGGAAAGTTACGTTTAAGAGCCAAAGGTTCTAGTGCAGGCCATAACGGTTTAAAAGATATAGAAGCAACTACTCAAGGTCAAAACTATGCACGGCTAAAATTCGGAGTAGGTGACGATTTTGCTAAAGGGAGACAAGTAGACTATGTCCTAGGGGATTTTAACAAATCGGAATGCGAAGAGTTACCGAGTCTTTTAGTTAGAGCGGAATCAATTATCCTTTCATTCTGTACAATAGGTGCATCTAGAACAATGAGTCAGCACAATGATTAATGCAACACCTCTTTTATAAATGTGGCATTAAATGAGCCTGAAGTATCCATTTCATAAATTATGATCTCCAATGATGCGATAGAAATCCAAATTATAATCAAATTTATAATCAACAGTTTATAGAAATATAGGGCAATATTTTCTAAGTTGAGTTCTGTTTATTAATCGGAAATAGTTTTTTTCCCAGACATATTTAAGAGTAATTATTTTTAATCTGCAGGCAATATAAGCCAGTTGGTAATTAATTAATTTAACATTCTTAAAAACTATCTCCACTTATACCCATTTAGATATAAATCAATTACTTACTACGCAAGGTCATGGTTTATTATGATTAATATGGGATAGGTGTCTGTAATTTTGAACTTTATGAGCTCATAACGATTTCTAATACATCATGCGGGTTGAAGCAAAAGCCCACCCAGCGGCTCTGCTAACAAAGCTACCTTGCTTTCAGAAGGGTACCGAGTGTCTGTGAGTAATCATTTATGATTGACTCAGCGGCTCCGCAAAGAAGCTTCAGCGCCCGCAGAAGAGTCTGGATGGCCGATCAAGGAAATTAATACCCCTTAGGGATTTAAATTTACTCCCTGATAATCAAATAATTAGGTTTTTAAAGAAAATAAATTCTTCTATATACTTGGAAGTTTAATTAGAACTAATTTAAGTTTGTGTCATCAACAGTTAGCTAATTCTTAGCTAATCGTTTATTAAGAAGAGACGAGAGACAGGCTCTTAGACTCTCTGGCAACCTCCAAAAGGAAAGGTGCCAATTCCTGATTCTGAACAAACGCTTCAGAAGAAAATAAATGAAAGTAATATGACTGATTTAAGATTTACATTCTCTTTAAGTTTTCAAGTAACAAAACATACGGCTATTGCATCTAATATGATGTGCTGTTGCTGTTGTTGCCTGTAACACCCACTCCCATATTTCATAATTAGTTTTAGAACTATCCTTGAAAAGCGAGTCACGCTAGGCTTATGCCTAAAATTTCCTGGTACACTTTTTTTAAAAAAAATATAAAAATGTCAAATACAGAAAACTTTCATTTCGACACTCTCCAGTTACATGCCGGACAGACACCAGATGCAGCAACTAATTCGCGAGCTGTCCCTATTTATCAAACCAGTTCTTTTACATTCAACGATGCAGATCACGGAGCTAACCTATTTGCTCTAAAGGAATTTGGCAACATTTATACCAGGATTATGAATCCAACTACTGATGTATTCGAAAAACGAATAGCTGCTCTTGAAGGAGGTGTTGCCGCTCTTGCTGTAGGGTCTGGACAAGCTGCCCAATTTATAGCACTCAATAATATTTTAAGAGCTGGAGACAATTTTGTGACCGCCCCATATCTTTACGGAGGCACTTATAATCAATTTAAGGTAGCTTTTAAGCGGTTAAATATTGATGTGAGATTTGCTGAAAATGATCATGCAGAATCATTTGAGAAGCTAATTGATGAAAATACGAAAGCTATCTACTTTGAATCCATCGGCAATCCAGGTTTTATAGTTCCTGATTTTGAAGCTTTGATTGCCTTAGGTAAAAAACATGATATCCCTGTAGTAGTAGATAATACATTCGGGGCAGCTGGTTATTTAGCAAAACCGTTAGCGTTGGGAGCTAATATTGTTACGGCTTCAGCTACCAAATGGATTGGAGGGCACGGAACAAGCATAGGAGGTGTCATTGTAGACGGCGGGAATTTTAACTGGGGGAATGGAAAGTTTCCTGATTTTTCAGAACCATCGGAAGGATACCATGGCTTAAATTTCTGGGAAACATTTGGAGACAATAATTCTTTAGGTTTACCAAATGTAGCTTTTGCGATAAGGGCAAGAGTTGAAGGCCTTCGTGATTTTGGGCCTGCTCTGAGCCCATTCAATTCTTTTTTATTACTACAAGGTTTAGAGACCTTATCGCTTAGAGTCCAACGGACAGTGGATAATGCATTAGAAATTGCGAAATGGCTAGAAGATCAACCAGAAGTTCAATATGTAAACTACCCAGGTCTCCCAACAGATGCCAACCATAAAAACGCGAAAAAATATTTAACAAATGGATTTGGAGGTGTTCTCAGTTTCACCTTAAAAGGGGATTATGAATTAGCAAAGACTGTTGTTAACAACCTTTCAATTATAAGTCACCTAGCTAATGTGGGTGATGCAAAGACCTTAATAATTCACCCTGCTTCTACTACACACCAACAGCTATCAGAAACTGAGCAGCTTTCTGCAGGGGTAACCCCTACCCTTTTACGAATTTCACTTGGTATTGAACACATCAGTGATATCAAAGCTGATTTAAGGGCATCATTGGACAAAATTTCAGACAAGAAAAAAGAGGTATCCTCAGATATCTAATGAAAAAAAACAACTTTAAATATCAAAACGATTTCAAACTCGAATCAGGGAAACATCTCCCAGGTTTTGAGTTAACGTATCATACAGCTGGGTCTATTAATTCAGATCAAAGCAATATTATATGGGTCTGTCATGCACTCACTGCCAATTCTGATGTAAGTGATTGGTGGAAAGGACTCTATGGAAAAAACAGAGCCTTAGATCCAGAAAAATACTTCATCATTTGTGCTAACGTTTTAGGTTCTTGCTATGGAAGTAGTCAACCATTATCTGTAAACCCTGAAACATGTAGGCCTTATTATCATAAATTTCCTGAAATCACTATCAGAGACATCGTCAATGCATTTGACCTATTACGTTTATCTTTAGGAATAAATCAGATACACACTTTAATTGGCGGATCTCTAGGAGGACAGCAGGTATTGGAGTGGGCAGCTAAGAATTCTGATTTATTTTCTAAAATCATACCAATTGCCACCAATGCACAACACTCCTCTTGGGGAATTGCTTATAATGAAACTCAAAGATTGGCCATTCAGCTTGATCCAACTTGGCCTACAAATTCCGCAGATGCAGGTATTGAAGGGATGAAAACCGCCAGAGCAGTAGCGTTACTTAGCTATAGAAGTTATCAAACTTATGAAGAAACCCAAAAAGAAGAAACCAACGAAATTAGGGGTGATTATCAAGCAAGTTCTTACCAAAGATATCAAGGAAATAAACTAGCCAGTAGGTTTAATGCTTACTCCTATTGGCATTTAAGTAAAGCAATGGATAGCCATAATATAGGAAGGGGAAGAATTGATTCTAAAAGTGTTTTGCTGTCTATTTCAATAGATACTTTAGTAATTGGCATTAACTCAGATAATTTATTCCCCACTAAAGAACAAGTCTTCTTATTTAACCATCTCCCGAATGCCAAACTAGATTTAATTGACTCTAAGTATGGACATGATGGTTTTTTAACAGAAACTGCAAAATTAAATCCAATTCTAATTGAGTTTATAAATAAAAAGGCTAGAAAACAGTTAAAAACAACTTTAGCATTTAGCATATGAAAACTATCAAGATAGGCCAGTTTGGTTTTGGTTGTGTTGGGGAAGGGCTTTTTGACATTGTCACTGATCAAAAAAAAAATCTTCCCATTGCTTATCAAAAGATTTGCATCAGAGATATAAATAAATCAAGAAAAGCCCCTTTAGAAATCCTTACTGATAATCCAAAAGACCTATTCGAGGATGTAGAAATAAATTTAATTGTAGAATTAATCAATGATGCAGACCATGCTTTTAAAATAGTTTCTACTGCCATAAGAAAAGGAATTCCGGTAGTCTCTGCCAATAAGAAAATGATTGCTATATATTATGGTGAAATACAAAAATTAATAGCAGAATATAAAACTCCTTTTTTATATGAAGGAGCCGTATGTGGGGCAATACCCATCTTACAGACATTAGAGAATTATTATCAATTTGATAAAATCTCAAAAGTCGAAGGAATCTTCAACGGAACCACTAACTACATATTAACCAAACAGTTTGAAGAGAAAATACCATTCAATCTTGCACTGAAAGACGCCCAAGCAAAAGGTTTCGCAGAAGTAGATCCTACTTCTGATATAGATGGTTTAGACCCTAAGTACAAACTAAAAATTCTACTAGCCCATTCTTTTGGTTTAGATGTGCCAGTAGATCAGATTTTTGCCACTGGAATTAGAAATATCAGTCAAAATGACATTTCCTATGCAAAAAACAAAGGTTTAAAATATAGATTAATATCTAAAATCATCAAACATGAGAACCAAGTTTGTGCTTTGGTATGTCCTATTTTAGTAAAAGAAAGCGATTTGGCCTATAAAATTGATCATGAAAACAATTATGTTTCAATAACCGCAGAGTACACTGGAAAACAATTGCTATACGGTAAAGGTGCTGGAAGTCACCCTACTGGAATAGCTGTCTTTTCTGACATTACTGGTGTGATCAATGGGTTGAGTTATACAAAATCAATTGATTCTAATTTAAGTTTCACCAATGAGGTATTTATTGAAATTCTTATTAGCGCCCAGAATCTAAAGCTTTTGGACAATGTGAAATTTAATGAAGCATATCAAGTTTATGAATCACAGGGATATTTTTACAAGACGGGTAAGGTATCAATAAATAGCCTTCTATCGACTGTCACAGATGATCTATTTATAGGGCTAATTAATAACAAGGTCGAATTTGAAAAAGGTGAAGAATTACTTTTAGTATGAGAAAACCTGTTATTGAGTCCTTCTTTATTTCCAAAAACAGGTTTTTATACCAATTTGGATTTATTAGAGCGCCTATCTATTAGCAAATTTTAAAATTTGGGATGCGTTAAAAATACTCATCATAGCGATCCTATACTTGCGTTTTTTATCTCAGCGTGGAAACGCTTTGTCAAAATCAAATTTACTAAAATATCTTATACACTCTTATAAATATAAATGGATATTATACCGCTTAAAAAGAACTCTTATTATTTCAGTATAAGCCTTTTAGTGATCAATTGGTTATTTAAAGTTCTAAAACTTAATAAGTACAATCCTGCATTTATCCCACTCAAATCAATCAATTCATTGGGTTGTTCTATGCTAGCAACGGACTTTCCTGACATATCATAAACATTTAAAGACTTAACCAACTCTACAGAAGTCAGATTAATGATCTTATTTAAAGTTGGGTTAGGATAAACTTGTAAACTCAGGTCTAAATTTTCATTAGTAGAAGTTATTACATCAATTACTTCGTCACGCATCACGTTAAGCCTAGCTTGTGCTGTCGTGCTAGTTTCCCCATTGAGAGTTACTCTAACTGAATAAAATGTACTGTCGTCTTCTAAAGTAACATCTTCAATTATATAACTACTTTCAATAGCACCTTCAATTATTTCATCATTCAAAAACCATTGATAGGTAAATCCTTCACCAACTGTCACAATATCAAACCTTGCTATCCCACCTTCCAATGCGACTAAATCTTTAGGGTTTTTAAGGACAAAGGACTTAATATTTCCTAAGCCACGCATGTAATATTGTAAACCAGCAGTAGCGTAAACCATTGCAGCATTCCAGTTAATAGCAATTTCATTAGTCGAAAAGCTACACACATCATCTACGTAAGATATGGCTGGTAAGGTGGAAGGGTAATTACAATTACCTTCAGGCTGTAAAGAATGCGGACCACCGGCCAATAACCCCGGAACTGGTAAGGTGTTCCTATCAGAAAGAGAGGGTCTATGGTGCGGATCCATCGGTGTTTGATCTCCAAAACCTGTCACAAAAGAAAAGCCTAGCGGGTTTTTTCCCAGCAAGTAATCAATAGAAGCATTTCCTGCTGCGAGGTAAGTGCCTTCACCAGTTAATTCAAATGCATTCAGTAATATCATCGCTTGATTGGCTGCCACGCTATTACTTCCCCAAATATAGTCTCTTTCAGTCATCGTAATTCTATAGGGAGAATTTAGATCATAACCACTCCTTAGTCGATTAGCTAACGTAATGATTTTATTTCTTACCAAGTCATTCTGTGCAATTTCTGTCAACCTTTCCTGATTCCTAGCCAATGAAATCAATGCCAAAGTAGATACGGATTGCCAAGAGGGAACTGAGGCATTGATACTCCTTAAATTAATGTCATTATAATAACTGTTATTTCCAGTTGTAATATAAAGTTCTGCTGCAGCCCACTGGAATTCATCATTAACATTTCCATCACCATATTCTCCTGTCAAAATATCCGCAGGTTGTTGATACAGTTCGCTACTATTTGATTTGGCCCATTTCCAAGCATCTTCAGCAGCTCGCAAAAATGTATTAGACATTCCGGGGAATTCATTTTGTAGTGGTTGGAATAATCTACTAGCCATAGCCATGACTGCAGCAAAATCTAAAGTAGCTGCAGTACTTTTACTGACCACAAAACGATCTATTTCTGATGCTGTTTGTGGTGTAATATATCCTGTAAAATTTTTATGTGTTAACTTATGATAAACCCCTCCGTCTGCAGGATCTTGCATGGTCAACATCCATTCTAACTCCCACATTGCTTCATCTAATATATCAGCGACATTATTACTGCTTTCAGGAATATCACTGGATAAATCATCTAATAAAGTAGCATAATGTTCATAAGTGGCAAGTATTGAATAAGTACTTATTCCTGCATTTACTATGTATTTGTTATAGTCTCCAGCATCATACCACCCTTTTGGTGAACTAATAGTAGAATTGACTGGTCTTGTAGCAGAGGCTGCTGATGGATGAATAATCACCTCATTATCTGGATGGCCAAGTGCCCTAGCATAGTCACCTGCAAATTCTTCCGTTAATTCTGTGGAAGCTCTCTGATAATAAAATGCTTTCAACAATCCAAGCAAAACTGGATCATCCCAGTTATTCGCTATTTGAAAGCTATGTGAATTTTCACCATTATATGATAAGTGATAAGTACCCGGTGTTTTTAAACCACTAAAATCGAGTATTGAAACCTCTTCTCCTGAAAGATTCCAAAACCTTGGTTCTCCCACCCTTCCTTCAAGTATAGTTTCATTAGCTTCATTGATCACCTGAAATCTATCACCTTCTTTTCCATCGTTCAGTACACCAATTTTTTCTGCGGAAGGATAGTATCCTATTTGATTAAGTCTAATTGATTGTCCATAGGAAACAAATGAAATGACCCCGGTAAGTATAGTCAATAATAATCGCCTCATGTTAAAATATCACTTAATGAATATTAAATTTATATTTTAATCTTGATGATGGCAAAAATATCACATAGTATGTCGGCTAAAGGCAGCATTATCTAAGTTGAACCCGAATGATGCATTAGACTTTTAAGAGAAAATCATAAATAGCTGTTAGATAGCTGCTTAAATTCTGATTTGCAACGCAGGCATAGTCTCCATTATGGTGAGTAGGAAATTAGGATTTAAGTGGTTAAATGACTGTTAATTATGGTTTGCATCAAATTTCTATTGCATCATTCGGGTTGAAGGCAAGACTTATATAATTGGTTAATCAATAAAAAAGCCTGTGACTATAGTCACAGGCGAAGAAAAATCTGCAAAGAAAAATCCTTAAAATCTATCCTTTCACAGTTTTTATAATTCTTGCTGCAATTTGATAAGGATCTCCGTTTGAAGCTGGTCTTCTATCTTCCAGCCATCCTTTCCAACCGTTTTCTACAGTTGCAATAGGGATTCTAATAGAAGCTCCTCTATCTGATACACCATAGCTAAATTTATCAATTGATTGAGTTTCGTGAGCACCAGTTAATCTCTGATCATTATAGGCGCCATAAACTTCAATATGTTCTTTTACTAACGGAGCAAATTTATCACAGATCTCATTATATTTCTCTTGAGAACCACAAGTCCTCAATACAGAATTTGAGAAATTAGCATGCATACCAGAACCATTCCAATCGCCTTTAACTGGCTTTGGATGCCACTTTATCAGCACGCCATATTTTTCAGCTGTTCTTTCCAATAAATATCTAGCAACCCATACATGGTCACCTGCAGCCTTTGCACCTTTCGCAAATACTTGGAATTCCCATTGCCCTGCTGCTACCTCAGCATTGATCCCTTCCACATTTATATTAGCCTCGAGGCAAAAATCCAAATGTTCTTCTACTATTTCTCTTCCATACGCATTTGTAGCACCTACTGAGCAATAAAAAGGTCCTTGAGCTTTCGGATACCCTCCAGCCGGGAAACCTAAAGGAACATTAGATTCAGGATTCCATAAAAAATATTCCTGCTCAAAGCCAAACCAAAAATCTTCATCTTCATCGTCAATAGTAGCTCTGCCATTAGAAACATGAGGATTGCCATCGGAATCCATCACCTCTGTCATGACCAAATATCCATTTTTCCTATCAGGATCAGGGAAAATTGCTACTGGTTTTAACAAACAATCAGAGGAATTACCTTCAGCCTGTTCGGTAGAACTACCGTCAAAAGACCACATAGGACAATCTTCAAGTTTTCCAGAAAAATTATTTAATATTTTTGTTTTACTTCTTAAGCTTTGTGTTGGTTTATAACCATCTAACCAAATATATTCAAGCTTTGATTTTGACATAATTTTTTTAATTAAAGGAATTTATTTTAAGGATTATTTAGAAACATGTTTAGTTTTTCAGTCCGCATTGAATATACACTGCTACTGAAATAATACTCTTCTTTGTTTATCAAATGAAACAATACTCCTGATTCCGAAGGAAATAACAAACTGATCTTTACTAGAAATCTTTTTAAAAGAATACAGAAGTTCTCTAAAGAGGGGAGTTTTAAAATCAAAAATAAATGATTACTTATTTGAGTGAGGAATAACATGATGGAATTTTTAGTAATTCCATTTACCCTGTTAATCGATTCATCTCTTATAATCAAACTACAAAACATTGATTTATTTGGATATTGATATTGCCTTATTCAAAACGAAACAAAACATTTTATTATCAAATCGACGACAAGATTAAGATATGTTCGCAAGAAAGGCAATACCACTCCTATATTATTATGCTATTTTTAGAGAATTGAATAAAAAATTCTTAATTTTTCAAAAATCAGTAGTTAAGAATATTGATTATTAAAATTTTAATAAGTTTATGTTAATAATATGAGAACAAAATTAGTCCAATTACGCAAAAATTCTAAGAATTTAGGTCAATAAGTCATAAGAATTGAATGAAAATGCGGCATTTTGTCTATTTAACCTAAAACATTTTCAATTATTAATTCAAAACCTTCACTTGGTTAAAGGTATCAGACTAGTTGGGCGAATGAATATTAATTAATGGTATAAGTAAAATCTATCCTCATATTAACATTACTTTCATACCTAGTAGATGACCTTCTAATGTACTGCCTTATTAAACCCGCTTGTAATTTAAGGTGGTCATTAATCTTTTTCCCAGCTCCTAGATATATCCAATTTTGATTAAAACTAATTTTTCTATAATTGTCATCTATAGAAATAAACAATTCGTGATAAGCACTCAAAACCATTCCTTTATTTCCTATCTCTCTATCATATTTAATTCTATGTCTGAATCTATTCACAAACCTTGTTCCTACAATCTCGTTTTCAGATAAATTTCCCAGCCACCTTAACTCATACCTATATGACTGTTCCAACTTAGACCTGTTGAATTTCTGAGTAATCAATAACCTTTGCCAGAAATTATCTTCTGGCACTATTCTAGTTGACTCACGATTATATGGATAATTCCAAACTTTGGTATATCCTAATTTAAAACTGATTAAACTGGTAACTTTATAAGTAAACGAAGGCCTTATGATAATTTGCTGCCATTCTGCTAAAAATTCCGATCGTCTAAGATGAGTCTCATTATTGAAATATAGTTTTTCGTTGATGTTGATTTTTGTATGTAATGTTATCCAAGTATTAGTATTTGGGTCAGTTTCTATCTCTTGTCCATATAAACCACCAACAATACATAATAGCAAAACAACCAAGTAGACTCTTTTCATTTGCTGTTAATTTTGCGTAAAATAAATTATCTGAGATTTATTCAATAGACATTTCTTGAATAATGTCAATAATTGTCGATAAACTTAGGGTTTTAAACTATAAGCACAAAATTGACTTGCTGTCAATCTAACTTATACCATTCAATATTAGACAAGTTTTTTCTTCTACCCTGTTTTTCAGGGGCGTAGTTTTTCTCTAAGTAGTCTAAGATGATTTTTTCATTCTCTCCTAAATCCCATAAATTCTGGCTGGACTGCATCCACCTGATCATGGCTAACCATCCTTGCCTATTTGCTCTATTCTGGGTTATCAATTTCGCAGAATGGCATCTGGTACAGTTAAATATAACTACCTCAATCCCTTTATCATCTAGCAAGCCTGTTTTGATATCTTTCCCATCTACAGCCACTCTATTTTCTTGTTCAGTACTCTTCTCTTCTTTTGTAACCTCTGAAGAAAGTCTCCAAGTTGGCTTATGGTGTAAAAATAAGGTAATCCCTAACAAGGTCACCACTACAAAAAAAAGGAAAAAAGTAATATTGAATAAGTACTTTAAAATCTTATGTAAATTCTTTTTCATAGATTAACTCACTTGAATAGCTATTCTGTGACAGGCATTATTAAGATACCCTTTTGGATTCCATCCAGGTAAAATAGTAGGTTGTGAAACTCCACTACTATCAGTAGCCTTAGCCCATACCTCATAATAACCTTTCTGAGGAAAGTTCACTTCCACATCCCATTGCTGCCAAGCCAGCCTGTTGGTAGGTTGTTTTAATTTGCACAAATGCCAAGTAGCTCCAAAATCAATTGAATATTCCATTTGTTTGACTGGCAATTCCCCTGCCCAAGCATGTCCATTGATTTTCAAATTTTTATTACCAGATAGTATAGCCCCTGTTTTAGGGTATGTGATCAAAGACTTAACAGGCATTGACTCTATAATACACATATTTTCATCTAGCACTTTTGCTCCCGGCGCTACTGGTTTACAGGGCACCCGATATGATGCACCTCCCATTTTGGCCCCATCATGTACTTTATTTCTAATGGACAATCTAGTCAACCATTTACCAGAAGCTGACGCAGGCCATCCACCTGCCACTAGCCGTAATGGAAAACCATGGACTAAAGGAATATCTTCTCCATTCATCTGATAAGCAACTAAAGTTTCCTCTAACATTGCCTTAGTGATTGGTACACCTCTAGAAATAGGTTTTTTACTTGGGTCACCACTTAAATGTGAATCTTCCCCATAATAGCCAATATAAACAGCATCTGACTTTACCCCAACATCTTCTAATAAATCCCTTAGCCTAACCCCTGTCCATTTAGCACAAGAGACAGCTCCTACAGTCCATTGGTTTCCTTTTGCTGGGGGGTTAAATTCACTTCTTCCATTACCACCACACTCAAGAGTCAAATGATAAGTATAAGGCTCAAAATTATTTTTAAGATCTGCTAAAGAGTATTTTTTTTGAGTAATGGCTGACTCTCCATCTATGGTCAATTGCCAGTTTTCTAAATCTATCTTTTGGGGAATGAGGCCATTGTTCCTAATAAACATTTTTGATGCTGGAGTTACATAATCATTCAATAGATGGGCTTGAGCCTCCATATTCCATGGTTTATCATTTAACAAAACCATGTCTTCATGTTTTTGAAAAAGCTCATATGGATCCTGTATACCTAAAAAATCTTCTCCTTCTGGCATTAAGGCACCATAAACAGCATCGAGACCAAATCCTGTCATTAAAGAGGCCATTATTGACTTTTTAATAAAATCCCTTCTATTTCGCATATTGTCATTAATAATATCAAAGCATCGAGAATAACTAATTGTTCATTTCAAATTAGTCTACCTATCCTTAGGTTAATCATTAAATTTAGTTTTGTAATCTAATTCAAACGCATCAATTTCTTTGTGATTTTAGTCACAATGTATTTAACTGATAAATACTCACTCAAAATGAAATTCTATTTGCTGATGGACAAGCTTGTACGTATCAATGCCCACATAATTTGAATCTTACTGTTCAAAAAAACCTCAATATTTACACAATAGCTTAAAAACGAGAGTGGCAAATGATCACTTTTATGTCATATTCAAAAATTATTAACTTAATTTTCAATCTAAAATATATCCCATTCACTTGTGAATGGAGTTTTGCTAACCATTCTTTATGGCAATGAATACCCAAGACATCATATTAACAATAATTAGTTGCATCTTTTTCATGACTCTTGTAGCTTTTTTCTCTTATCAAAAAACTAAAGGGCAAGTCAACTCTAAGGATGGTTATTTTCTGGCAGGCAGAAGTTTGTCAGGGTTATTTATAGCCGGTTCATTATTGTTAACCAACCTTTCTGCTGAGCAGTTGGTAGGGCTTAATGGCTCTGCTTATGGATATAATTTAAGCAGTATGGCTTGGGAGGTAACAGCAGGCCTAGCAATTGTTATTATGGCTTTAGTTTTTTTGCCCAAATACTTAAAAGGAGCATTTACTACTTTACCAGAGTTTCTAAACGATAGGTTTGACAACGGTGTCCGTAGATTATCGGTTATGTTGTTTATGCTCGGTTATGGCCTTATTACGATCCCTTCTGTACTTTATTCGGGATCTATTGCAGTTCTCAGGTTATTTGATGTCCCAGAATTACTGCAAGTAGACTACGGAGTTGCTTTAGTAATAACTATCCTGGTAATTGGTTTTATAGGTGCTGTTTATGCAATTTTCGGTGGGTTAAAAGCTGTAGCCGTCTCTGATACCATTAATGGTGCAGGACTCCTGATCATTGGGCTATTGATTCCTGTATTAGGTTTGGTTGCAGTTGGAAAGGGTAGCTTATTGGAAGGTCTTCATACAATTACTTCTATCAATACAGAAAAACTAAATGCGGTTGGCGCCAATTCCGACCCATTACCGTTTGGCACCATTTTCACGGGAATGATATTTGCCAATCTGTTTTACTGGGGGACTAATCAGTATGTTATCCAAAGAACATTAGGGGCAAAAAGTTTAAAGGAAGGACAAAAAGGAGTAATATTATCTGGCTATTACAAATTACTTGTTCCTTTTATGATGATGATTCCGGGGATAATTGCTTTTCACCTTTATGGTACTAATTTGAAGTCAATAGACTTAGCTTACCCAACCTTGGTTAAAGACTTACTTCCTACCTATTTATCTGGATTCTTTTTGGCTGTACTATTGGGTGCTGTATTTAGTTCATTTAACTCACTACTTAACAGCGCAGCAACCATGTTTGTTTTAGATATCTATGAACCACTTAAAAAGAAAAAGCTAGCAGAAAATGAATTGATTAAAGTCGCCAAGATTGCCAGTATTGTTATCGCACTATTTTCATTTATCGTATCTCCACTTCTTCAATTTGCACCAGAAGGGCTTTGGCAAATCATTAGAGTTTTTACAGGGTTTTATAACATTCCAATTATCGCTGTGGTTGTCATTGGTCTATTCTTTAAAAAAGTGCCTGCTTTTGCTGCAAAAACTTCCATTATCTTTCACGTTATTGCTTATGCCCTACTTAGATTTGTTTTTGACGTAAATATTCATTTTGTGCATGTATATGCCATCTTATTTATAGCAGAATTCTCGCTTATGCTTATCTTAGGGTATTTCTATCCAGTCAAAAATATTTGGGTTTATAAACTCCAAAATAAAAAAGTAGATTCAACTCCTTGGAAATATGCTTATCCAGCATCTATCATCTTAATAGCATCTATCATTATTCTATATCTCACTTTTTCGTCCGTTGGCTTAGTGGCAGGAATTGGTCATAGTTATTTCTATTTGGTTAGCTTAACTATTGCAATAACTGGAATTGGGTGTTGGTGGAGTCTAAAGGTAAAGTATTAGACATTAAGAATTTTGCAACTATCGCCACACAACAAAATGGCTACTATTTTTACTCTTAAAAAAGTCAAAATAGTAGCCATTACATTTTTAAAAACCCTTATCAAAAAGGACTAGCTAATGGTAGCTCCATTATCAGACACCTCATGAGGCATCAATAATTTTAAACTTCCATCTTGGTTTTCAGCCATTAATATCATTCCTTGTGATTCTACTCCCATAATTTTTCTAGGAGCTAAATTTACCAAGACTGTTACTTGTTTACCAATCATTTCCTCTGGAGAAAAATATTTAGCAACTCCACTTAAGATAGTGCGTTGATCTAAACCTGTATCTACTTTAAATTTCAATAATTTACTAGACTTAGGTACTTTCTCTGCTTCTAGGATAGTACCTACCCTCATATCCATTTTCATAAAATCATCAAAAACGATTTCTTCTTTAGCAGGTGTCACGTTATTTTCAGGCACTTCGTTTTGTTTTTTTGTTTCTTCCAATTTCTTAATTTGTTGATCTACCAATTCATCTTCTATTTTCTCAAAAAGCAGTGTTGCTTTCTCAATCTGATGTCCACTTTTCAACACATCTGAACTTCCTATTTCCCCCCACTGCATAGATTCTAAATGGAACATGCCTTGTAATTTCTTAGCAGAGTTCGGTAAAAATGGCTCACATAGTGAAGATAGATTAGCGGCAATCTGCAAGGCTAAATTCATAATGGTTTTCACCCTTTCTTCATCCAGTTTTATTAACTTCCATGGTTCAGTATCTGCTAGGTATTTATTTCCTAGCCTTGCCATATCCATCAAATGCATCAAGGCCTCCCTAAACCTATACAATTCTATAGAAGTACTTATTTTTGCTGGAAATTCCTTCATCTGATCAATCACCTGCTGATCTACAGGATGAATCTCTCCTCTTTCCGGTATTTTACCTTCATAATATTTATGAGTAAGTACCACGGCTCTATTAATAAAATTTCCAAAAATAGCTACTAGCTCATTGTTGTTTCTAGCTTGAAAATCTTTCCAGGTAAAATCATTGTCCTTTGTTTCAGGCGCATTAGCCGTAAGGGTATATCTCAAGACATCTTCTTTGCCTGGTAATTCCTCTAAATACTCATGTAGCCAAACAGCCCAATTCCTAGAAGTGGAAATTTTATTCCCTTCCAAGTTTAAAAATTCATTGGCAGGCACATTTTCTGGCAGAATATAATCACCATGCGCTTTCAACATACTTGGGAAAATAATGCAATGAAAAACAATGTTATCTTTTCCTATAAAATGCACTAAATGGGAATCTTTATCCTTCCAATATTCCTCCCAGTTTTCACCGTTTTCATCTGCCCAGTCTTTCGTAGCTGAAATATATCCGATAGGTGCGTCAAACCAGACATAAAGCACCTTACCTTTTGCTTCTTCCAAAGGAACTGGGACTCCCCAATCTAAATCTCTTGTAACTGCTCTTGGCAAAAGTCCATTGTCAATCCAAGATTTGCATTGGCCATATACATTGGCCTTCCAATCTTTCTGATGACCTTCTACAATCCATTCTTTCAGCCATGGTTCATATTTATCTAATGGCAAGTACCAATGTTTCGTTTCTTTTAGGATAGGTGGCTCACCGCTGATGGCAGATTTAGGATTAATTAATTCTGAAGGGCTTAAGGATGTCCCACAACTCTCGCACTGATCCCCATATGCTTCTTCAAAACCACAATTGGGACAAGTCCCAACAATATATCGGTCAGCCAAAAACGTATCTTCTTTCGGGTCATAATATTGATCTGACATTTTCTCCAAAAACTCCCCTTTATCATATAGGTGTTTAAAAAAATCTGCCGCCACTTTATGCTGGGTTTTAGAAGAGGTTCTCGAATAAATATCAAAACTTATTCCAAATTTCTGGAAAGAGTCTTTAATCATCCCATGGTATTTATCTACTACCGCTTGAGCTGTTATTCCTTCTTTACGAGCCCGTAGTGTAATCGGGACTCCATGCTCATCTGATCCACAGACAAAAGCTACTTTCTCGCCATTCATTCTCAAATACCTTGCATATATATCAGCAGGCACATATACACCTGCTAAATGGCCAATATGAACAGGGCCATTTGCGTAAGGCAAAGCAGCTGTAATCGTATGTCTTTTCCAGTTTTTTTTCTCTGACATTGTCTTTATCTATCAATCAAGGTCGCAAATATAGTCCAATTCAGAAAGTAACCTTAAGCATTGAATAAAATGTATTTATAAAGCTTAGATAAACGTGAATAGTTCATTTTTATCAGTAGGTATTAAACCAAAAATTAAATCACTTAGATCGTCGAAACGGCAAAAGTCAATCTAACTGCAGAAAGTCTCTAAACTCACCAATTTCTTGGTAGGGGATTGTTTTTCTAATGAGCACCAAAACAAGTCTCTATTCTACAGAAACCAAGGCTTCTCTCTAAAAATAAATTTAGTTTGACACTGGCATTTTAAAAATATGGTTATCTGAGAAAATTTAACCTAATGTAAAACGAAGCGAGGCCTTTAGATTCACCTAATTCGTGCAGGCAGGCTTTACTTAATCCAGAAATTTAATCCCTAAGGGATATTAATTCCCCTGGTCGGGCACCCCGACTCTCATATGTTTGTGCTAGAAAAAAAAAGTGCAATTTTGAACAGTGGCTTAATCAGGTAGAAGAGAGACCCGACTCTAAGGACGATTTAAAAAT
>CALGOB010000147.1 GCA_937958005.1 uncultured Cyclobacteriaceae bacterium
CTGTTTTGAATGAAGAAATAGATACAACACTCACGATAACCAATAACGGGATGGGAGAATTATTACTCAGAAACTTTTCTGTTCCTACCGAATTCACCATCATTGGGGAACTACCAACGAGCATCCCTCCAAATTCAAGTATAGATTTGGTAATTAATTTTAGTGCTGCAGCACTTGGCACTGTCCAAGAAAACCTTAGTTTCCAAACCAACGACTTAAATAATGATGCTTTTAATATTCAACTAACGGCAACCGTTAATAATCCTATCAGTTTTAGGATTTCGGATAGTCAAGGCAATGAATTGACCTCCGAAAGTACTGTTAATTTAGGTACAGTAAATCTTGGAGAAAGTGTTAATAGAGAATTTACCATCACTAATGAAAGCATGAATGAGTTGACCATTAGTGAAATTGCTCTACCAACCGGCATTGAACTTGTCACCACTCTCCCATTAACTGTAGGTGGAGGAGAAAACAGGGTATTTACAATAGGCATTTCAGGCAATGAACCAGTACAAATCTCTGGCGAAATAAATGTTATAGGCTCCATAGATAACGAAGAAATTAATAGGACTTTTTCAGTTACGGGGAGTATAGTTAGCCCTGACTTTCAGCTAGAAGGTGAAAACAGGTTAATCACAAACGGAAAAATAATCAATATGGGAGTAACTGGTATAAATCAATCACTATCTTTCACTTTCATATTGAGCAATGCTGGTTTAGGTGATTTAAACCTTAGTAATTTTAATTTAACTGGGAATTTTATTTTAGAGGGTGAATTCCCATCTGTTGTCAGCTCTTTTACTAACGAAACATTTACAATCAAATTTGAGTCAGACGTTCCTGATACTTTTGAAGGTATGCTCAGGTTCGAAACAAATGATCCTAGTAATGAGATCTTTGAGCTTACACTTTTAGTTGAGGCAGTTGAAAACCCAATCTCTCAATTAACAGTGAGTACAGAAAGAGGAGTTTTACCTAATGGCAGTATGTTTGACTTAGGGCTTACTATTCCAGAAGAAGCTATTTTGCAGGCATTCACCCTCACTAATTCTGGAATAGCACCGTTGAGTATTAGTGACATAACTATTAGTTCAAACGAGAATTTTACTCTTATTGGTAATGTCCAAACGTTAGCACCTAAGGAATCTGCAAACATCAGTATCATCTTCGGCTCTGAAGAAATAGGTACATTTAACACTTCATTAAGCTTCACAACAGATGACAGCAACAACATCACTTTTGAGTCCTTTTTATCAGCCACCGTAGCTGCAGACCTGCAACCAGAAATAATTGTACAAAACGGCTCTTTAGGCTTAAACATTGGGGATACATTTACTTATAGAAATACAACGCTTAATGAAAATGTCCAGACCACTTTTAGCATTTTCAACGCAGGAAAAGCTATCCTTAACGTGGACAATTTGGTTGTACCAAACGGATTTACCTTAATTGGAGATTTTCCTGAATCCAGTCAGATAGATCCTAGCAATCCATCAGCGATAGAACCGGGCACACAAGCTTTCTTTTCTATTCTATTTGATGCCAGCTCTCCTGGAGTAAATGAAGGCAGTATAAGTTTTAGTACCAATGATGTAGATGAAGGAACATTCACTATCCAACTAGTCGGAAATGTGTTAACACCTCCTAGTATTTTTGTCAGTTCCAATGATGAAATTATAGAAAGCGATGGTTCTTTAAATTTTGGTCAAGTTGCCCTTGATGAAACTGTGAATGTAATACTTACTCTTAGTAATGACGGGAGTCAAGATTTAATATTATCAGACTTAGTACTTACGGGTGGATTTGTTATAACTGGAGAATTCCCAACTGTAGTAGCTGGTAACAGTTCTGAATCTATCACTCTTTCTTATACAAGTACTAATGCTGGCGAATTTGAAGGAATTTTATCTTTTATATCCAATGATGTTGAAAATCCGAGTTATGCAATCAGTCTAAATGCTTCCACACTAATTACTAGTATAGGTGAAGAGTCACTCAGAAACGAATTATCTATTTACCCTAATCCATCCTCAGGCAGGATTTCCATTGACTTAAACCATGCTGTTTCAAGTGATATTGAAATCAGGATCATAGATTTGAGTGGAAAGGTTGTTTGGACTAAATCATTTAAAGAAATTGAAACTAAAGATGTTATCAATATCAATCCTACCAAACTAAGTGCAGGTATTTACAACTTATCTATTTTTAACAAAAGCGATGAAAATTTCACTCAACAGATAATCATAAACAAATAAAATAAATACTCAATTAGTAAGATTCTTGTTTTTTCATATAATAGTTCTTCAATAAAATTTTGATTGTATATGATAAACCATAATTTTGTTGCGGTTAAATATGGAACACATAGATCTGGCATAATATATAGGAATGTTTTTTTAATATTAACAATTTATTAATATGAGGACTCATTAAATGTATATAGTTTTGATCGAGAATATAGAAACAATTAATGACTGAAACCCAATTTGTAATGTATGCAGGTTTTATGCTTGCAGCTTACTCTGTCATAGGAAATGATGTTATACAGACTTTAGGCACATTTCTTAGCTCAAATGAAAAAAAACACTGGGTTATCCTATGGCTATTTGCAGGTTCTATACTTACTGTAGTATTAGTATATGGTTGGTATACCAATAATGGAGACGTAAGTTATGGCCGACTCTTAGGGGATGGAGGGTTAGAAAACCCTAAATATAGTGCCCCTGAAAATATAGAAGGCTTTGGGTGGCCATTTCTGCTACCTCCTATTATTTTGTTGGTAATCACGCGGTTTGGAATCCCAGTAAGTACCTCTTTCCTAATACTTACCTTCTTTAACCCTAAAAACTTATATGACATGTTATATAAGTCAATGTCTGGGTATTTGGTAGCATTTGTAGTTGCTATTTTAATTTATATGGCCGTTAGCAAGAGTTTGGAAAGCAAGTTCATCAATAGTGAGCCAACGGATAAGGAAAAGAGATTTTGGACAATTGGCCAGTGGTTTTCAACTGGTTTTCTTTGGGGACAGTGGCTTATTCAAGATTTTGCCAATATATATGTTTATTTACCGAGACAGGTCTCTATTGAGATTTTAATAGTAACACTTATTCTGTTTTTAGCTTTGCTTGCTTATATATTCTATTCTAAAGGTGGGGCTATTCAAAGTATTGTAAAATCTAAAACGAATACATCAGATATAAGATCGGCTACATTGATTGATCTATCCTATGGAATCGTTTTGTTCTTTTTCAAAGAATTAAATAATGTACCAATGAGTACTACTTGGGTATTTATTGGGATATTAGCAGGAAGGGAAATTGCTCTTAAATATCAGCTTAACAAAAAAGTGAAAAAGGGCACACTTAAAGATTTAGGCCAAGATTTGCTTAAAGTGTTTTTTGGCTTAGTAGTGAGTATTGCCTTGGTATTTATGATACGTTGGTTAGTATAACTTTTCTTTTCCGATAGCAGGACTTCTAAATTCACATCGCCAGGTAAGTAATATTGCTTAAGCTATTAGAATTTATCCTGATAAATGTTGTTTGGACTAATCTAGTATTAGCTAGTAATGCTATTAATTATTCTATCAAAAAATGAACCAACCCAGACCCAAGGGTACGGTGTATCTATGGGCAATAATTTAATGATCGACTCAGCGCCTCCGCAAAGCTTTAGCGCTCGCGGAAGAGTCGGGGTGCTCGGCCAGGGGAATTAATATCCCTTAGGGATTAAAGCTGTTAGTATCAGTTTATCGCGATAATATATGCTATTATTAATAAGTTTTTGTTAATTTCTATGCATGCTTGCTGGACAGACAGCAAGTTATTTTTCAATTTATAATCAATTGATAATCAAAAAATTGAATTAAACTTATCAATTGTACTTAATCGAACAAATAGAATTTTTAACCTAACCTTATGAACTTATGACAAAGCATTTATTAAACTTATCAGGAGTAAAACAACTTAAAGTCGATGGTCAAAAAGAGATCCTTGGAGGCGGCAGGTTTTTCTGTAATACTAGCGCAGATTGTTTTGCATTATCTGGTGATAGAACAGACAGATGTATCAATAGAAGATGTTTCATTTTCTAAAAATATTCTTAAGGGATCTTATTGAGATCCCTTAATTTTTTATTATTACCTTTAGTTACCTATTAAAGCATACTCCCCTCCCACTCTCTGATTATTTGATAATTACCAAAAACTATTCCTTAGATTAGTTTTATGAAGTATTGTTCCACAAAACCTTTTACTCTATAAGATTTTTCTACAGTTTTGCGCCTGCTAATTGATAAAGAAAAAATGAAAGATTTTGTAGCCGAATTAAAGTGGAGAGGTATGATTCATGACATCATGCCTGGTACAGATGAATTATTAAACAAAAACGAAATCATTTCTGCCTACATCGGTTTTGATCCTACTGCTGATTCACTTCATATAGGTTCATTAGTTCAAATTATGACCTTAGTACATTTTCAGTCTTGTGGTCATAAACCTTTTGCCTTGGTAGGTGGAGCAACAGGAATGGTAGGAGATCCTTCTGGGAAATCTGCTGAAAGGAATTTATTATCTGAAGATATCTTGCAAAAAAACCTGAAAGGTATTCAGCAACAGTTATCAAGGTTTCTCAATTTTGAAAGTGGTGAAAATAAAGCAGAAATCGTCAACAATTATGATTGGTTCAAAGAATTTAATTTTTTAGATTTCATAAGAGATATAGGGAAGCACATCACGGTTAATTACATGATGTCCAAAGATTCTGTTAAAACGAGACTAGAGTCAGGGTTGAGCTTTACTGAGTTCAGTTATCAGCTAGTGCAAGGCTATGATTTCTATTGGTTATGGAAAAATAAAGATTGTAAACTTCAGTTAGGTGGTTCTGACCAATGGGGAAATATTGTAACCGGAACTGAATTGATTAGAAGGAAAGGTCAAGGTGAAGCATTTGCTTTAACTACCCCTTTGATCAAAAAAGCTGATGGTACTAAATTTGGTAAAACAGAGGGTGGAAATATCTGGTTAGATAAGACTAAAACTTCACCATATAAATTTTACCAGTACTGGCTAAATGCATCCGATGAAGACGCTAAAAATTACATTCGCATTTTCACTCTATTTGATCAAGAAAAAATAGAAAAGCTAGAAGCATCTCATAATGAGGAACCGCACAGGAGAATCTTACAAAATGCAATAGCAGAGGACATTACTTTAAGAGTTCACGGACAGGATGAACTTGAAATGGCCATTAAAGCATCTAATATACTTTTTGGCAATAGTAGTGAGGAAGATCTTGCCTCATTGAATGAAGAAACTTTTCTAGCTGTTTTCGAAGGTGTGCCTCAAAGTAAGATCTCAAAAGATGATTTTAACAAATGCCCTAACGTAACGGAATTACTTTCTGAGTTAAGCGAGGGGATTGTCTTTAAATCAAAAGGTGAAGCTCGAAGAATGATCAAACAAGGGGGAGTAAAAGTGAACAAGCAAAAAGTAGATAATGCTGAAGCTGCTGCTGACTATTCTCTCATCAATGAAAAATACCTTTTAGTTCAGCGAGGGAAGAAAAATTACTATTTGTTGATCGTTTCATAAGATACTGATAGATGATAAACTGCTTCTGGAAATTTTCTGGAGGCAGAATTAACTTCTTTAGTTGACTTCAATTCTTTTAAAACACCGGCAACTTTTATCTTTTTCTCCGGCAGTTTATTTGTTCCTTTCGCATGGCAATTAGAAATGCTCAATCAGATTCATCATCTCTCAATTCATACACCTCATAAAAGCCTATAAGTGGGATCATAGAAAACGTAGTTACATTACCAGAAAGAATAGGGATCATGATAAACCCTATAAGTTCGTTTTTAGATTTAAGGGGGCCTCTAAAAACTCCCTTTTGCTTTTAACACAATCTTTTTCCCTGATACTGCGTTATCAAAATACTCATTTAGATCCACTAAACTCCGTTTTTAATGCCTTGTTTCAGGAAAAAATCTCTTGGTGAAATTTCAAATCGAGTTTTTAGAGGTCTCCTTAATAAGCTTCGGCACTCTTGTAATGATTGTATTAGAGGCTATTTTTCCTTTAGAATGAGCTTCTGAAGCTAGTAATTCTATTGGTTTGTATTTTAAATATTCTTGTTGTAAATCATCTTCCAATTTGGAAACCACGCTATTTTTATTTTTATCATCCAATTTGGAAATGGATCATTCAAAAAACAAGATCATTTGCTGCTTATCAATGAACCAACCCCGACCCAAGGGTACGGGGTTGGTTCATTCTATTTTTTTCCTTGATTACCTCAGTAATTTATAAAAATCCATTTGGCTATTCTGCTAAACTATTTCTGAATTGTTGTATATTTATAACAGGCTGTCAATATAGCAGACAGATATATGCTAAATATTTCTTAATTTATTATGCATGCATAACATTTTTTCTTATATTTGGTTTGTTATGCAAGCATAACAGTTACTATTAGGTAAGTTTAAATTAAGAAACAACAATATTCATAAGACCAATAAAGATATAATATGGAAGCTGTAGCTCAAAAAGATGCAATCAAAGGAGGGGAATTTTTAATTAGGGAAACTGAAGCAAATGAAATTTTCATTCCAGAAGAATGGAGCGAGGAACAAAGAATGATGGCACAGGCGTGTCAAGATTTTATAGACAAAGAAATATCACCGAATATAGACCGAATGGAAAAAGGCGAAGAAGGATTCATGTCTTCGCTAATGGATAAGGCCGGTGAACTTGGTTTGCTTGGTGTATCCATCCCTGAAGCCTATGGAGGGTTAGGGATGAATTTTAATACAGGTATGTTAATAGCAGATGTAATGGGTTCTGCTGGATCATTTTCTACAGCTTATGGTGCACATACGGGTATTGGTACGTTACCTATCTTATATTATGGCAATGAAGAACAAAAACAGAAATATGTCACTAAGTTAGCTACCGGTGAGTGGAAAGCAGCCTATTGCTTAACTGAGCCTGATAGTGGTTCTGATGCCAATTCTGGAAAGACAAAAGCTGAATTAAGTGCAGATGGTAAACATTATGCAATCAATGGGCAAAAGATGTGGATCTCAAACGCAGGATTTGCAGATTTATTTATTGTATTTGCAAAAATTGAAGATGACAAGAATTTAACTGCCTTTATTGTAGAAAAAACTTTTGGTGGCATCACCATGAATGATGAAGAGTTGAAATTAGGTATCAAAGGATCTTCAACTCGTCAGGTATTCTTCAATGATTGTAAAGTACCTGTTGAAAACATGCTTTCTACTAGGGAGAATGGGTTTAAAATAGCAGTAAACATTCTAAATATTGGTAGAATAAAACTAGCCTCAGGTGTAATAGGTGGTTGTAAAGAAGTTGCTTCATTAGCGACACAATATGCGAATGATAGAAAGCAGTTTGGTACTTCTATCTCAAGTTTTGGTGCTATTAAAAATAAGTTGGCCAACATGGCCATAAGAACTTATGCTACTGAGTCCGCTGATTATAGAGTTGGGCAAAATATAGATGATAAGATTGCTGCTAATATTGCTGATGGCATGGAAGAACAACAAGCCAAGCTTAAAGGAATAGAGCAGTTTGCAATTGAGTGTGCAATCATGAAGGTACATGGATCTGAGGTGTTAGACTACATTGTGGATCAAGGGGTACAAGTTTACGGAGGTATGGGATTCTCTGAGGATGCCCCCATGGCAAGAGCTTATAGAGATGCTAGAATTGCTAGAATCTATGAAGGCACCAATGAAATCAACAGAATGTTATTGGTAGGCATGATCATTAAGAGAGCCATGAAAGGTGAGTTGGATGTGATGGGACCTGCTATGGCTGTTGCCAAAGAGCTTACTTCTGTACCGTCTTTTGCTTCTCCAGATTTAAGCAAACCATTTGCTGCTGAGAAAGAAGTGCTTAAAAAATTAAAAAAGGCTGTTTTGATGGTAGCTGGTAAAGCTGCACAGACATTTGGGCCAAAAATGAATGACGAGCAAGAGATCTTAATGAATATTGCTGATATGGTGATTGAGATCTATGTAGCTGAATCTACTTTACTGAGGACAGAAAAATTAATTGATCAGCGAGGTGAAGCAGCTTGTGAATTACAAAAAGCAATGGCTCAAGTTTATCTTGCTGAGGCTGTTCAAAAAGTAAATAATGCTGGGAATGAAGCGGTTGCAAGTTTTGTTACTGGTGATGAACTAAAGGTAATGTTAATGGGCATCAAGAGATTTACAAAAATGGATCCTGTTAATACGAAAGAATTAAGACGACTAGTTGCAGATATTATGATCGAAAAGAGCGCTTTTCCATATTAATTGGTTGCTAACCAAACCTTTAAAAGGAGTTGCCTGGTCATAGGTAGCTCCTTTTTTCGTTTAGCCTAAAGTATTCACAAACAATTTTTTAACACTTAACGGAGATTAATTCCCTAGTCGGGCCTCACAGGCTCTTCCGCTAGCTCTATAGCTTTCTCTGCGGAAGCGCTGAATCGATCTTTAAATTATTGCTCAATAGAGACAAGGAAAAAAACAGAAGCACTAAAAAATGCTAAAAGCGGAAAAACACTAATTTCCCCATTTTGTGTGATTGTCGCCTCTCTAAAAGATTCTTAGGTGGAGGCTTAAGGGAGTCTTGTGAAAGTATTACTTGATCCAATTGTATGATAAAGAACTAAATTTTTCTAATAATACTCATATTCAAAGTACTCAGGTGAAAGTCCAGAAATTCTTACTAGCAACCCATCTTCATTATAAAAGAATTCTTTCTTTTCCTTAAACACCACCCCTTCCAGACGGGTAGCTACTTTTACTTTCCCTTCTTCAAACTCATAAGTGTATTTGTAATCCCACTTTCGTTTCTTCCCGTTGATATCACTACTCCATCCACTATACTTATCTTTAAAAAAGTCATCAATATATTTTGAAGTACTTTTATGAATCAATTTATTTTCTTTAAACTGTTCAACATCTTGTATTCTCCCATTGTAGAGATAACTAGTTTTCTCAATTAATATTCCATTTTGATCAAACCGCTTTTTCTCACTTAGTTGGTCACCATCATAGGTCAGTTCGTATTGGGCTACGTCAACTGTTGGTTTTGCTGGGACTTTGTGTTTTCTTCTGACACCATATAATAATTTCCTGACCTGCGGTGATACGGGCAATCCAGTCTTTATGCTATCTATTTGATTCAGCAGTTTTCCCTCATTATCATAATGGTAATGAGTTGAAATATCAATTGCGCCTGCATTCTTAATTATCTGATGCCTAATCAACCTTCCATTCTGATCATAGTAATTGGTATAAACTAGTTTTCTGTTTCTTCCTTTAAAGGATCTTCTAATCTTTACATTTTCCTCTTTTAAAATTGTAGATGTTTGATAGTTACCAATAGATTGACCATTTAATATAGAATAAGAACTTAAAATAATTGATAATAAAAAGATAAATCTCATAACTGGTTTGAACTTAACAAAATTAGGCATTTAATAAAATCTAAATATCAAACACCCTGCTTTATAAAACGGAAAAGATACTACACTATTGTTTCTAAATAAACTTCTATAACTGTTTATATGACAAATACCTATAAAAAGGAGATTCTAGCAGGGATTCCGCTTTTAAACCCGAATGATGCAATAGAAATTTGATCCAACTATAACTAACAGTCATCTAGCCACTTATGATTTTCTAATGAACCAACCCCGACCCAAGGGTACGGGGTATCTATGGGCAATAATTTAATGATCGACTCAAGAGTCGGGGAATTAATATCCCTTAGGGATTAAAAGTCTAATGCATCATTCGGGTTAAACTTTTCGAAACCAAAATGGATAAAAAGTTATCAGAATTGGGGAGTGATTTTCATAAAATTGTTAAAAATCAGATGGATTACTGATGAAAGTATCTGTTTTTTCTGCCTAAATTTGGATGATTGTTTTTTAAAAGCGGAATCCTTGGAGATTCTAGGTCCATTGCCTGCTAATTCTAAAAGCTCCTATAAGCATTTTCAATTGTATATCATTCAATAATATTATTTGTATTGGAACAATGCTTTCCATTCTTGAGAATGGCAATTAGTCTAAATACAAAAAGCTTCTCATTTCTGAGAAGCTTTAACTTTAACCCGTCACCTGTTTAAAAGCATTATTCAAATGTTACTGATTCTATTTCTCTCCAAGGTATGTATGTTGGGTCACTTGAACCTTTAAAAACCAACACACCACTATTTCTATCTGACACATCTGCTGTTTCACCTAGTGTCAAAACATCTCCGTTTGAAAGTGTCACTCTCGAGTAGTCATAATTCTTAGGACTGATTTTTTTCACCTTGCTAAATGGAATCACATATTCCATGTCATCATCCTTACCTTGTAAAACTTCAATGTCACTAGTTTCATCCAAATCATAGATCAATCTTCCACTCATGGTTTCACCATCTTTGGTCCTAACAGTCCCTTTAAGTTCCTTAGCCTTACTAAAATCACTGAACGATTTTAGATTACTATTTTGTTTGATAAAAGTCACCTTTCTAAATTCATCCCAAGGAACATCTACTCTACCAAATTTCTCATTACTGATAATAATACCTCTATTTTTAGAGTTTACATCATTACTGCCTCTTAAGGTAAACTCTCTCCCACCTTGAAGTACAATATCAGATCGGTTCCCTGATTTTTCAATAGAGGCAACTTTTTTAAATTCGATAGATAATTCCCCGTCGTAAGTATCTCCGTCTAATTTATCAGTATCTACTCTTTCATCGTGATCCCATTGGATGAACCCTTCGAAATCTCCATTGTCAGTTTCTACTTTTCCGTATAAAGGATCTCCAAATTTCTCTTCTAGTTTTCTAGGAGTATTTAGAAATTCTATTTCTTCAATTCTTGACCAACTAAGCCTAACTTCTCCTATTTCACCATCTAGAACTTTAATAGATGAGCCAATATCATTGTAACCATTTCCGTTCACTTCAACTACCTCTCCATTTCTTAAGGTTACATGGACTCTAGATCTACTGATAGTTTCCATATGTTTAATTTCTCCAAACTGGCAGGAGAACTGATGAAGGTGATCATATTTATCATTAGAAGACCAGCTTCCAGTTACCCAGTTAACGATTTTAGATCCATAATTTCGTCCCTCATATCTGTCACGAACCTGATCATCTAAGTCATCTCGTTCTCTTCTAGATAAGTATTTTAAATTGTCATTATCTTCTTTGGAAGCATTGAACATATCTGTCCAGAAAACCTCTTCTATACCCCATCTAATAGCGCCAAGGTATTCCTTGCCGTCTACAGTAGTGACCTTTCCATAAATGAAACCGTTATCTTGAGCTTTGAGTATTTGGGGTATTATTAGAACTGGGATAAAAAAGAGGGTGGCTAGTAATTGTCTTGTATTCATTTGAGTAGTATTTAAATTTTGAGTGTTTGAGTATTTTAAAAAAATTGAGTTTTTGACCTTATACGCAGTATTCACTTGTTAACTCTATAAAACTTAACTAGGAGGATGTGTTTACTGCGTATCATTATGAGTCAAAATTGCTGAATGAAACCTTATCATAAAATAGATGTACGACGAATCGGAGAAAAACTCAACCCAATCGGGAGGGTTTATGGATGGGTTGTCAAGCGCAATGTAAAGAAAGCAACTTCTTTACTGAGGTAAAGTTGATCATTAAATGATTGCTTATAGATACCCCATACTGTTGGTTTCAGGTTGGTTCATTTTTCGACATTCAAAAAAAGTTAGTTTTTTAGAAGCTGAAAGCGAAATGCACTAAAGTGCATAGTTTTAACTAATTCTGAGACCAATAAACTTCTGTAACTGTTTATAATATGACAAATACCTATAAAAAGGAGATTCTAGCAGGGATTCCGCTTTTAAACCCGAATGATGCAATAGAAATTTGATGCAAACCATAACTAACAGTCATCTAGCCACTTAAATCCTAATTTCCTACTCACCATAATGGAGACTATGTCTGCGTTGCAAATCAGAATTTAAGCTGCTATCTAACAGCCATTTATGATTTTCTCTTAAAAGTCTAATGCATCATTCGGGTTTAAAATGAGTGAAATGAACCAACCCCGACCCAAGGGTACGGGGTATCTATGGGCAATAATTTAATGATCGACTCAAGAGTCGGGGAATTAATATCCCTTAGGGATTAAATTAAGTATTACAAATTAAGTTTGATCATCCTGTATAGAATCTGATCATTTCTTATTTTCTTTAAGTCAATCAGAAATCAAGAAATGGTTAACCTCAATGAATAAAATATATTTATTAATCTTATTATTAATTTTCTCCTTTTCACTTACTGCTCAGACAAATAGTAAAAGTGATGAAGAACTTGTCAAGCAATTAATAAGAGATGTCTTTGAAGACATCTATACTGATTTCAAAACAGAGAAGCTGAAAGTACATCATACAGATGATTTTTTATTATTAGAAAATGGTGACGTATGGAATAATGATTCCCTAGTAAATTATCATATTAAACGTTTAAAAAACCCTTCTGATGTAAAAAGGATAAATGAAATAGACTTCATCCAAGTTGAAAAGCGATCTAAAAATATCATTTGGGTAGCTTATCATAATTATGCTCATTGGACTAGAGAGGAAAAACATTTAGGAAAAACTGAATGGTCTGAAAGCGCGCTAGCTATTAAAACAAAAAAAGGCTGGAAATTACAGTTATTACATTCTACTTGGGTTAAAAACGAACAATAATCTTACTAATCATGAAAAAGACACTTTCCTTAGCAGCTTTTCTAATCCTATCCACCACTGTAAATGGACAGCAAAACTCATCAAAAGACAAAGAAGCTGTCAAACAATTGATTATTGATATTTTTGATGACATCTGGTCTGATTTTAAAAGTAAGAAAATTACCGAACATCAAACAAAAGATTTTTTATTACTAGAGCAGGGCGAGATCTGGAATAATGATTCCATCAAATCCTATCACCAAAGAAAAATCATAGAGAATAGCCAAGCAGTCAGAACAAATGAATTTGACTTTTTTCGTATAGAACAATCGGATAAAAACACCATTTGGGTTGCCTATCACAATTATGGTACTTGGTCACTTAATGAAAAAATCATTAGAAAATCTCAATACTTAGAAAGTGGTATTGCCATTAAAATAAAGGGCAAATGGAAGCTTCAACAGTTGCAGTCCACTAGAGTTAAGCATGAACTCTTTTAAAAAACAATAACCATTATTTAATAACAATCAGATAGAAAGCCAAAATTCATATGAATACTGACAGCGATATTGAATTAGATCTTGACAAAATTAGGAATTATGCTGAAAGTAGAGAGCAGGAAAACCTACGATTTTGCGCATCATTAAACGAATCTAACCCTGAAAAGATAGATGCTTTAGTTCATCAATTAAATAAAGAAGTTTCTGATCAGATAGACTGTACCTTGTGTGGTAACTGCTGTAAACAAGCTACTCCAATTCTATCAGAGAGAGATTTAACCAGACTTTCTGTAGCATCGAAAATAGACAAGGACAGGTTAGAGAAAGAGCTTACAGTTATAGAAAATGAAGAACGCTTATTCAAATCCCAACCATGTGTGTTTTTAAAGGATAATAAATGTTCTGTTTATGCTTTGAGGCCCGACGATTGTCGGAATTATCCTCATCTAAATAAGGATGAATTTACCAACAGGCTTTGGAATGTTTTAGAACATTACCCAATCTGCCCTATCGTCTTTAATGTTTTTGAAAAAATGAAAAAAGAAGTAAAACTCCATTTAACAAGGAATGGAACTTCTAAATAAAGATAATTCTATACTTCATCCTTATCTTCCATTTTATGCATAAAAAAGTAAAGTTTTATGAGGTTATAGATTACAGAAACGTGCTTGGTTCTTTGAGTGTTATTATCCTTACTACTGTATTAATCCTACTTTGTCATCTTACTAAAATACCCCAACCTGTTTCCTGGCCTTGCCACCTTCGTAGATTGTAAAGGTTGGCTGTGAAGACACAGCCAAAGGCATGAAGTATCTACTTTTGTCTAGGATGACAAAGTAGGACTAATAAGCCCCTTCATTACCACCACTTAACACAAGTTTAATGAACCAACCCCGACCCAAGGGTACGGGGTATTTATGGGCAATAATTAAATGATCGACTCAAGGGTCGGGGAATTAATATCCCTTAAGGATTAAAGTACCATAGTCATGTTATGCTTCTCTAACATAAGTATCTGTAATTTTTAGCTTTATATCCTCATAACAATTTCTAATGCCTAATTCGGGTTAAACAAAAAACACTCTATTCTTTTAGTAATAAGATTATTATATCTTTGAAATAAACTGATCCTTTTAAGATGAAAGAAATCATTCATAAATTCTACACAGCGTTTGGCCAGTTAGATGCTGATACCATGGCAGCGTGCTATCACGACGACATCCACTTTGAAGACCCTGCTTTTGGGATACTAAAAGGGGAAAAAGTTAAAAATATGTGGCGTATGCTTTGCGAATCTCAAAAAGGAAAAGACTTCCGTATTGAGTTTTCAGATATCAAAATCAATCAAGAAAATGGATCTGCACATTGGGAAGCACACTATAACTTTAGCAAGACTGGAAGAAAGGTTCATAATAAGATAGATGCTTCCTTTAAGTTTAAAGATGAAAAAATCATCAGACATATTGATTCTTTCAACTTACACAAATGGGCCAGTCAAGCAATGGGCACAACAGGGACCCTTATAGGTTGGACTCCTTTTTTCAAAAAAAAGATGAACACACAAAGCATTGCTCTTCTCAATAATTTTGAGAATAAATAACCCTATCTTACAAGGGACAAAAAACCAATTATACTTGTTGAGATAGCTTTACAATTCAACACAAAATATCATATGAACTTATGGAAATTATTGACCTATTAATAAAAACTAGAGAAGAAACTCTACCGCTCTATGAACTCCCTGCTGCCACTCTCAAAAAAACATATGGAACAGGTAAATGGAGTATCAAAAAAATTCTCGTCCACTTATCAGATACTGAAGATACTTTAATGAATAGGGTTAAAAAGACCATTGCTGAAAATAAACCAGTGATATATGGCTTAGACCCAGATCTTTGGAATGATGGCTTGGCTTATGATGATTATCCATTGTCAGTAAGTAAACATTTATATCATGCATGCCGTGAGTCTGTCATACACCTTGCAAAAAATTACTATCAGAACTTAGGCACTAGAGAATATGTACACAGTGAAACAGGCATCAGAACACTGAAGGACGAATTTGATAAAATAGCAGCACATAATCAGTCTCATTTGAATCAAATCAAATTAGCTATAAAAGAAGAAGGGTAAAATGCTTACAGATACTTTAAAGTCTTTATATCAGAGAGATCTGGAACGTTTAATATTTCAACTGAATCAATATTCTGAAGAAAAAAATCTTTGGGTTTTAGTAGCAGGAATCAATAACCCTGCAGGAAACTTGTGCTTACATTTGGTTGGGAATCTTAATATGTTTATTGGTAAAATCTTAGGAAATACTGATTATGTTAGAAAAAGAGATCAGGAATTTGCCCTCAGGGGCGTCCCTAGAAAAGACTTAATCCAAATGATTGTAGATACACAAAAGGTACTGGACAAAACATTGAGCAACTTGACCAGCGATGAGCTACAGAAGGAATATCCTTTAAAGGTCTTCAAAGAAAAGATGACGGTAGAGTACTTTCTGGTTCATCTGTCATCTCACTTAACTTTTCATTTGGGTCAAATTGATTATCACAGAAGAATCTTAGATAAATAGAGTTTATCACAGTAGAATGACTATAATTATTTTGTTTCCTTTTGGTTCAAGTTGATCAAACAAAAAATTATTAATTACCTGAGTTCGATTAATAATTTCTTCCATTTTTCATTTATCAACCCACGTATTCGACTCATTTACAAGCATTTGCCTTGGATCCCGTCTTCAAGCCAGACGGGCTTCTACAGCAACGGCTGCCGTTTTTTGCAGCGGTCTGCCGCCGCGGTGGCAAAAAAGTAGTCGCAGTGGCGAACCACCAAAAAGGCTAGCCGCCATAGAATGGAAAAATTTGAAATCGCACGGGCGACCCCGTCAATCGCTCTGAGAGCGATCTCAAACAGCAAGGGCTGACCAAGCAAATCTTTCAAAACTGTTCCGGGTCCGTAGGCGGAGACCTTCTATGCGTACTTTTTAAAATCGAGCTCAGGTTTTTAAATTAATAATTACTTTGACAATTTCAGAAAAGTAGAGTTAAGAAGAAATCCAGTGAATACAAAATCAAATGTGATAATGCCTAGTAATTCTTCATTTTAGTCTTAAAAAGTATTATGTTTTACTAATACAGAAAAGTCATGGCCATGTTTCAAATTATTTTGATTATTTTGAAATCAACATCTTCAAACAGCATATCAAAAATAGTATGGTCAAAAGCAGAAAGGAAAAAAAGATTTTTGTATTAGATACCTCTGTTATTCTTTATTCACATGATTCCATCCTCAATTTTGCGGAACACGATGTTGGTATACCAATTGTGGTGCTAGAGGAATTAGACAATTTCAAAAAAGGCAATGATACTAAAAACTTCGAAGCAAGGGAGTTTATTAGGTTACTTGACCAATTGTCAAAGGATTACATGTTACAGGATTGGATTCCTTTAAATGGAAAAAGTAAAGGAAAATTCAAGGTCTTAATGGATTCTGATAGTTCTTTGGATGCTACCAAGATATTTAATGATGACAAGAATGATCATAAAATCATTAATGCCGCTCTCAAAATCAAAGAAGAAATAAATGACAGAAAAGTCGTTTTAGTAAGTAAAGACATCAACCTAAGGTTAAAAGCTAAATCTTTAGATATAGCTGCGGAAGACTATGAGACAGGAAAAATTAAAAATGTAAATACTTTATTTACAGGGAAAGAAGAAACATCAAACATAGTTTCTACTTATATTAATCAGCTTTTCAGTGTGGGATCAGTGGCAAGAAAAGATGTGATGCCTCGTAAAAAACTAGCGATCAATAGTTTTCATATTCTAAAAAGTGACAAAAATTCTGGGTTAGCTTTTTACAATAACGAAGACGATTGTATGGAATTAGTTGAAAAACGTTCAGTTTATGGAATCAAACCAAGGAATGCAGAACAGACATTTGCAATTAATGCCATGCTTAACCCTAAAATTAAATTAGTCAGCATTAATGGAGTGGCAGGTACTGGAAAAACGTTACTGGCCTTAGCTTCAGCCTTAGAACAACGTAAGGATTTTAAACAAATCTACATTGCAAGGCCAATTGTACCACTATCCAACAAAGACATTGGATTCCTTCCTGGGGATATCAAATCTAAGTTAAACCCCTACATGGAGCCACTATGGGATAATTTGAAACATATTCAAAATCAATTTAAAGAAACTGAAAAAGAATATACTCGGCTAACTGATATGGTCAACAAGGAAAAACTGATGATTTCCCCTTTAGCTTATATTAGAGGAAGAAGTTTATCCAATATATTTTTTATAGTGGATGAAGCACAAAACCTGACTCCTCATGAGGTGAAAACCATTATTACCCGAGCAGGTGAGAATACAAAAATAATTTTTACGGGCGACATCTATCAAATAGATACTCCGTACCTAGACTCTCAAAGTAATGGGCTATCCTACTTAATGGACCGTTTACAAAACCATGAGCTTTATGCTCATGTCACTTTAGAAAAAGGAGAACGATCCGAACTGGCCAACTTAGCAAATGAATTATTGTAATCAAATCAGTAGGTCCTAAAATAAACGTTTCAAAGAATTATTTTGAACTTAATAAAATATTAAGGTAGCGATGCCCGTCCTAAACAAACAAGTTGGATTGACGTTAATAAATTATTGCCAATCCAGAGAACGGTCAAAATACTTACTAATGGACATCACTTTAAATTCAGGAATAGGACTTCATAAGGCACTCAAAATTGAAAAAACAGTTCAATTAGAAGGGGCTAGACTATTAGGTTTTATTAGAAAATTTGTCCCTGACAAATCAGATGCAGAAGATATCATGCAGGATGTTTTTTATCAGATGACAGTAAGTTATGATGATATTAGATCCATTGATAAAGTGTCTGGGTGGCTATTTAGGGTAGCAAGGAATAAAATAACTGATAGATTCAGAAAGAAAAAACCAGAGAACTTCAGTCAGCTTTCAACTATTATAGATAGTGACGAAAATAGTTCACTAAACATGGAAGACTTAATTCCCGATTTAAGCAATCTTCCTGATGAAGATTACTTTAGGTCTGTTATATGGAATAAAATAGAAGCCGCATTAGAAAAAATGCCCAGTGCACAAAGAAAAGTATTCATCATGCACGAACTTGAACAAAAATCCTATAAGGATATGGAAGAGGAATTGAATGAAAATATCAATACACTCTTATCAAGAAAACGATATGCTATCCAGTTCCTAAGAAAAGAATTAAATGAGTTATATCAAGAGCTATTAGATTAACATGGCTTCAATTTATGGAAAGTCAAAGACCCTTTAGAATAATAAAATATTTATTGGCATGTATTATCCTTTACCTATTGTTGAGTATTGTGGTCATGTTACTATGGAATTGGCTAATGCCAAGTATTTTCAATCTTAGAAAGATCTCAGTTATTGAATCATCTGGCCTTTTGCTATTAAGTAAGATTCTTTTTGGAGGCTTCAATAAAGAGCATTTCAAAAAAAATTACCTATCAAAAAAAGATGAGGATATTCGATTTGCGAATTTTAAGAAGGAGAAAAATTTAACAAGCGAACAAAAGTCTCTTCTTAAAAAACAATTTTATTCCAAATGGTGTAAAAAAGACGAGATAGAAGTTTAAGTCAACTAAAAAATTTTCTATAGATCAAATAGCTATTTCTGACAGTTTTGGAATAGCTTATCTTAATTAAAATCAATTTCTTTAGCATTCGTTTTAAAGATTAATTACCCCCTGATAAATTAGTACCAAGCCGTTATAGGCCAAAATAACTGTACTTTTAACATGATAACGACAATTACGATCATTAAATGTAGCTTCTCATTATCAAGTGATAAGCGTTTATAAGGTCATTTACATTAATAATTGCTATCTTTACCACGCGTAATTAGTTTAATTATGTTTTGGTCTAACTTGATTAGGCTAGCCGACCAATTTAGTTTAGTCAGTTAGACCATCACATCTATTTTATCATTTGCAATAATTTTTTATAAGAAAGCAACCAAGTCACTTCTATTGCATATAAAAAAGATTTCTGTTTTTAAACACCTATTAATTAATATTATCATTTTTAATTAATGAAAATATTTTATCATTTGATAAAAATTACTAACTTAGCGGTAGCGTAATTAGTTTAATCTTAGCCATAGGAATTTAGTCGACTCAGTCGCTTATTCTTGTGGCTATTTTTTGTACAATGATTTAATGATTCACTCAGCACCTTCGTAGAGAAAGCTATAGGGCTTGCGGAAGAATTAGGGGATGCTCAACTAGGGATTAAATTCCATAACTCTTTTCTTCTCCAACCCAAAGCAAGAAAATGATTTTTCAGCTACGCTAGTTTATTACATTTATAGCCTGCAGAATATTATTCATTCTTTCTTATTCTTAAATAATTCTTCATTTTATTTTATCATATGATAATATTTACTAACTTAGCAACAGCGTAATTAGTTTAATCTTAGCCATAAGTATTTAGGAACGTCGATCCCTGAATCTTATGGCTTTTTTTATGTCCTCTAATACTCAAATAGAATTCTTTAAATATAGACTCAAGTAACATTCTGATAGTAAGTCTAATTCCATCAACAAATCTTATAGGATGACTCAACCCCAACCCGTTGCCTCTGCCGAGAAAGCTACAGCGCTCGCAGAAGGGTACGAGATATCTATGGGCAATCATTTAATGATCGAATCAGCTCCTCCACAAAGAAGCTTCAGCACCTACGAAAGAGTCGGGGTGATTAATATTCCTTAGGGATTAAATGTCATAGTAGAATAGGATAATGAATCCGTACTCTCTCATTTATTATTCAAAAACTACAACCTTACAACTTATCACAATGCCAAGGTCAACATCAAATAATTCTTACTTAATTTTTATCATATGATAATATTTACTAACTTAGCAGCAGCGTAATTAGTTTAATCTTAGCCATAAGCATTTAGGAATGTCGATCCCTGAATCTTATGGCTTTTTTTGTCCGATAACACATCGGCTTTCAGTTCATTTCCGAACACTTATTTTTTCAATCATTTGTTTTATCCTTATTTGGGAGCTATTTTACTGTTGGCATAATTTCTGATAATATTTCAGGTAAAATATTTAATATAACTATACTACACTGTGGATAAAGAACTAGGCAAAATCCTAATAATAGATGATGATGAAGATGTGTTATTGGCAGCTAAAATGCTTCTAAAAAAACATGCACAACAAGTCATTATAGAAAAAGACCCAAGAAAAATACCATTCTTGTTAAATCATGATACTTATGATGTCATTTTATTAGACATGAATTTCAGTCATGATACCACTAGTGGCAAAGAAGGTTTTTATTGGCTTGAACAAATCATGGAAAAAGATCCTCAAGCGGTAGTTATATTAATTACTGCTTTTGGTGATGTAGAGATGGCCGTAAAAGCATTAAGAGAGGGAGCAACGGATTTTGTTTTAAAGCCTTGGCAAAATGAAAAACTCATTGCCACACTAGCTACTGCTGGTAAGTTAAAACGATCTTACAAGGAAGTCAATAAACTAAAGCAAGCGAAAAAGCAACTTGAGGCTGATAGTAATCAACCATTTAAAGACATCATAGGAGATAGCAAGGCGATAAGAGATGTTTTCAATATCATAGATAAAGTTGCTAAAACTGATGCCAATGTACTGATCTTAGGCGAAAACGGAACTGGTAAAGAACTGATCGCTCGGGCCTTACACCAAAGGTCTCCTAGAAAAGACAATGCTTTCATAGGAGTAGACATGGGGGCTATTACAGAATCATTATTTGAAAGTGAACTATTTGGTCATAAAAAAGGATCTTTTACTGATGCTAAAGAAGATAGGGCTGGAAGGTTTGAAGTAGCAAATGATGGTTCACTATTCTTAGATGAAATTGGCAACCTTGGTCTTCCTCTTCAGTCTAAATTACTTACTGCTTTACAAAAAAGGGAGATTATCAGGTTAGGTACCAACAAGCCAATTCCAATTAATATAAGGCTCATTTGTGCTACTAATATGCCATTGTATGACATGGTAACTGAAAATACCTTCAGGCAAGATTTAGTCTATCGTATCAACACTGTTGAGATTCAGCTACCTCCACTAAGGGATCGCCAAGAAGATATTCCTCTTTTGACCAATCATTTTATAAAAACATACAGTCAAAAGTATCGGAAGAATACTAAGAAAGTTTCTTCTTCAGGAATGAAAAAACTACAAAAATATCACTGGCCAGGTAATATCAGAGAACTACAACATGCAATTGAGAGGGCTATTATCATGTCTGAAGAACCTGCCTTGACTGCCGAAGATTTCTTCTTTTTAAATCAAAAACCTGATGGTAATGGTAGCGAATTAGACACTTTCAATTTAGAGGATGTAGAAAAAACAGTTATTCAAAAAGTAGTTCAAAAGCATAATGGCAATATTTCAAAAGCCGCCAAAGAACTAGGTTTAACGCGTGCTTCATTATACAGGAGATTAGAAAAACATGGGCTTTAGAAACGTTAAGAGTAATATTATTTTTAGAGTGGTCATTTTATCGGCCACTGTATTCTTATTTACACATTTAATCTATAACGATGCTATAGTTTTCACCATGTTGGTGGTGTTTTTATTGATTATCATACAAATTTCAATGCTGATCAGTTACTTGGATAAAAGCAACAGGGAAGTAGTGGGTTTTTTGGAAAGCATAAAATATGATGATTTTTCCCATACTTATCCACAATTTTCTGACAACTCTTCCTTAAGCTTATTATACAAAGAATTTAATAATGTAATTACTAAATTCAGAGAAATACGGGCAGATAAGGAGGCACAGTACAATTATCTCAAAACCATCGTGCAGCATGTAGGCATAGGTATTATTACTTTTGATAATGCTGGAGAGGTACAGATTATCAATAATGCCGCTAAAAGGCTTTTAGACCTTAAGACTATTAAAAATATTAGACAACTTAACAATTTAAGTACGCAACTAGTAGAAAGTTTTAAAGCATTAAAAACGGGAGGAAGAGATTTAATTAAAATAGAAAAAGATGGTTTTGATTCTCAACTAGCTGTTTACGCAATTGAATTAACCATGTTAGACAAGGGATTTAAATTAATTTCCCTTCAGAATATCCAAAGTGAACTGGAAGAAAAAGAAATGGAGGCTTGGCAAAACCTGATTCGTGTGTTGACCCATGAAATTATGAATTCGGTAACACCTATTTCTTCTTTAGCAGCCACGGTTGAAACAGAGTTAAATCATCAGCTTCATAATGATATGGATGTTAATCACATTACTAATGACGAAGTAGAGGATTTATACCTAGCAGCCAAAACCATTCATAGAAGAAGCGAAAGCCTGATCAAGTTTGTGAGTGATTTTAGAAACATGACCAGAATCACACTGCCCAAAATTGCTCAAGTGAGTGTTCGTGATTGCCTTGACCACGTCATTCAATTGCTAAAGTTTGAAATGGAAAAAGAAGGGATTGTTCTTAAATATGAAGTTATTCCTGAAGATCTAGTTTTCTGCATTGATATTGAACAAATAGAACAAGTCTTGATTAACTTAGTTAAAAACGCTATACAAGCACTTGCTGCAGATGAAAAGACAGAGAAATTATTAGCTATTAGTGCTCATACTTCAGAAAATGGTGGCATATTAATAGATATAATAGACAATGGCTCAGGCATAGAAGAAGATGCCATGAAAAAAATATTCATTCCATTTTTTACTACTAAGAAAAATGGTTCTGGAATTGGCTTAAGCTTATCAAAACAAATTATGAGAAATCATAAAGGCTCTATCAATGTGAACTCTAAACTTAATGTAGGCACTGAATTTTCCCTAAGGTTCCCACTACGGCTTAGCACTAGTTAAATTATGCTTAAGATATCTGGTATTTAACAAACATTCCATTCGGATTTTAAGGTAATTTAGCAATTACAAAATCACCCTACTTAATGAGATACTTATTTATTGTTCAAGGTGAAGGTAGAGGGCATATGACCCAAGCCATTTCACTATATAATATACTCCTAGAAAATGGCCATGAAGTATGTCAAGTAATAGTGGGGAAAAGTAAAAGAAGAAAAATACCTCCTTTCTTTTTCGATCAATTAAAAGATTGTGAAATTACTGCTATTGAAAGTCCTAATTTCATTACCGACAGCAATAACAAATCCATTAAAATAGGAGCAACCCTTGTTGCTAATTTAAGAAAAACGGGTACATTCAAAAAATCTTTAAAAGTTATACATGAAAAAGTAAATTCTTCTTCACCAGATGTAATTGTCAACTTCTACGATTTTCTAGGTGGTCTCTATAAAATGCTCTACCCTAATTCTTGTAAATTTGTATGTATAGCTCATCAATATCTGGCCATGCATAAAGATTTCCCTTTTGCAAAAGGCAAGATTTGGGACAAGGCATCTCTTAAATTTGGCAATGTAATTACATCTCATAAGGCAGATAAAATAATGGCCTTAAGCTTTTCTGAGTCTTATAAAAACTCTTCAAAAATAACTACCTGCCCACCACTTCTAAGGAAAGAAGTGAAAAACCTGACCAGTAGCAATAAAGGATTTATATTAATATACATGGTCAATGATGGTTACGCGGACGAAGTCTTCCAATTCCATAAAGACCATCCAGAAATTCCTTTACACTGTTTCTGGGATAGAGAGAATGCAGAAGAAACTGAAATAGTAGATGAAACCTTAACATTTCATCAGATAAGTGATCAAAAGTTCCTAATTAAAATGTCAGAATGTATGGCCTACGCCAGCACCGCAGGATTTGAATCTATCTGTGAGGCAATGTATCTTGATAAACCAGTAATGATGGTTCCTGTGGCTAAACAATACGAGCAAGCCTGCAATGCTTTAGATGGTCATCTAGCTGGAGCTGGAATACATTCTCAAAATTTTGATATCAATAAATTGATAAGGTATTTACCAGATCACCAATCAAAAAGCAAAGCATTCAGAAATTGGTCACAAAAGACCAGTTCAATAATGTTAGCAGATTTGACTAACTTCTGAACACATGGCACTCATTAAACACAAAAAAATACCCTATCCCATAAGTGATAATTTAAGGAAATATCTTACTATATATGACAGACTCTGCAAATTGCCAATATCCTACAATGATCTTTTAAGATATGATAATGCGATTCCTTTATATGATAAAAACGGAAATGACACCCTTTGGGAGACAGTCTTTTACCCGCATAATGAAATGTCAGATGTCTATCGTTCATTAAAAAATGTCTATGCTCAACTTAAGGCTGGGGGTGACATGGAGGTTATAGAACATTTGTCCATTGATCGTGTAGACCTTTGTGTATATGGAAATACCCAACCACTTAGGGTAAGGATAGTCAATCAATTAAATGATAATTTCGATTACTTTTATATCAAAAAAGCAGATGCAAGTAGGGTTTATGGACTTGAGTTAGAAGATCTGTTATCTCCTGATAGGGTAAGTTACTTGGTATATGAAGATACTTTAATTGAAGAACATATTGTAGGGATTCCCGGAGATCAATTCATTAAAATCAATCTAAAAAGAGATGACATAAATGAAATAAGGTTAGCCAAAGAGTTTGTTAAATTCAATGAAAGGTGTTTTGTGAGATTACTCGGCGATATGCATAGCAATAATTTTGTAGTAGACGTAACACCTGATTTTGAAGAAATTAGTTATCGATTAAGGGCTATTGATTTTGATCAACAATCTTATGAGGGCAGAAAAGCCATTTACCTTCCTCAATACTTTAAGCAAAATAATGCATTCATTTCAATTGGCTTGAAAAATTTAACTCCCGAGACGGTCAAACAATATCAAAGGGAAGAACGAACCCTCATTGGCAAAAGGCTAAAAATTGCACGTCATAGAATACAACATCTAACTGATGAAATGGCCAAAGACAAATTGTCTAATGAAAAACATATTCAAACACTTAAGACTGAATTAGCAGAATTTTATGAAGAAGTCGAATTTCATAGATGTAATAGCATGGGAGAAATCTTAAAAATGAGTCTTTTGATGTTGATCAAAAAGCCTAATTTATATAAGGAGAATTATAAGTAGCTAGACTGAGATTCTCATTACAGAATAACTATGATCCCTCCTTAATGGCAACCATGGATTTGACAATTCTCATCCTTTTTTTGTTCCCTTGGATACCAGTAGAATTTAATTAGGCATTTTTTATTGCTAGTTAACAAAAAAGAATCAATAAACTTATACCAAACCCATGTTGAAAATATCTAATAAATAATAAGCCCTTCTTCATTATCACCAATTTCCCGATGCGTTTTTAATTCATAATTTCTAACTATCAACCAAGCAATCATACCATCTACTTGGTGCCAATTAGTAGGAAATTCTTCTACTTTTAATTCGAATTCCTTTTTTAGGTGCTTAAAGAATTTTGAAAGTGTGTCCAAGTTCTTTTTTTGATAGAGTTCTTTGTATTCAAGATTTTCTACAAAAGCTTTTGGATAAACTTCAATTACTTCAATTGTTTTGGTTATCAACCTATCTCTTAGCTGAATAGCTCTTGCAGTCAGCCCTCCAATAAACATAGGAGACATCGCACGCAATTCAATATCACATTGTCTATAAAAGTAATTTTCCTTGTTGAGCTTACCAAAGTATATTCCTGGTAAACTAAGAGGTGCATCCACACCTATCAGACTAATATTCAACTCATTACAAACTTCCCACACAAATTGATCTGCATCTTGGCCTTTTTTACTCTGTTTAGTAATCAGTACCTCATTCAATAGATAACAAACTACAGTTGTACCAGCCAGTTTACTTCCATAATCAATTCCTACTATCACTTTTAAGAATGTAAATAAACACCTAAATCCCTTGTTACTTTTACTTCTATAAATTCATGGATCATGGTAGCAATTTCATATCCTTTATAGGTAGGCATGATAGGAAAAGCCTTATGACTCCTATTCACCAATGCTGCAATTTCAATCTTCTTAGCTTGAAATTGCAGTAAAAATGATAATGCATATGAAGTAGTTTTACCAGAGTTTAAGACATCATCTACTAAGATAAGTGCTTTATTAAATAAGTCACTCCCTTTTGAATCTATCTTTATCACCTCACTCGTTGGATCATTTTTATTAATCGTCAATTCTATTAATTTAATAGGCTTATCACAAATCAACTGAAGTTCAACTTGGATAAGTCCTGCCAAATAATACCCTTTATCATAAACACCTACCAAGATAATTTCTTGCTCATCTAAGTTGTTCTCTAGCACTTCAAATGCTATGCGTTTTACTTTTTGTAAAAGCGCTTCTCTAGATAATATTTGTTTGAGTTCTTTGCTCATCTATCAATTTATATCCTCAAGGAATAGGTAAAACCTTGCTATCCTTAAAGGTAGATAAAATAACCATCGATTGTAAGCTGTCTACTACGTGTATTTCACTTACTTTCTCAAGCATTATTTTTTGATAACTTGCTATGTCTTCTGAGATAATTTTTAGAATAAAATCCCCACTACCTGTAGTATGATGACATTCTATTACTTCACCAATTTTATATATCTCAGATAGGAATATATCAATATTGTTTTTATTATGACCCTTTAAGGTCACTAAGACAAAAGTACTCACACCTAAACCGATTTTGTCAGTATCTAATTTGGCATGATAACTTTTTATTATTCCAAAATTCTCAAGCTTCTTTACTCTCTCTAAAGTAGGGGCTGGTGAAAGTCCTATATCCTTTGAAAGTTGTGCATTGGTAATTTTAGCATTAGACTGTAAAATTTCTAAAATCTTCCTATCCGTCTGATCTATCTTTATACTTTGGGCCATTATATTTATCCGAATAAAATTTTACGTAAATTTAATAAATGTTATAAATATTCTTCATAACAAATCAGATTAAGGCAAAATAAAATTATAATTAAGCCAATAATATAACGTATTTATTTTCTATAGGACAAATTCATTAAAGAAAACTTCTTTTTTGTATTCAAAATACCACTTTAGAATCGGTGGGTTTTCCATTATTTTAGTTTATCCACTAAAAAATTATTACTATAATTTTAGCACTCTCCTCATTTCAGTCCTATCATCCATAGTAAATACTACAAGGTACATTCCGCTATTTAAAGCAGATAAATCAATTGACAAATTAATTAATTCGTCCTCAGATTCATCATAAACTAAATTCCTAATAACATTACCAGTCAGGTCTATCAATTGCATGCTAAAGGACTGAGGGTTTGGTAAAACTATTTTTACCCTAGCAATATCTCGCGTAGGGTTTGGGAAGGCTTCAGATATTTCTATTCTGTTACTTATACTTCTGCAATCCTCATTATTACTTTGATTTATGTCTGGAAATTCTTCAAATGGAGTGCGAAGGTTGATACAAACAAAATCTGTATTTGGCTGACCTAAGGGTAAAGTAGTATTTAATGCATATACTGTTTCTTCCCCTTGTCTCAAAATTCCTTCAAATCTTTCTCTAAATACAAAATCATTTTGCAAGGTCATTTCTATATCAAATCCTGAGATAGGTAAATTACTATCATTCCTCATTGATATTATAAAAGTGCTATTCCCTTCATCTTCAATCACATTAAAATCCGTCAGCACTAGATCATAGTTAGGTGTCCCTGATAAAATTTGGGTCTCTAATGAATCCGTGCACATGTTTTCATTTATAATCACTTGCTTCAGCACAAATAATCCATTCTCTGTAATCGGAATTATTGGATTTAAATCATCATTCACTACTAAAAATTGATCATTTAAGAACCAATTAATACTTACTGCACCACTAGATTGATCCGTCGCTTGAACATTAAATGGAGGAATACCAAAATCTTGATTGATTGAAAACCCAGCAATTGGCGATTCCGCAACAACAACGCTCTTTGTAATACTGGTTGTACATAAATTTGCAGTAATTATTTCTAAAGACACTAGATAAGTTCCTGCCTCCCCGTAATTGTGAAAAACCACCTCTCCATTTGCGAAGGTACCATCTCCAAAATCCCAATTTCTACTTTCTATTGGATCACCAAATACTAGTGAAGTGTCTTCAAATCTAATTTGATCAATTTGACAGGGGGTAGAGTTTTCAAAATCAATTTCTGGCAAAGGATCAATTGTGATATTCATAACTGTATCTATCACACAGAAATTTTCTCCTGTTACTTCAAGCAATACCTCATATGTTCCTGGACTATCAAATTCAACTGTAATCGACTCTTCCGTTGATTCTGCTCCATTAACACGCCAGAACCTACTTAGCACATTAACTTCAGTTAAATCTGTAAAAACGGTTTCACTATTCAAACATCCTTTTGAAACTCCAATAATCGCTTCTGGAGATTCTAACACAGTAATTACACTATCAGTGCTGGCTATACACCCAAAATCATTCTCGATTCTAAAATTCACTTGGTAATCCCCTGGTTCATCAAAAACAAATACTGGGCTTTCTTCAGTAGTAGGATCAAATCCTTCTACTGTCCAAGTTCTATTGATAATATTAGCAATAGTACTGTTAGTCACATCTCTAAATTGTAGTTCATTAGACGAGCAAGCCACATCTTCATCTACGATTTCAAACCTTGGTATAGGCACTTGACCAACTCTAATCTCTTTGGTCACACTACTAGTACAGCCTAGTGTGTTTTGACCTGTCAGTGTAACAGTAAAAGAACCGTTCCCCGCAAACAAATGCTGTGGGTTTTGTATGTTACTGGTAAATCCATCACCAAAATCCCAAGAATAATTCATGATCTCCTCTCCTACTGTAAAGCCTGCAAAGCTAGTTTGAGTCCCCTCACAAACTTCATCAAAAGCAAAGTCAACTATTGGTCCTTCATTGATAAAAACCTCTTGTACGACCAAATTAGTTGTACAACCCGGTATGATTGCCTGTAGTGAAACTATTTTAGTACCTGCAGATTCAAAAGAGAAAGTTGGATTGAAATCAGTACTAGTACCTTCTCCATTGAAATCCCATAGATAGGTCAAACCATCTCCAAACCCTTCATTTATGGATAAATTGCTAAATTCAATTTCAGTATTTTGACAGAAGACATTTCCCGTTATTTCAAAAACAGGGTCGTTGGGAACAGGAAAAATCGTAATCTCTCTACTTATTCTGTTTGTGCAGCCGTTATCACTTGATACAGATAGAGATACCTGATAAGATCCTGAAATAGTATATTGAAAATCAGGATTGGGGTCGCTACTATCTTCTATTCCATCCCCATCAAAATCCCAGCTGTAGCTAGAAATTTCACTACTAGAAGTAATGCTTGTAAAATCCACTAAATTATCTATACATCTACTCTCTCCCATTTCAAAATCTATGTCTGGGGCTATATTTGAAGTAACATAAATTGAATCTAAAAAATGATCTTCAAGACCTTCTTCATTCAATACTTCGAGTTCAATATATTTAAAACCAGAAGTACTATAGGTCACCCCCAAAGGCGATACATCTGTGGAAGTTTCAATGTTTGCACTACAGATAGAGGGCAGTAAATAGGTCTTGTACTGACGGGCCTGAAAGTTTAGGCTACTCAGGTATAATTCATTACCTTCAGGTAAAATAACTGCCCCTACCAAACTTGACCCGCCATCTAGGGCTCCAAGGTCAGTATGGGTCAAGGTAGATGAACCAATACTTCCACCTAACTCCAGACGGGACAACACATTGTTGGAAAGGTAGTAGATATAATATAGACCGTTTTCTAGTATTAACTCTACCGAATTAATCAACGTAGGACGGGATCCTGCCGGGATCAGGGCACTCAGGTCTGTATGGGATAGGGTAAGGTCAGGCTGGCTAAACA
>CALGOB010000148.1 GCA_937958005.1 uncultured Cyclobacteriaceae bacterium
GGATCGGTACGGCCAACCCTAGCCATAAACTGGAAGTAAAAGGTACCATCAAAGGCGTGGAAATGTCCCTTCAGGGAATTGATGCTTGGCCTGACTATGTATTTGCCCCATCCTATGAACTGATGCAGCTTGACCAGGTAAATGATTTCATCACAAAAAACGGCCACCTGCCCAATATCCCATCAGCCAAAGAAGTAAAAGAAAACGGAATCCATGTGATGGAAATGAATGCCAAACTACTGGAGAAAATAGAAGAGCTGACTTTACATACGATAAATCAAGAAAAGACGATCAATACCTTAATTGAAAGATTAGAAAAACTTGAAAACGAATAATAAGACTATGCCAAGTAGAAGAGATATGCCTTTAAAAGAATATATAGGCATACAATTCATCAGTAGTTAGGTATCAATGATACCCATTTTTTGGAAATACAAATTACATTATAAGTAATTGATTATTAAGTATTTATTTAGAAAATGGAAATAGTCAACTGAATAGCTACAATTACTAGAAAGCAACCAATAAAAATTAAGACAAGATGAAAAAAATGATTTTAAATGAAAGCATCACATGGAATTCCATGTTTTTAGCTTTCATTCTTAGCATTTCAATGTTTTTACTATCGGTGGAAGTGATGGCGCAGGATCTTCCTACAAGCAGCGCTAGCGAGCCAGTAACTTCACAAGTTATTCCGCCTTCCCCTACTGCAGCTGGTTTCAGCAAATATGGAAATATTCCAGTATCTTATAATACGGGTGTGCCTAATATTTCAATTCCACTTTATACCGCTCGCAGTGGGGCTTTGTCTATGCCTATTTCCTTAAGTTACCATGCTGGTGGATTAAAGGTTCAAGAAGAAGCCCAGTGGACAGGGCTTAATTGGTCATTGAACGCAGGAGGGGTAATTACCCGAACTATCAGGGGAATTCCGGATGAATTTAGTGGGGTAGTTACAGGGTATTTTGATAGTCATGACCAGATTACAAGCCTCGCAGATAATATTAACTCGCCAACTAACACTACATTTAGCGAAGAAGAGCAAGTCCTGATGTACAACATCTACAATGGTTTGATAGACTCAGAGCCTGATGAATATTCCTTTAACATCAATGGTCGTTCAGGGAAAATGTTCTTCTCTCCAGTTGATAATAGTTGGGTGACCATTCCTCACAGTAGTTTAAAGATCACAGGTGGCCCTATTTTAGGTGGTTTTACAATAACAGATGAATCAGGGGTAGTTTATACCTTCAATGTAAAGGAAAATTCTTACTATCAATCAAATTTTCTTGGTTTAGAGGAAGAAATGGAAACCCCTTATACCCAGTCATGGTATATGAATCGTATCAATACAGCGAATGGAACAGATGAAATTACTTTAAGTTATTGTGCCCCTTATGAGGTAATAGATAAAGATCAAAAGATTTCATACAATTCAATAGTTTTTGAACAAAATGAAAATAATACAAGTCAACAACCTAGGATAAATGTGTCCCGTGCCCCTATTATTCGTAGACAGATGGTAAAATTGGCTCAAATCAATTTTGATAATGGGCAGATTAAACTAGTGAAAAACGAAACACCAGATAGAAATGATATCCCTGGTGAATATAAATTGGATGCCATAGAACTTTATGAAGACGATGGTACTACCTTGAAAAAAAGCTTTGCCTTGACTTACCGTAATGAAGGTGGCAATAATCGTTTACAATTATTGTCAGTTCAAGAGAGGGGAATAGGTGGAATCACAAAACCGCCACATTCTTTTAGATATTATGATGATTTTGATATGCCTGATATCAATTCATATAGTCAAGATCATTGGGGTTACTTTAATGGTCAGCCAAATACCGTCTTATACCCAGAAAGGCTTAGTACAGTTGATTATGTGGGGGCTAACAGAGAGTCCTCTTTTAATATAGGTTACGTACGGTCAGGTACTTTAGCTCAGATTACATATCCTACTGGGGGATCTACCACTTTTGACTATGAGCCTAACACTGTTTATGATCCCAATTTTCAAGGAGAGCAATTAAATATCAGGGAATTTACGAATCAGGTAGCTATCAGTACAGCGGGCAATTTGTCAACCCCTTCAACGCAAAATATAACACTTGAAAATGATCAAAAAGTATCGTTAAGGATTACTTATTCCATTGATAATGGAAGTGCTGTAGGGGATCCTATTTTAGATGATGGGGGTGGTTATGTAGATGTGTCCATATTCAATACAGATTCACAAGTAGAAGTATTCTCTGATGATTTTCGTGCCCATCAAGATGGAGGTTTAAGTTTTAACAGAAAGTTAGATTTACCGGCAGGCAATTATGAAATGAGGGCCATTGTTATAGTTGGCGAAAATAATGATCATATTGGCTCAGCCCCAGATATTACGGGTAGGTTAAGCATGACTTATACTAATCCACTGGATGAAGTAGAAAGTATTTCTGAATATCTGGTAGGAGGTCAGCGTATCCAAAGAATTACAGATATAGATCCAAATGGTTCTCCAGATCAAGTGAGGGTTTTTAGTTATCAGACAGTAGTTCAGGTGGATGGTGTCGCAGAAACAGTTTCCAGTGGAAGAAGATGGAGTGTCCCTTCTTATGTACAAAAAGGGTACCGGGAAGATGAATTACTTGGTTTCTGTGCACATATAAGGAGAGATTTGACAACTATTTTAGCAATCAATCAATCGCAAGGCCGTCCAGTGGCTTATACAGAAGTGAAAGTATCCTATGGTGAAAATGCAGAAAATGGAAGTACTACCTATCGTTATACTATGCCTAGGCGATATGAAGCAGGGTTTCCCTTTCCCCCTTCCTATGCCATAAACGAGTATACTAGCAATTTGCTGGAAAATGAAACCCACTACAACCAACAAGGAATTGTCAAGCAAAGCACCAGCCATTTCTATACATATCATAATAACACAGATCACCAAAATCACCTAGAAATATCGGCAATTAAGATGGGGCTCGCAGGTACCAAAATCCAGTGTAGGTCTCCACTTACCTTTGGTCAAGAATATCTTCCTTATGTTTACCCAGTTTCTACCTACTGGTTTTATATCCATGAAACTGAGCAAGTAGTTTATGAAGGCGAAAAAGAATTTAGCACCGTTCAAAGATTCTCTTATGGAAACCCAGACCATTTACAAGCTACGCGCATTGAAAGTACCAGGAGTGATGGGGGTGTTCAGGTAGTGAAAACCAAGTACCCTCAAGACTACGTTTCGGTTACAAGCATAGGATCCTTAATTTCTTCGCATATTGTAAATGCCCCTATAGAAATACAAAGCTGGGTGAGTAACAGTAATGAGGGTACATTGAAAATGGTGTCAGGAAGGATTATTGATTATGACTTAATCAGCCTTCAGCCTTCAAAAGTTTATCTATTTGAAACCAAGGTTCCAGTTATTGGGCTCAATAATGAGACAAAGATAGATGAAGCCTTCAATAGCCTGATTAGCGATTCTCGTTATGAGTTAAGGACAGAATATTTTTACGACACAGGTGCTCGTATGGCTATGTCATTGCAAGATGGATTTCCCACATCTTATATGTGGGGTTATGACAATAGCCTGCCTATTGCCCAATCATCAAATACTGAATTAGGTACATTTTTTTATACCAGTTTTGAAAACGATGGAAATAGCAATGAGGGTAAAACAGGGCAGAAGAGCCAGATAAATGGTTTTTCCAAAGAACTTACCGGGTTGGAAGACGGTGTCTATGAACTTACTTGGTGGCAAAAAACAGCTGGGAATTGGTCACTACATGAAAATCAAGTTAATGTAACAGGTGGGACATACAGTATTAACATCAGCGGTCATGTGGATGAAGTAAGGTTCTATCCATACGGAGCCCAAGTGACCACTTATACCCATGACCCTTTATTTGGCCCTACGGACATTACTGATTTTAACAACCAGTCTACTAAGTATCAATATGACGGGTTTGGGAGACTTGAGAGAATTAAGGATTTTGAAGGAAATGTTTTACAAGAATATAAATACCACTTCCAAAATAACTAAAACCATGAAAAAATTAATAATTCATCTTTTATTTACAATATTGGTTTTTCCGTCAATAGGACAGACAAACACTCAAAACTATGTGAGTACAGTTACTGCGAGGGATCCTATTAAAGGAAGCCTTACAGATTCAGATAACTTACAGCAAGGGAAAGTTTTACAAACAGTCAACTATGCAGATGGACTTGGCCGGCCAATCCTTTCAGTATCCAGATGGGCTTCTCCTAATGGTAAGGATGTGCTTGTTCCTTTCGAGTATGATAGGCATGGTAGACAGATTAAGAATTATTTGCCTTATACTAGTAGCGGAACCGCAGCTGAGTTCAGATCTGATGCTGTTACCAGACAAGAGAGTTTTTATAATATCTATTATGGTGATAACAGCGGTTCTTATGCATTTAGTGAATATCACTTTGAGCCTTCACCACTGAACAGGGTCTTGGGGCAAGCGTCGGCTGGAGAAGCATGGAAAATAGATGGTGGTCATACTGTTAATAATCAATACAGACCCAACAATGTTTCTGACCAGGTGAAGATACTTATAGCCAATGAGAATGGGCCTATTAGCACTGATTTTACAAATTATTCAGCAGGAGAGTTATGGGCAGTGGAAATTACGGATGAAAATTCAGGTGCAAATCAAGGACAAACTATAGAATTCACAGATAAAACAGGCAGAACTCTATTGAAAAAGGTGAAAGATTCAGTTGGGAGATATTTGAAAACTTATTATATCTATGATGATATTGACCTTCTTAGGTTTGTGGTTCCACCAGCAGCTGTAACTGAAATTGAAAATAATAGTAATAACTGGTCATTATTGAATAATGAGACTTTTCGTGAAAAATGGTTATTCAGTTATCAATATGACGACAGAAAACGGATGGTTGGAAAAAGAGTCCCGGGAAGTGGCTGGATGTACATGGTCTATGACCAGCGTGACCGGCTGGTACTCACCCAAGATGCCAACCAGCGTATTGCAGGTGTTGAAGAAATAACTACAGATACCGAGGTGTCAGCCTATCAAGGGGTTTCCTACAGGCTTTCAAATGATGCAATGCTAACCTTAAAGGCAGGTTTTGAATTTGATGCGAACAGTCAGGGGGAATTCTTTGTGGAACAGGGAGAAGGCGGATCCGGTGGCCAGTGGACCTTTACTAAATATGACGGACTGAACCGCCCAGTAATGACCGGCTTTTTCAGGTCATCAAAATCAAGGGATGAGCTACAAACAGAATTAAATGGGGTTTCGGACATCACGGAAGAGTATACAGGGACTACAAGTTTTCAAGGCTATGGAAATACGGCTTTTCCTACCAATATCACAAGTGATGATGTACTTTCAGTGACTTATTATGATAATTATAATTTTACAAGCGAGCCAAAACCTACAGGTTATCAGGCTAGC
>CALGOB010000149.1 GCA_937958005.1 uncultured Cyclobacteriaceae bacterium
AACACAAACTGCAACTCAAGTCTAAAATCTTTTGTCTAGAGTTTTTTAACCCGAATGATGCATTAAACTTTTAAGAGAAAATCATAAATAGCTGTTAGATAGTTGCTTAAATTCTGATTTGCAACGCAGACATAGTCTCCATTGTGGTGAGTAGGAAATTAGGATTTAAGTGGCTGGATGATTGTTAGTTATGGTTTGCATCAAATTTCTAATGCATCATTTGAGTTAAAAGGAAAACTACTTTAGTTTTGAGAAATGGGACAATCGTTTGTTCTTCAATAGTTAATGACTGGCAGAACTATAATAAATGCAGAATGAAGGTTGGCTATAGCTTCGGGTGAACCTCATTTAGAATTATCAGAAAAATGAGGAATTAAATAAATAACTTGATCACTTTATTCAAATACAGTTTGAGATCTCGGTATATTGTTAGATATTTGCAAAATAAATAGCAGCAGAAGAGCTGTTATCTCATTCATTGACAGGAATTTAGGGAACTACGGAAAAAAAATATTTAATAAATTTTTTCAAAAGTTTTTTTAAAAGGAAAAAGCTTATACTTTTGCATTTCCTTAAACGAAAGGGGTACAAGCAACGGCTTGATTAATTACTTGAAATAATGATAAAACTGGGGGAATACCAAAGCGGCCAACTGGGACGGACTGTAAATCCGTTGACTTAAGTCTTCGTAGGTTCGAATCCTGCTTCCCCCACTTTAATTTTCCTGAAATTTACTTTTTAGGAATAAGCGGGTGTAGCTCAGTTGGTAGAGCGACAGCCTTCCAAGCTGTAGGTCGTGGGTTCGAGCCTCATCACCCGCTCATTTTATCATTTCAAGCCGATGTAGCTCAGGGGTAGAGTGCTTCCTTGGTAAGGAAGAGGTCACGGGTTCAAATCCCGTCATTGGCTCTACAATGAGAAAAAGTATTATATTATTTTAATTAATTCGTAAATAACTAAACTGAGGATTTTCAGACATGGCAAAAGAAACCTTTGACCGTTCGAAACCGCACGTTAATATAGGGACTATAGGTCACGTTGACCATGGAAAAACTACATTAACTGCAGCAATTTCTAAAGTATTGGCAGATCAAGGTCTTGCAGAAAACAGAGACTTTTCATCTATTGACAATGCACCTGAAGAAAAAGAAAGAGGTATTACTATCAATACTTCACACATTGAGTACGCAACAGCTAACAGACATTATGCACACGTTGACTGTCCTGGTCACGCAGATTATGTTAAGAATATGGTTACTGGAGCGGCGCAAATGGATGGCGCTATATTGGTAGTTGCTGCTACTGATGGTCCTATGCCTCAAACTAGAGAGCACATTCTTCTTGCAAGACAAGTTGGTGTTCCAGCTTTAGTTGTCTTCATGAACAAAGTTGATTTAGTAGACGATGAAGAGCTATTAGAATTAGTTGAACTTGAAGTTAGAGAATTACTTAGCTTTTACGAATTCCCGGGTGATGACATTCCAGTAATCCAAGGTTCTGCATTAGGTGCATTGAACGGAGAAGCTGAATGGGTAACCAAAGTGAACGAATTAATGGAAGCTGTTGATAGTTATATCCCACTTCCAGAAAGATTGGTAGATAAAGATTTCTTAATGCCTGTAGAAGATGTATTCTCTATCACAGGTAGAGGTACTGTTGCTACTGGTAGAATTGAAAGAGGTGTTATCAATAGTGGAGAAGCTGTAGACATCATCGGTATGGGTGCCGAAGATTTGAAATCAACAGTAACTGGTGTTGAAATGTTTAGAAAAATACTAGACAGAGGTGAAGCTGGTGATAATGTTGGATTATTGTTAAGAGGTATTGAGAAATCTCAGATTAAAAGGGGAATGATCATTTGTAAGCCTGCTTCAGTAACTCCTCACTCTCACTTTAAAGCAGAAGTATATGTGCTTTCAAAAGAAGAAGGTGGAAGACACACTCCATTCTTTAATAAATACAGACCTCAGTTCTATTTAAGAACTACAGACGTTACAGGTGAAATTATGTTGCCTGAAAACGTTGAAATGGTTATGCCTGGTGATAACGTAACTATCGAAGTGAAACTTATCAATAAAGTAGCACTAGAAGGTGGGTTAAGATTCGCTATCAGAGAAGGTGGTAGAACAGTTGGTGCAGGTCAGGTAACTGAGATATTAGACTAACATATTTTACAATATATAAAGATACGCCTGAATTTTATTCAGGCGTATTTGTTTATTAATATCAAAACAGCTAAATTTGCAGTCCTTTTGGGCTGTGTGTTTTTTACGGGTGTAGCTCAGCTGGTAGAGCAGTGGTCTCCAAAACCAAAGGTCGTGAGTTCGAATCTTACCTCCCGTGCAAATAAAAAGAAATAAGAAATGGCAAAAATTGTTGAGTTCTTTAAAGAGTCGTATGACGAAATGTTGAACAAAGTAACTTGGCCGAAATATACTGAGTTACAAAGCAGTTCTATTTTGGTTTTGGTCGCATCGCTTATTTTTGCTTTATTAATAGGTCTCATAGATTTGGGATTTGATAATGCCCTGCAATTATTTTACAACGAATTTTAAGAATTTACAATGGGTGAACAACTTAAATGGTATGTAGTAAGGGCTGTTAGTGGGCAGGAAAAAAAGGTGAAAAGCTATCTTGAGATGGAAATATCCAGAAGAGGTTTGGAGGAATTTATTCCTCAAATTTTGATTCCTGCTGAGAAAGTGTACGAAATGAGGAATGGCAAGAAGAGAGTGAGAGAAAGAAATTTCTTTCCTGGATATGTGCTGGTGTTTGCTAATTTGACTCATGGTGAAGCGCAACATACAATTACTGATATTCCTGGTGTGATAGGGTTTCTTGGCTCTGGAACTACAAAAGCTTCCAAAGTTCCTGTAGCATTAAGACAATCCGAAGTGAATAGAATACTAGGAAAAGTAGATGAGGTTGACGATCTCGAAGAGAAATTGGATACTCCATATATAGTTGGGGAATCTGTCAAGGTAATGGACGGACCATTTAGTGGTTTCACCGGAACTGTTGAAGAAGTTTTCGAAGAGCGTAAAAAGTTAAATGTTACTGTTAAAATATTTGGCAGGAATACTCCTGTCGAATTGAATTACATTCAAGTAGAAAAAATAGATTAGCAAGATGGCTAAAGAAATAAGTGGATACTTAAAGCTTCAGATAAAAGGAGGAGCGGCGAATCCTTCACCTCCCGTAGGACCTGCACTGGGTAGTAAAGGTCTGAATATAATGGAGTTTTGCAAGCAATTCAATGCAAGGTCTCAGGAAAAACAAGGTCAGGTATTACCAGTTTTAATTACAATCTATACTGATAAGTCTTTTGACTTTGTAATTAAGACACCACCTGCTGCTGTACTTGTAATGAACGCTGCTAAATTAAAGAAAGGTTCTGCAGAATCTAATAGGACTAAAGTAGGTTCTATTACTTGGGATCAAGTAAAGGAAATAGCAGAAACAAAACTTCCTGATTTAAATGCTTTTGATATTCAGCCTGCTATGAGAATGGTAGCTGGAACAGCAAGAAGTATGGGAGTTAAAATTACTGGAGATGCCCCTTGGGCCAATAATTAATCAATTGAACAATGGGTAAATTGACAAAAAATCAAAAAGCAGCTCTAGAAAAGGTAAACTTTGAGCAAGAGTATGCGCTAGAAGAAGCTAGTAAATTAGTAAAAGAGATTACTTTCACTAAATTTGATGCTTCTGTAGATATCGACGTTAGGCTTGGTGTAGATCCAAGAAAAGCGGATCAAATGGTTAGAGGAGTAGTTGCACTTCCTCATGGTACTGGTAAAGAAGTAAAAGTATTGGTATTGTGTACGCCAGACAAGGAAGCAGCAGCAAAAGAAGCTGGTGCAGACTTCGTAGGGCTGGATGAATTTATCACTAAGATAGAGGGTGGCTGGACTGATATAGACGTAATTATTACTATGCCTACCGTAATGGCTAAGGTTGGTAGATTGGGTAGAGTTTTAGGGCCTAGAGGTTTAATGCCTAACCCAAAGTCTGGTACCGTAACAATGGATGTAGCTAAAGCTGTTAATGAAGTAAAATCAGGTAAAATAGATTTTAAAGTTGACAAATTTGGGATAATTCACACAAGTGTAGGAAAAGCCTCTTTTACTCCTGAGAAAATTAAGGATAATGTAATGGAGGTAATGAATACTATTAATAAGTTGAAACCTTCCTCAGCAAAAGGTACTTACATTGAAAGCATTTACTTGTCTACAACTATGAGTAAAGGTATTGCAATAGAGAAAAACAGTGTAATCGCAACTACATAATAATCATGACTAGAGAAGAAAAAGCAGAAATAATAAAAGAGCTCTCTACGAAATTCCAAGAGAATGGAAGCTTTTACATAACTGATACTTCAGGACTTACAGTAGCTGAGATTAATCAGTTTAGACAACTTTGCTTTAACAAAGGTGTTGAATATAGAGTAGTGAAAAATACATTGATAAAGAAAGCATTAGATACATTAGATGCAGACTTTTCAGGTGTAGATCCTATATTAAAAGGATTTTCAGGAGTAATGTTTTCGAAAGAAGTAGCAAACGCTCCAGCAAAAATAATTAAAGAGTTTAAGAAAACTGATAAAGACGGTCGTCCTACCTTTAAAGGGGCTTCCATCGATACCGATCTCTTTATAGGGGAGGAACATCTTAATACCTTAAGCGATCTTAAATCAAGAGAAGAGCTTATTGGTGAGATTATCGGCCTTTTACAGTCACCAGCAAAAACTGTTATTTCTTCGCTTCAGAGTGGAGGACAGACACTTTCTGGTCTTGTAAAGACTTTGTCAGAACGTTAATAAGTGATTTTAAAAATACAAATTAATTTAAATTAGAGGTAAAATGGCAGATTTGAAAGAATTCGCTGAGCAGTTAGTTAACTTAACTGTAAAGGAAGTAAATGAACTAGCTGGTATCTTAAAAGATGATTACGGTATCGAGCCTGCTGCAGCTGCGGCTGTTGCGGTTGCTGGTCCAGGTGGTGGTGGTGACGCTGCTGAAGAAAAGACAGCATTTGATGTAATTCTAAAAGCTCCGGGTGGTGCTAAACTAGCCGTAGTGAAATTGGTGAAAGAATTAACAGGCCTTGGTCTTAAGGAAGCTAAAGCTTTAGTTGATGAAGCACCAAAACCAGTTAAAGAAGGTATTGCTAAAGATGAGGCTGAAGGTCTTAAAAAGCAATTGGAAGAAGCTGGAGCTGAAGTAGAATTGAAATAATATTGGTGCCATTTAAAGATGGCAAAAAAATTGGAGGCCTGGCTCCCTGGCCTGATGAAAATCAGGTTTCGGGATCAGGTCTTTTCCTGTTTGTTAAAATTTAACAGACTTTTATAGTTTAGGATATCACGTGATCCTTGACATATATTAACTTAAATAATACGAGCCTTGGCTAATATTACAAAATCAGGAAGAATTAACTTCTCCTCTATAAAATCAGTAATTGATTACCCAGATTTTCTGGACGTTCAAGTACAATCTTTTTTAGATTTTTTCCAATTGGAAACACCTGCAGAAAAGAGGTCACAAGAAGGTCTTTTTAAGGTGTTTTCTGAGAATTTCCCAATTTCAGATTCAAGGGATAATTTTATTCTTGAGTTTATAGATTATTTAGTCGACCCTCCAAAATATAATGTTGATGAGTGTATCGACAGAGGATTAACATACTCAGTACCATTAAAAGCCAAACTTCGTCTTTCCTGTAATGACGAAGAAAATGAAGAATTTGAGACAATTGAACAAGAAGTGTTTTTGGGAAATATTCCATACATGACATTAAAGGGTTCGTTTGTTATTAATGGAGCTGAAAGAGTAATTGTATCACAATTACATAGATCTCCAGGTGTTTTCTTTGCTCAAAGTAAGCACACAAATGGTACTGTTTTATATTCAGCTAGAATTATTCCTTTTAAGGGATCTTGGATAGAGTTTGCGACAGACGTAAACAATGTAATGTATTCTTATATTGATAGGAAAAAGAAATTCCCGGTAACTACGCTTTTAAGAGCTATAGGTTATGGTTCAGATAAAGATATCTTGGATTTGTTTGGCCTTTCTGAAGAGGTAGAAGCAAATGCGAAAGCATTAAAAGACTGTGTAGGTAGAAAATTAGCTGCTAGAGTTCTTAGAACTTGGACGGAAGATTTTGTTGATGAAGATACAGGAGAAGTAGTTTCTATTGATAGAAATGAAGTACTTCTAGAAAGAGATTCTATTATTGAAGAAGAAGATATAGAGACAATCATTGATTCTGGGAGTCAATCTATTATTCTTCATAAAAAAGACGTTAATGTAACTGATTACTCTATTATTTATAATACGCTTCAAAAGGATAATTCTAACTCTGAAAAAGAAGCTGTAGAACAAATATATAGACAGTTAAGAAATACTGAGGCTCCTGATGAGCAAACAGCTCGAGATATTATTCATAACCTGTTCTTTAGTGATAAACGTTATGATTTAGGAGAGGTAGGTAGATATAGGATCAATAGGAAACTTGGTTTAGATGCCGATAGAGATAATAAAGTATTAACTACTGAAGATATTATTCATATTGTTAAGTATTTAATTGGATTAATTAACTCTAAAGCTGTGGTTGATGATATTGATCACTTAAGTAATAGAAGAGTTAGGACTGTAGGGGAGCAACTTTATGCTCAGTTTGGTGTAGGTCTTGCAAGAATGGCAAGAACCATCCGTGAAAGAATGAATGTAAGGGATAACGAAGATTTCAAACCTGTTGATTTGATCAATGCAAGGACACTATCTTCTGTGATTAATTCATTCTTCGGTACTAACCAATTATCTCAGTTTATGGATCAGACCAATCCATTAGCTGAAATTACACATAAAAGGAGAATGTCTGCATTAGGGCCTGGAGGTCTTTCAAGAGAAAGAGCTGGTTTTGAGGTAAGAGATGTTCATTATACTCATTACGGTCGTCTTTGTACAATTGAAACACCAGAAGGACCTAATATTGGTTTGATATCTTCTCTATGTGTTCATGCTAAAGTAAATAGTATGGGATTTATAGAAACTCCTTATCGTAAGGTTGAGACTGGTAAAGTAAACATGTCAGATAAAGTAATTTATCTAACAGCAGAGGAAGAAGATTCTCATAATATTGCTCAAGCAAATGCTCCTGTTGACGAATCAGGTAAGTATTTAAATGATAAAGTAAAAGCAAGATTTGAAGGTGATTTCCCTGTAGTTGAACCAGGTGAGTTATCTTATATGGATGTTGCTCCTAATCAAATTGTCTCTGTTGCTGCGTCTATGATTCCTTTCTTGGAACATGATGATGCAAACCGTGCCTTGATGGGATCAAACATGCAGCGTCAAGCTGTTCCTCTTTTAAGACCAGAGTCACCTATAGTAGGAACTGGCTTAGAAAGAAGAGTAGCGCTTGATTCTAGGGCTTTGGTATTGGCTGAAGGCGAAGGAACAGTTGAATATGCGGATGCTAAAAAGATAGTTGTTAAATATGATGTTACTGATGAGGAAAAGCTTGTAGCTTTTAATAACAGTAGCAAAAAATATGATTTGGTTAAGTTTAGAAGAACTAACCAAGATACCTGTATTAACTTAAAGCCAATCGTTAAGGCTGGTGACAAGGTTGAGAAAGGCCAAGCTCTATGTGAAGGTTTTGCTACTCAAAAAGGTGAATTAGCCCTAGGAAGAAACATGAAAGTAGCTTTCATGCCTTGGCAAGGATACAATTTTGAAGATGCAATTGTAATTTCAGAAAGAGTTGTAAGAAATGATGTGTTTACTTCTATCCATATTGAAGAGTTTGAATTAGAAGTAAGAGATACCAAAAGAGGGGAGGAAGAATTAACTTCTGAAATTCCTAATGTAAGCGAAGAAGCAGTTAAAAACCTTGATGAAAATGGAATCATTAGAATTGGTGCCGAGATCAAAGAAGGTGATATTTTAATTGGTAAGATCACTCCTAAAGGTGAAACAGACCCAACCCCAGAAGAAAAGCTTTTAAGAGCTATTTTTGGTGACAAAGCTGGAGATGTTAAAGATGCCTCTTTAAAAGCATCCCCTTCATTAAGAGGGGTTGTGATAGATACTAAGCTTTTTTCTAGGCCTAAGAAAGATAAGGATCTTAGGGCGAGAGCTAAAAAGGAAGTAGAGGTACTTAAGTCTAAATACTCAAGGGATTTAAATAAGCTTAGGGGAATCATGATTTCTAAATTGACTGAATTGCTTGATGGAATTACCAGTAATGGTATTAAGCATAAATTTGGTGAAGAGATTATGTCTAAAGGGGTTAAATTTAACGGTAGAAATATTGAAGAAAACATCTTCCCTGCTAGAAATGTATTTAGAGATGAAAGTAGTTACAATGTTCCTGAGGAAGCTAACTTGATAAGTGATTTGCTTATTGAGAATTGGACTGATGACGAACATATTAATGATCTTATTTCTCAGCTAGTTAAGAATTACTATATAGAGAGAAATGACATTGCAGGTATCTTTAAGAGAGAAAGATTTACCTTAGAAGTAGGGGATGAGTTACCAACCGGGATCGTACAATTAGCAAAAGTATATGTTGCTAAGAAACGTAAACTGAAAGTTGGAGATAAGATGGCAGGAAGACATGGTAACAAAGGAGTTGTTGCTAAGATTGTAAGAGAAGAAGATATGCCATTCTTAGAAGATGGAACACCTGTTGATATTGTATTGAATCCATTGGGTGTACCTTCAAGGATGAATATTGGTCAAATTTATGAGACAGTACTTGGTTGGGCTGGATTAAAATTGGGCAAAAAATATGCTACTCCAATATTTGATGGTGCTTCTATGGATGAAGTAGCCGCTGAATTAACAGCAGCTAACTTGCCTGATTTTGGAAGAACCTACTTATATGATGGTTTAACAGGGAAAATGTTTGACCAACCTGTTACTGTAGGTGTGATCTATATGCTTAAATTAGGTCACCTAGTAGATGATAAGATGCACGCAAGGTCTATCGGTCCATACTCATTGATTACACAGCAACCCCTTGGAGGTAAGGCACAGTTTGGTGGTCAGAGATTTGGAGAGATGGAAGTTTGGGCACTTGAAGCATTTGGTGCAGCTAACGTACTTCAAGAGATTTTGACAATCAAATCTGATGATGTAATTGGTCGTGCAAAAGCTTACGAGGCTATTGTTAAAGGTGAGAATATGCAGAAACCGAATATTCCTGAATCGTTCAATGTTTTGGTTCATGAATTAAGAGGCTTAGCATTAGAAATCACTTTAGAGTAATTATAATAGATAAAATTGATCCCAACGGTAGCGTTGGGACTAAATTATATATAGGATAACTATGGCATTTAGAAAGAATAAAAAGCTTAACAACGACTTTTCAAAAGTTACCATCAGTTTGGCTAGTCCTGAATCAATTCTGGAAAGCTCTCATGGAGAGGTTACTCAACCAGAAACGATTAATTATAGGACGTACAAGCCAGAAATGGGAGGTTTATTCTGTGAAAGAATATTCGGTCCTGTGAAAGATTGGGAGTGTCATTGCGGAAAATACAAGAGAATAAGATATAAAGGGATTATCTGCGACAGATGCGGTGTTGAAGTTACAGAAAAGAAAGTAAGAAGAGAGCGAATGGGACACATTGAATTAGTGGTTCCTGTAGCTCATATCTGGTATTTCAGATCTCTACCTAATAAAATTGGTTACCTATTAGGTTTACCAACAAAAAAATTGGATCAAATTATCTATTATGAAAGATATGTTGTGATTCAACCAGGTATTAAGGAAGAAGATGGAGTTAATAGGTTAGAATTCCTTACCGAGGATGAGTACCTAGATATTCTTGATAAACTTCCTAGAGAAAATCAAATGCTAGATGACGATGATCCTAATAAGTTCATCGCTAAAATGGGTGCTGAAGCTTTAGAGATGCTTCTTTCAAGGATTGATTTAGATACCCAATCTTATGACTTAAGACACCAAGCAGCTACAGATACTTCTCAGCAAAGAAAAGCAGAAGCTTTAAAAAGGTTAAGAGTTGTTGAAGCATTTAGGGATGCTAAGACAAGAATTGAAAATCGTCCAGAATGGATGATTATTAAAATGGTTCCAGTAATTCCACCGGAATTACGTCCTTTGGTGCCTTTAGATGGTGGAAGGTTTGCGACTTCTGATTTAAATGATCTTTATAGAAGAGTAATTATCAGGAATAACAGATTAAAGAGATTAATCGATATAAAAGCACCTGAAGTAATTCTTAGAAATGAGAAAAGAATGCTTCAAGAGGCTGTTGATTCTCTTTTTGATAATTCAAGAAAAGTGAATGCTGTAAGATCTGATGGAAATAGAGCTTTAAAGTCTTTAAGTGACATGCTTAAAGGTAAGCAAGGTAGATTCCGTCAAAACTTACTAGGTAAGAGGGTTGATTATTCTGGAAGATCTGTTATCGTAGTAGGTCCTGAGTTAAAGATGCATGAGTGTGGCTTACCTAAGGACATGGCAGCTGAACTTTTCAAGCCATTTATTATTAGGAAACTTATAGAAAGAGGAATTGTTAAAACTGTTAAATCTGCGAAGAAAATAGTTGACAGAAAAGACCCTGTAGTTTGGGATATCTTAGAGAATGTTTTGAAAGGACATCCAGTTCTTCTAAACAGAGCTCCTACACTTCACAGATTGGGTATTCAGTCATTCCAACCTAAATTAATAGAAGGAAAGGCAATTCAATTACACCCATTAGCATGTACCGCTTTTAATGCGGATTTTGATGGGGATCAAATGGCAGTTCATGTACCGCTTGGTCATGAAGCAATATTAGAGGCCTCACTTTTGATGCTCGCATCTCATAATATACTTAACCCTGCAGATGGGGCACCTATTACGGTTCCTTCTCAAGACATGGTATTAGGTTTATATTATGTGACGAAAGGTAGAAGAAGCACAGAAGATGAGAAAGTTCTAGGAGAAGGTATGACCTTCTACAATGCTGAAGAAGTAGTTATTGCGATTAATGAAGGCAAACTTTCTAAGCATGCTTACATCAAAGTAAGAACTCAAGTAAGGACGGAGAGTGGAGAACTTGAGACGAAAGTGATTGAAACTGTTGCTGGTAGAGTTATTTTCAACCAATACGTTCCAACTGAAGTTGGATTTGTTGATGAATTACTTTCTAAAAAGAAATTGCAACGAATTATTCAGACAGTGTTTAAGATTTCAGGAATGGCAAGAACGGCTCATTTCTTAGATGATATTAAAACACTAGGTTTTCAGTCTGCTTATAAAGGTGGGTTGTCTATGGGACTTGGCGATATAATGGTTCCTGATGAAAAAGTGACATTAGTTGCTCAGGCAAAAGAAGAAGTAGATGCAGTTTGGCAAAACTACCTGACTGGTTTCATTACTGATAATGAAAGATATAATCAAGTAATTGATATTTGGACTAGAATTAACTCTCAATTGACATCTACTTTAATGACTCAGTTAGAGGAAGAAAATCAAGGGTTCAATTCAATTTATATGATGATGCACTCTGGAGCTAGGGGTTCTAGGGAGCAAATTAGGCAGCTTGGTGGAATGAGAGGATTAATGGCGAAGCCACAAAAGAATTTACAAGGTTCTGTTGGTGAGATCATTGAAAACCCTATTTTATCTAATTTCCGTGAAGGGCTTGATGTGATAGAGTACTTTATTTCTACTCATGGCGCTAGAAAAGGATTGGCTGATACAGCACTTAAAACAGCGGATGCTGGTTATCTAACTAGAAGGCTTGTTGATGTTGCGCAAGATGTGGTCGTTAATGAAGAAGATTGTGGTACTTTAAGAGGTTTGTCTGTTACTGAGTTAAAAGAGAACGAAGAAACAGTCGAATCTTTATATGATAGAATTCTTGGAAGGGTATCTGTTCATGATATTTACGATCCAATAAGTGAAGAATTGGTTATTTCATCTGGGGATGAATTTACGGAAGAAATCTCTTTATATATTGAAAATAGCGCAATTGAAGAAGTTGAAATCAGGTCTGTACTGACTTGTGAAACAAGACAAGGTGTTTGTGCTAAGTGTTATGGTAGAAACCTTTCTACTGGTAAAATGGTACAGCAAGGTGAGGCTGTAGGTGTAATTGCAGCTCAATCAATAGGTGAGCCAGGTACGCAGTTAACATTGAGGACTTTCCACGTTGGGGGTACTGCCTCAAACATTGCAGTTGACGCAAGTATCCGTGCCAAATTTGACGGTGTAATAGAGCTGGAAGATGTAAGGACTATCGAGACTGAGAATGCTGATGGAGATGAGAAGAAACATGTAGTGATGGGACGTTCTGGAGAACTTCGTATCATTGACCCTAAGAGTAAGAAAGTCTTAATGACGAATTATGTTCCTTATGGTTCGTTTATGTTTACTAAAAATGGAGCTAAAGTTTCAAAAGGAGATGAGCTTTGTAATTGGGATCCATATAATGCAGTTATACTTTCTGAGTTTGATGGTGTGATTGATTTTGAGTCTATCATTGAAGGGGTTACTTATAAGGAGGAGTTTGATGAGCAAACTGGCCATAGAGAAAAAGTAATTATTGATACAAAAGATAAAACCAAGAACCCAGCCATTATAATTGAAGGAGCTGATAATAGTAAATCTTACAATATCCCGGTAGGGGCTCACTTGTCTGTTGATAAAGAAGACAAAATAATGGCAGGTCAGGTATTGGTGAAAATACCAAGAAGAACTGGTAAGTCAAGAGATATTACGGGGGGACTACCAAGAGTTACAGAATTGTTTGAGGCAAGAAATCCTTCAAACCCTGCTGTAGTTAGTGAGATTGATGGAGTAGTTGAATATGGCGGTATCAAAAGAGGAAATAGAGAAATTTTCATTGAATCTAAAGATGGCGTAAGAAAAAGATATTTGGTATCACTTTCTAAACATATTTTGGTTCAAGATAATGACTTTGTAAGAGCTGGTATGCCATTATCTGATGGTGCGATTACCCCAGCAGATATATTATCGATCAAAGGGCCTACAGCTGTCCAGGAATACTTAGTGAATGAAATTCAAGAAGTATATAGATTACAAGGTGTAAAAATCAATGATAAACACATTGAGGCTATTGTAAGACAGATGATGCAGAAAGTAATTATACTAGATGCAGGAGATACTAATTTCTTGACAAATCAAGTAGTTGATAGGTTCAATTTCATGGAAGAAAATGATTCTATTCTGGATAAAAAAGTGGTAGTAGAATCTGGTGATTCTGCCAACTTAAAACCAGGTCAGATCATTACCATGAGACAATTAAGAGATGAAAATTCAAATCTAAAAAGAAGGGATTTGAAAATAGTTGAAGTTAGAAGTGCAGAACCAGCAGTATCTAAGCCGATACTTCAGGGGATCACACAAGCTTCTTTAGGTACAGAGAGTTTCATTTCTGCTGCATCTTTCCAAGAGACCACTAAAGTTTTGAGTGAAGCGTCTATAAGAGGAAAAGCAGATCAATTGATAGGATTGAAGGAGAATGTGATTGTAGGACATTTAATTCCTGCAGGTACAGGTATGAGGCAGTTTGGCACAAATATCGTTGGAAACAAAGAAGAATATGAGTCTCTTCTTGCTTCAAAAGAAGAAAGAAGAAATAGAGAATACCAAGTGAATTAATATCATTCATGGATAAGGAAGCAGAAAAAAAGAAAGGATCAAATCAGATCAATATTGAATTGAATGAAGAGACTGCTGAAGGCGTTTATGTCAACTTAGCAATGATTGCTCATTCAAGCAGTGAATTTGTAATTGATTTTATTCGCTTAATGCCCGGTGTTCCTAAAGCAAAAGTTAAGTCTAGGATAGTTGTTACTCCAGAGCACGCAAAAAGGTTATTGCATGCTCTGGAAGATAACTTAGAAAAATATGAAAATACATTTGGCCCTATCAAGCAGATAGAGGATGAGATTCCTAAGTTTCCAATTAATTTTGGAGGAACTATGGGAGAGGCTTAATAATATTTATTTAATAAATATTTGATTGCTATTGTTTATTTTCTATTTTTGCGTTCCTAATTTTGAAGGAGAAGAATTTAAAATCAATATAAATGCCTACTATACAGCAATTAGTAAGAAAAGGTAGAAAGACGTTAACGTCTAAATCAAAATCCCCTGCTTTGGATTCATGTCCACAGAGAAGAGGAGTTTGTACGAGAGTATATACCACTACTCCAAAGAAACCTAACTCAGCTATGAGAAAAGTAGCTAGGGTAAGGCTTACAAATGGGAAAGAAGTAAATGCTTATATCCCTGGTGAAGGCCATAATCTTCAAGAACACTCTATTGTTTTAATTAGAGGTGGAAGAGTAAAGGATTTACCTGGAGTAAGATATCATATCATACGTGGAGCACTGGATACAGCTGGTGTAAGTGGTAGATTACAAAGAAGATCCAAATATGGCGCTAAAAGGCCAAAAGATAAAAAGTAAATAAGAGATGAGAAAAGCAAAACCGAAGAAAAGGTACATACTTCCTGATCCAATCTATAAGGATACACTTGTGACAAAATTTGTTAACAACCTTATGTTAGATGGCAAGAAGAGTATTTCATACTCTATTTTTTATGGTGCAATCGAATTAGTTGAAGAACGCACCAAAGAAAATGGACTTGACGCCTGGAAAAAGGCATTAAGTAACATTACGCCTGCTGTAGAAGTGAAAAGTAGAAGAGTTGGGGGTGCAACATTTCAAGTACCTATGGAAGTAAGGCCTGATAGAAAAGTAGCTCTAGGAATCAAATGGATGATTACTTTTGCAAGAAAAAGAGGAGAAAAGACAATGAAGGAGAGACTTGCTGGAGAAATTATTGCTGCATCTAAAGGAGAAGGAGCTGCAGTTAAAAAGAAGGACGATACTCATAGAATGGCTGAGGCGAATAAAGCATTTTCACACTTTAGATTCTAAATAGGGATTTATCACAGATGGCAAAAAGAGATTTAAAATTTACCAGAAATATCGGAATTGCAGCTCATATTGATGCTGGTAAAACGACTACTACCGAGAGAATATTATTCTATACTGGTATGAGTCACAAAATTGGTGAAGTACATGATGGTGCTGCTACCATGGACTGGATGGCGCAAGAGCAAGAAAGAGGTATTACGATTACTTCAGCGGCTACTACGGTTTTTTGGCCTTACAAAGGAGATGAATACCATATCAATATCATAGATACCCCTGGTCACGTGGATTTTACTGTAGAAGTAAATAGATCTTTACGTGTATTAGATGGTCTAGTATTTTTATTTAGTGCAGTAGATGGTGTTGAGCCTCAGTCTGAAACTAACTGGAGACTTGCTGATGGGTATAAAGTAGCAAGAGTTGGTTTTGTAAACAAAATGGATAGAGCTGGTGCTGATTTCCTTAATGTGTGTAAGCAGGTTAAAGAAATGTTAGGTACTAAGGCTGTTCCGCTTCAATTGCCAATAGGTGCTGAAGACACTTTTAAGGGAGTTGTTGATTTAGTAGAAAAGAAAGCTATCGTCTGGAACGAAGAAGACATGGGAATGACTTTCGAAGAGATCGAAATTCCTGAAGATATGTTGGACGAGGTTGAAGAATACAGAGAGCACTTAGTTGAATCTGTAGCTGAGTATGATGAAGGCTTGATGGAGAAATATTTCGAAGATCCGGATTCTATCACTAGAGATGAAATAATTGCTGCTTTAAGAGCTGCTACTATCGATTTGGCATTTGTTCCAATGATGTGTGGTTCAGCCTTTAAGAATAAAGGCGTTCAGACAATGTTAGATTATGTGATGGAGTTATTACCATCTCCATTAGATAGAGACAGTATTACTGGTACAAACCCTGATACTGATGAAGAGGTAGTTCGTAAACCAGATGCTGCAGAACCTTTTACTTCATTGGCATTTAAGATTGCCACTGATCCATTTGTTGGACGTTTGTGTTTTGTTAGGTCATATGCTGGGATGTTACAGTCTGGTAGTTATGTCTATAACACAAGAACAAATAAGAAAGAAAGAATTTCCAGAATCTTTCAAATGCATGCGAATAAGCAAAACCAAATTGACGCGTTAAATTGTGGAGATATTGGTGCAGTTGTTGGATTTAAAGATATTAAAACGGGTGATACGCTTTGCGATGAAAAGAATAAAATAGTTCTTGAATCCATGATATTCCCTGATCCCGTTATTGGATATGCAATTGAACCTAAGGCTCAAGCGGATGTTGATAAACTTGGTGTAGGTATTGCTAAATTAGTGGAAGAAGATCCTACTTTAGTAGTAGAATCGGATCAAGAGACAGGGCAGACTATTCTTAAGGGAATGGGAGAACTTCACTTAGACATCATTATTGATAGATTGAAAAGGGAGTTTAAAGTTGAGATTAATCAAGGAGCACCACAAGTTGCCTATAAAGAAGCTTTAAGATCTAGTGTAGAGCATAAAGAAGTTTATAAGAAACAAAGTGGTGGTAGAGGTAAATTTGCAGACATTGTTTTTGAAATTGGTCCAAAGGACGAAGAGGAAGAGAAGGATGGATTGCAATTTGTGAATCAAATTACAGGTGGTGTAATTCCTAGAGAATTTATTCCAGCAATTGAGAAGGGATTTAAGCAAGCTATGTCTAATGGGCCTTTAGCTGGATACCCTCTCGATAGTATGAAGGTTAGGTTGTACCATGGTTCTTTCCATGATGTCGATTCTGATTCATTATCTTTTGAATTAGCTGCTAGAGTTGGTTTCAGAGAGGCTGCTAAAAAGGCAAAGCCTGTTTTGATGGAACCAGTGATGGGTGTCGAAGTGGTTACTCCTGATGAATATACTGGTTCTGTTACCGGTGATTTGAATAAAAGAAGAGGAATCATGAAAGGTATGGACACTAGAGGTGTTTCTCAAGTAATTAAAGCTGATGTTCCATTGTCTGAATTGTTTGGATATGTAACTGATCTAAGAACAATTACTTCAGGGAGAGCGACAGCTTCGTTAACATTCTCTCATTATGATAACGTACCTCGTAATATTGCGGAAGAGGTTATCTCCAAAGTAAAAGGTGAAACAGTCTAATTGATAAGAAGATGAATCAAAAGATAAGAATCAAATTAAAGTCATACGATCATAACTTAGTTGATAAGTCGTCAGAAAAGATTGTAAGGGCTGTTAAGACTACAGGGGCTGTTGTTAGTGGGCCGATTCCATTACCTACAGAAAAAGAGATATTCACTGTATTGAGATCTCCTCATGTTAATAAAAAGTCAAGAGAACAATTTCAGTTATGTACTTATAAGAGGTTAGTTGATATTTACTCTAATAGTGCTAAAACTGTTGATGCATTAATGAAACTTGAATTACCAAGCGGAGTTGATGTAGAGATAAAGGTATAATTAGCCTACAGAACATTATGAGAGAACCAATCTTTTAAAGAATTGGTTCTTTTTTTGTTTTATTTTATTGAAAGTACTTGCAGAAGCATAGTTATTTGCTATCTTTGCAGTCCTTTTACGGATTTTAGAAGTGATTTATACAAAATAATATATAGACAATAGCAAGATGTCAGGTATAATTGGAAAAAAAATTGGGATGACTAGTATTTATGATGACAATGGTCAGAGTATCCCATGTACTTTAATCGAGGCAGGACCTTGCGTAGTTACACAGCTTAAAGATGTTGAAACTGATGGTTATACATCTGTTCAACTTGGATACGGAGAGAGAAAGGATAAAAATACTCCTAAAGCTCTTAAGGGTCATTTTGCAAAAGCTAAGACTACTCCAAAGAAAAAAGTTGTTGAATTCAGAGATTTTAGACAAGACGTAGATAACCCTATTTCGCTGGGTCAAGAAGTTACTGTTGGTGACGTGTTTGCTGCTGATGACTTTTTAGATGTAGTTGGTACTTCTAAAGGAAAGGGATTTCAAGGGGTTGTTAAAAGACACAATTTTGGTGGTGTGGGTCAAGCTACTCATGGTCAGCATAATCGTTTAAGAGCACCTGGTTCTATTGGTGCTTGTTCATTCCCATCAAGGGTTTTTAAGGGTCTTAAAATGGCTGGAAGGACTGGTGGTGATAGAGTTAAGGTAATTAATCTTAAAGTACTAAGGTTGATGCCAGAGAAGAACTTAATATTAGTAAGTGGCTCTGTTCCTGGAGCTAAAAATTCATATTTAATTTTAGAAAAGTAAGATGGAGCTGGCTGTACATAATAAGAATGGCGAGGATACTGGAAAAAAAATCTCTTTAGAAGGATCAATTTTTTCAGTTGAACCAAATGACCATGCAATTTACCTTGATGTTAAGCAGTTTCTTGCTAATCAAAGACAGGGAACTCATAAGTCAAAAGAAAGAGCTGATATAACTGGTTCTACTAAGAAAATAAAGAAGCAAAAAGGTACTGGTACTGCAAGGGCAGGGAGTATAAAATCTCCTGTTTTTAGAGGTGGTGGTAGAGTTTTTGGGCCAAGACCAAGATCTTATTCCTTTAAGTTGAATAAAAAATTGAAACAAGTAGCTAGGGTTTCTGCTCTGAGTTATAAATCAAAAGAAGAAGCGATTAAAGTAGTTGAAGATTTTTCTTTTGATGCTGCTAAAACAAAAGATTATATTTCTTTTTTACAAGCATTTGATGCAATAGGTAAGAAATCTCTTTATGTAACTACTGAACTTGAGAAGAATGTTTATTTAAGTAGCAGGAATTTAAAAGGTACTAAAGTAACTGTTGTTGATGACTTAAGTACTTATGATATCTTAAATGCAGATCATTTAATCTTTAGTGAGAATTCATTAGCTAAATTAAATAACCAATTAGGAAAATGAGCATTTTAATCAAGCCCATCGTAACTGAAAAAGTATCTGCTTTTAATGAAGCTGGTCAGTACGGTTTTGTTGTGGCTAAAGACGCCAACAAGGTGGAAATTAAAAACGCAGTTGAAAAAGCGTACGGAGTTACTGTTCAAAGAGTAAACACAATGGTTTATCCTGGTAAATCTAAATCTAGATATACTAAGTCTGGTGCTATTGAAGGAAGTACTTCCGCATACAAGAAGGCTATTGTTAAAGTAGCTGATGGAGATATTATAGATTTTTACAGTGCAGTTTAAAGTAAGATAAGATGGCTGTTAAGAAATTAAGACCGACTACACCTGGACAGAGATATAGAACTGCTCCTGTTTTTGATAACATTACAAAGGGAACTCCTGAAAAGTCTCTTACAAAGTCTTCAAAAAGAACTGGGGGAAGAAATAACTCTGGTAGAATGACTATACGAAATGTAGGAGGTGGACATAAACAAAAGTATAGAATAGTAGATTTCAAGCGTAACAAACACAATGTGCCTGCTACTGTGAAATCAATAGAATATGATCCAAAAAGAACTGCGAGAATAGCTTTGCTATACTACGCTGATGGAGAAAAATCTTATATTTTAGCACCAGATAATTTGGCTGTTGATTCGGTTATTTTATCAGGTAAAGGCGTAGCACCTGAAGTAGGTAATTGTTTACCACTAGCTGAGATTCCTTTAGGTACTATCATTCATAATATTGAATTGAAGCCAGGCAAAGGTGGTGCAATGGCTAGAAGTGCTGGAACCTATGCACAATTAGTTGCTAAGGAAGGGAAGTATGCCACTTTAAAGTTACCTTCTGGCGAAATGAGACTAGTATTGGCTGTTTGTACTGCTACTATAGGATCTGTATCTAATTCAGATCATATGAATGTACGTCTAGGAAAAGCTGGTAGAAATAGATGGATGGGCAGAAGACCTAGAGTAAGAGGTGTTGCAATGAACCCTGTCGATCACCCAATGGGAGGTGGTGAAGGTAAGTCATCAGGGGGTCATCCAAGATCTCGAACTGGGCTTTACTCTAAAGGTAAGAAAACTAGAGCACCTAAGAAATATTCTAATAAAATGATAATTAGCAAGAGGAAATAATGGGAAGATCTTTAAAAAAGGGACCATATATCGACTTTAGAGTAGAAAGAAAAGTCGATGCGTTAAACGAAAGTGGTAAGAAGTCTGTTATTAAAACTTGGTCAAGAAGATCAATGATTTCACCAGATTTTGTAGGACATACATTTGCTGTTCATAATGGTAACAAGTTTATACCTGTTTTCGTCACGGAAAATATGGTAGGCCATAAGTTAGGTGAATTTTCACCTACAAGAAACTTTAGAGGTCATATTGCTAAGAAAGATAAAGGTAAAAGGTAATTTCAATGGAAGCTGTAGAAAATAGGAAGGTTAAAAAATCTGTTAAGATCAGACTTCAGAAAGAAGAAGCCAAGAAATTTAAGGCTAACAATTCAGGAGCTCAAGGTGATGCTAATGCATCTATCAAGAATGTACCTACCTCTCCTCGAAAGATGAGAATTGTTGCTGATATGATCAGAGGGCAAAGAGTGAATTATGCTTTAAATATTTTGAAGTTTGACTCGAAGCATAGTTCATTAAAATTGGAGAAGTTACTTTTATCTGCTGTCTCTAATTGGCAAGCTAAAAATGAAGATACGAAAATTGAAGAAGCGGATCTTTATATTAGAGAAATTCAAGTGGATAGTGGAAAAATATTAAAAAGATTAAGACCTGCACCTCAAGGTAGAGCACATAGAATTAGAAAAAGATCTAATCACGTGAGCATTATTATCAGTAATAATGCAGGTTCTGAAGCTGAACTTAACTCACAAAACGATTTATAACCATGGGGCAGAAAGTTAATCCTACAGCGTTTAGATTGGGAATAGTTAAAGGTTGGGATTCCAACTGGTACGGTGGTAAAACATTTCCTGATAAGCTAGTTGAAGATCACAAAATAAGAAATTATATTTTTGCAAGGATACCTAAAGGAGGAATTTCGAAAATTATCATCGAAAGAACTCTTAAGAGAATTACCTTAACTATTCATACTGCTAGACCAGGAGTAGTTATAGGTAAAGGCGGTGCTGAAGTTGATAAAATTAAGGAAGAGCTTAAGAAGTTAACAGGTAAAGATCTTCAAATTAATATTTTTGAGATTAAGAGACCTGAACTGGATTCTAAGTTAGTTGGTGAGTCAATCGCTCAGCAATTAAAGGCTAGAATTTCTTATAGAAGAGCGATGAAACAAGCCATTGCTTCTGCTGTAAGAGTGGGTGCTCAAGGAATAAAGATCAAAGTTTCCGGTAGATTAGGCGGTGCTGAAATGGCACGTTCAGAACAATATAAAGATGGTCGTATTCCTCTACATACATTAAGAGCGGATATTGATTATGCTGTTTCTGAAGCAGATACGGTTTACGGTAAGATTGGTATCAAAGTATGGATATTTAAGGGAGAGGTTTTTGGTAAACGAGATTTATCTCCAAACGTAGGTATCAATAATGATTCATCTGGTGGTTCTAGAAGAAGAAGAAACCCAGGAGGAGATGCATCAAAAAGAAAAAGAAGGTAACGAGGTAATTTTAAGCTTAATTCAATGTTACAGCCAAAGAGAACAAAATTTAGAAAAGCGCAAAAGGGTAGAGTTAAAGGTATAGCTCAAAGAGGCCATACAATTAATTTCGGATCTTTTGCAATAAAAGCGCTTGAGCCTGGGTGGATAACCAGCAGGCAAATAGAAGCAGCTAGAATCGCGATGACACGTGCGATGAAAAGAGAAGGTCAAGTTTGGATAAGAATTTTTCCAGATAAGCCAATAACTAAGAAACCAGCTGAAGTAAGGATGGGTAAAGGTAAAGGAGCTCCTGAGTATTGGGTAGCTACTGTTAGACCTGGTACTATTCTATTCGAATCATCTGGTGTACCAATTGAACTAGGTAGAGAGTCGTTAAGATTAGCAGCTCAAAAATTACCTATAAGAACTAAATTTGTTGTTAGAAGAGATTATCAAGGATAGATTATGAATAATTCTGAATTAAGATCTTTAACCTTAGAAGAGTTACAATCCAAATTATCAGAGGAAAGAAGTAACTTACAAAAAATGAAATTTGCGCATGCTATTACACCGGTTGAAAACCCAAGTAATATCAAACATTCTAGAAGAGGGATCGCAAGAATTTTAACGGAAATTAGGGCAAAAGAGCTGACCAAATAGTACGGATATGGAAAGAAATTTAAGAAAAGAAAGAGTTGGACAGGTAGTAAGTAATAAGATGCAAAAGTCTATTACTGTTACTGTTCAAAGAAAAATGAAGCATCCAATCTATGGTAAGTTCATCGCTAAAACTAAGAAATTCACAGTTCATGATGAGAATAATGATTGTGGAATTGGTGATACTGTAAGGATTATGGAAACTCGGCCTTTAAGTAAGAATAAAAGGTGGAGATTAGTAGAAATAATAGAAAGAGCTAAGTAAGATGATACAGCAGGAATCTAGATTGAATGTAGCTGATAATAGTGGTGCTAAAGAAGTATTATGTATCAGAGTTCTTGGCGGGACAGGTAAGAGATATGCATCAGTAGGCGACAAAATTGTCGTGTCTGTGAAATCAGCAATTTCTTCCAGTAGTGTCAAGAAAGGAACTGTATCAAAGGCGGTCATTGTACGAACTAAGAAAGAATTGAGAAGAAAAGACGGTTCTTACATTAGATTTGAAGATAATGCTGCTGTTCTTTTGAATAATAATGATGAGCCGAGAGGGACTCGTATATTTGGCCCTGTTGCAAGAGAATTAAGAGAGCGTCAATTTATGAAGATTGTTTCTTTAGCTCCTGAAGTACTTTAAACTAGTTAATAATGTCTAAGAAATTACATATCAAAAAGGGAGATACTGTTAAGGTTATTAGTGGTAACTCAAATGGTAAGACAGGCGAAGTTCTTGAGGTACTTGTAGCTAAGGATAGAGCAATTGTTAAGGGTGTTAATATTGTGACGAAACATGTTAAGCCTACTGCAGCTAACCCAGAAGGTGGGATCAATAAAACTGAGGCAGCAATTCATATTAGCAATTTAATGCTCATTGATCCTGCAAACGGAGAACCTACAAGAATAGGAAGAAAATTAAATGATAAAGGAGTGCTTCAAAGGTATTCTAAGAAAACTGGAGAATTTATTTAAGATGGCTAATCCTAGATTAAAAGATAAGTATCGCAATGAAATTGTTTCTTCTTTGAAAGAGCATTTTCAGTACACTTCAGTAATGCAAGTTCCTAAATTAACTAAAATTAGTATTAATAAAGGAATAGGTGCTGCAGTTGCGGATAAGAAATTAGTAGATGTTGGTGTTGAAGAATTAACAACGATTAGTGGTCAGAAGGCTGTTCCTACTAAAGCTAAAAATTCAATATCTAATTTTAAACTTAGAGAAGGAATGCCAATTGGCGCAAGAGTTACTCTAAGAGGTGATAAGATGTATGAATTCCTTGATAGATTAATGACTGTGGCTTTACCACGTGTTAGAGACTTCAGAGGGATAAAGGATAAAGGGTTTGATGGTCGTGGGAATTATACTTTAGGTGTAAAAGAGCAGATTATTTTCCCTGAAATTAGCATAGACAAAGTAAATAAAATTACTGGTATGGATATTACATTTGTTACTACTGCTAAAACCGATGAAGAAAGTTTTGAATTACTAAAGGCATTTGGATTACCATTTGCTAAAAAGAATTAGATATGGCTAGAGAATCACTTAAAGCAAGAGAAAGAAAGAGAGAAAGACTTGTTGCTAAGTTCGAGGCAAAGAGAGCTGCTCTAAAGGAAGCTGGAGATTACGATGCATTAGATAAGTTACCTCGTAATTCGTCTAAAGTTCGGTTACACAACAGGTGTAAATTGACTGGAAGACCTAAAGGTTATATGAGGAAGTTTGGTGTATCTAGAGTAACATTTAGAGAAATGGCTTCTGATGGTAAAATACCAGGTGTAACAAAAGCTTCTTGGTAGTTTTTAACAACTTATTTTCTTATTAAAATATTTATACTTATTTTTGCACCCCTGTTATTTGACAGGGTTTAATTTATATAAGATGACAGATCCAATCGCAGATTATTTAACAAGGCTTAGAAATGCTATTAAGTCAAAGCATAAGGTTGTTGATATACCGGCATCTAACATTAAGAAAGAGATTACTAAGGTTCTTTATGATAAAGGCTTTATAAGAAGTTATAAGTTTGAGGATAGTGCTGTTCAAGGTAATATTAAAATAGCTTTAAAATATAATAATGTTACTAAGCAGTCGGCCATTATCAAACTAGAAAGAGTTAGTAAGCCAGGTTTAAGGAAGTATTCACCTGCTTCTGATTTACCTAGGGTTCTTAATGGTTTAGGTATTGCTATCTTGTCAACTTCACAAGGAGTTTTGACAGATAAAGAGGCGAGAGTAAATAATATTGGTGGTGAAGTTCTCTGTTACGTTTATTAAAATTAGCTAAAAGATGTCAAGAATAGGAAAAGCGCCAATAAATTTACCTGCAGGTGTTACTGTAGAGATCGTAGGGTCTACTATTAAATCTAAAGGACCTAAGGGATCTTTAGAACAAATAATAGATCCTGACTTCAATGTGAAGTTAGAAGATAATGTAGTGACAGTAGAAAGACCTACAGAGCAAAAAAGACACAAAGCCTTACATGGCCTTTATAGATCTTTAATTGCTAATATGATAGTAGGTGTAGCAGATGGTTATAAGAAACAATTAGAATTAGTAGGTGTCGGTTACAAGGCTGCTGTTCAAGGAAATGTACTTGAATTAAACCTTGGTTACTCACATAATATTTATTTAGCGGTACCAGAACAAGTTAAGGTGGCTGCTGAGACTCAAAAAGGAAAAAACCCTATTGTTACACTTGAAAGTAATGATAAGCAATTAATAGGGCAAGTAGCTGCAAAAATACGTTCACTTAGAAAGGTTGAACCTTATAAAGGGAAAGGTATTAGGTTTGTTGGTGAGGTTATTAGAAGAAAAGCTGGTAAAACTGCTGCTAAATAATATTATTATGCCGATTACAAAAGAAAGTAAAAGATTAAGAATTAAACTTGGTATTAGAAGAAAAATATCGGGTACTGCTAGTAGGCCTAGATTGGCTGTTTTTAAAAGCAATAAAGGTATTTACGTGCAGGCAATTGATGATACTACCGGAAATACCTTAGCGTTTAGTTCGTCTAAAGATATAGGTGAAGGTGGTAAAGTGAATGTTACTGTTGCTAAGGCAGTTGGTGCTAAAATAGCTGAAAAATTAAAAGGTAAGGGATTAGAAACTGTTGTTTTTGACAGAGGAGGATATCCTTATCATGGTAAAATTAAATCTTTAGCTGAAGGTGCCAGAGAGGGAGGTTTACAATTTTAAATATTATGTCTCAGAATAGTGTAAAATTGATAAAAGCTAGCGAAATTGACCTTAAAGAAAAGGTTGTAGCTATCAAACGTGTTGCCAAAGTTGTTAAAGGCGGTAGAAGATTTAGTTTTTCTGCAATTGTAGTAGTGGGTGACGGAAAAGGTATTGTTGGTTATGGATTAGGTAAAGCAAATGAAGTAACAGATGCTATTACAAAAGGTGTTGACGATGCCAAGAAAAACCTAGTGAGAGTTCCTGTTTATAAAGGGACTGTACCGCATGAATCGTTAGGTAAGTATGGAGGTGGTTATGTATTGTTAAAACCTGCTTCTACTGGTACAGGAGTTATTGCTGGTGGTGCTATGAGAGCTGTCTTAGAAAGTGCAGGTGTACATGATGTACTGGCGAAATCTAAAGGTTCTTCTAATCCACACAATGTTGTAAAGGCTACTTTTGATGCATTGGCCAATATGAGAGATGCTTACTCTGTAGCCCAACAAAGAGGTGTTTCATTGAACAAAGTATTTAACGGTTAATTAGAGATGGCTAAAGTTCAGATTACACAAACAAGAAGTATTATTAAGAGACCTAAAAATCAAAAGTTAACTATAAAGGCTTTAGGATTAGGCAGAATTAATAAAACTGTTGAAAAAGAATTGAATCCTCAAATATCAGGTATGATTAATACTGTTAGTCATTTGGTATCTGTAAAAGAAATATAATATGAAGCTTAATACATTAAAACCTGCTTCTGGATCAGTTAAATCTGGAAAAAGAATTGGTAGAGGTCAAGGCTCAGGAAGAGGTGGTACTTCTACTAGAGGGCATAAGGGTGCTAAGTCAAGATCAGGTTATAGCAGAAAACTAGGTTTTGAAGGTGGACAAATGCCACTTCAACGTAGGGTTCCTAAATTTGGATTTACAAGTCCGAATAGAGTTGAAACGACGCCTATTAATCTTGATACTATTCAGGCTTTATCTGACAAATTATCTCTTACAGAGGTAACAATAGATATTTTAAGAGAAAATGGATTAGCTGGAAAAAAAGATGTAGTAAAAGTTTTAGGACGTGGTGAAATTAAATCATCAGTTAAAATTTCTGCACATCAATTTTCTAATAGTGCAAAAGCTGCTATTGAGAAGGCTGGAGGAGAAGCTATAAATTTATAGAACATGAAAAAGTTTTTTACCACAATAAAGAATATTTTTTCAATAGAGGATTTAAGGGTTCGTATTTTAAATACACTTGGATTTCTGATTATATTCAGATTAGGATCTTTTATTGTTTTACCTGGCATAGATCCTGTTATTCTTGAATCTTTAAAAGGAGAAACAACAGGCATTTTGGGATATATTGATACCTTTTTAGGTGGAGCCTTTAATAATGCTTCTATCTTTGGTCTAGGTATTATGCCTTATATCTCAGCTTCTATTGTACTTCAACTGTTGACCGTTGCTGTACCTTATTTTCAGAAGTTACAAAAAGAAGGCGATAGTGGTAGAAAACGAATTACTCAGATTACAAGAGTTTTAACAATTATTATTTGTCTGGCTCAATCTGTAGGATATTTAACCCAAGCAGTTCCTCAAGAAGCGATTATATTAGGAAATAAATTTTTATTTCAAGCTTCCTCTATGATTATTCTTACATCAGGTACTGTGTTTTGTATGTGGTTAGGTGAGAAGATTACTGACAAAGGGATTGGAAATGGAATTTCAATGCTAATAATGATTGGTATAATTTCTCGTTTCCCGGGAAGTATAGTTCAAGAAGCTGTAAGTAGAAATGCTAATAACCTACTTCTAATTTATTTGTTGGAAATTGTGGCTTTGTTCTTTATAGTTATGGTGGTAGTTATGTTAGTACAGGCTGTACGAAGGGTTCCTGTTCAGTATGCAAAGAGTGTAGTAGGAAACAAGATTCAAGGTGGCTCCAGACAATATATTCCTTTGAAGGTTAATTCATCTGGAGTAATGCCAATTATTTTTGCTCAGTCATTAATGTTTATCCCAGCATTAATTGCAGGTATTTGGAGTGATTCTAGTGAGGCTGCTCTTTTTATAGGACAGACTTTTAGCAACCCAGGAGCTTGGCAGTACAATTTATTATTCGCTATATTAATTATAGTGTTTACCTTCTTCTATACAGCTATTACCATTAACCCTAATCAAATAGCTGATGATATGAAAAGAAACGGAAGTTTCGTACCTGGTGTTAAGCCTGGGAAACAAACTTCAGAATTTATTGATAATATTTTAACAAAGATTACGTTACCTGGGTCCTTCTTCTTAGCGATTGTTGCTATTTTACCAGCTTTTGCAATGCTAGCAGGGATAAGTCAGGATTTTGCTCAATTTTATGGAGGTACTTCTTTGTTAATTATGGTTGGAGTAATATTAGATACACTTCAACAAATAGAAAGTTATTTGATTATACGTCATTATGACGGTATGATGAAAAGTGGTAAAATTAAGGGTAGATCTCAAAATGTAGCAGTAGCATAATGGCAAAACAATCATCGATAGAGCAAGACGGAACTATTGTAGAAGCATTGTCAAATGCTATGTTTAGAGTAGAACTTGAGAATGGACATCAGGTTGTTGCGCATATCTCCGGTAAAATGAGAATGAATTACATTAAGATTCTACCAGGAGATAGGGTTAAGTTAGAAATGAGCCCTTATGATTTAACCAAAGGTAGAATTGTTTATAGATATAAATAGTGTCATGAAAGTAAAGGCATCAGTAAAAAAGAGAAGTAATGATTGCAAAGTCATCCGAAGGAACGGAAAGGTTTATGTGATCAACAAAAAAAATCCAAAATTTAAACAAAGGCAAGGTTAATTATGGCTAGAGTATCCGGCGTTGATATACCAGATAATAAAAGAGGTGAAATTGGTTTAACCTATATATATGGTATTGGCAAAAACACAGCTCAAAAGATTTTAGATAAAGCTGGTGTTGATAGAAGTAAAAAGGTTGGTGAGTGGAATGATGAAGAATCAAACACCATCAGAACTATCATCAGTGAAACTTATAAGGTTGAGGGTGTTCTCAAGTCTGAAGTACAGCTTAATATTAAGAGGCTTTTAGATATTGGATGTTACCGTGGTTTAAGACATAGAAAAGGTCTACCTGTAAGGGGACAAAAGACTAAGAATAATGCTAGAACCAGAAAAGGTAAGAGAAAAACTGTTGCGAATAAGAAGAAGGCTACTAAATAATAGATAATGGCACAGAAAAGGAAAGATAAAGCTAAAAAGAAGGTCGTTATAGTTGAACCAGTTGGTCAGGCGCATATTAGAGCTTCTTTTAATAATATCATCATATCTATGACTAATACGCAGGGACAAGTTATTTCTTGGGCTTCTGCTGGAAAAATGGGCTTTAAAGGTTCAAAGAAAAATACCCCTTACGCAGCTCAAGTTGCCGCTGACAATTGTGCAAAGGCAGCATATGATCTGGGTTTAAGGAAAGTTGAAGTGTTTGTAAAAGGACCTGGGGCAGGACGTGAGTCTGCGATCAGAACTATCCAAAATACTGGAATAGAGGTTACTTTGATTAAGGATGTTACTCCATTACCACATAATGGATGTCGTCCTCCTAAAAGAAGAAGGGTTTAATATCAAGAATTACTAAGAAATGGCAAGATATACAGGTCCCAAGGCTAAAATTGCAAGAAAGTTTAATGACCCAATTTTTGGTGCAAGTAAAGCTTTACAAAAGAAAAGTTATCCTCCTGGTCAGCACGGCAGAGGAAGAAGAAGAAAACAGTCTGAATATGCTGTTCAACTAGCAGAAAAGCAAAAAGCTAAATATACTTATGGTGTATTAGAAAGACAATTTGCTAATGCTTTTGACAAAGCTTCTAGAAAAAGTGGTATTACTGGTGAAGTACTATTACAATTACTTGAAGCTAGATTGGATAATACTGTTTATAGGTTAGGGATTGCTCCTACAAGGAGAGCAGCTCGTCAACTTGTATTACATAAACATATAACAGTTAATGGTGGTATTGTAAATATCCCATCATATCACCTATCTAATGGAGATGTAATTACTGTAAGAGAGAAATCAAAGTCTCTTGAGGTGATTAGTAACAGTGTCGCTGGTAGAGCGATTAATAAATTTTCCTGGTTAGAGTGGGATAATACAGAACTAAGTGGGAAGTATTTAAATGCTCCAGCTAGAGATGAAATACCGGAGAATATCAAAGAACAACTAATAGTTGAACTTTACTCTAAATAATTCTTTAATTAAAAATACACAAACTATGTCAATACTTGCATTTCAAATGCCCGAGAAGGTAGTGATGGAAAAAGCAGATGATTTCCATGGACTGTTTACCTTTAAGCCTTTGGAAAAGGGCTATGGGGTTACCATTGGTAATGCATTGAGGCGTATACTTCTATCTTCATTAGAAGGATATGCTATTACTGGAATTAAAGTTCCAGGTGTGTTACACGAGTTTTCAACTATTGAGGGTGTTTTAGAGGATGTTTCTGAGATTATTCTTAATTTAAAAATGGTTCGTTTTAAGAAAATTACTGACTTAATTGATAATAAAATTACAGTCAGCATTTCTAACAAGAAACATTTTACTGCTGGAGATATTGGAGATGTTACAACTTCGTTTGAAATATTAAATCCTGAGCATGTAATATGCAATTTGGATACTTCAGCACAGTTTGAAATTGAATTAACTGTTGAAAAGGGTAGAGGATATGTAACTGCTGAGGAAAATAGACCTTCTGATCAGATATTTGGTTATATACCTGTCGATTCAATCTTTACACCTATTAAGAATGTTAAATATTCAATAGAAAATACAAGGGTTGAGCAAAAAACTGATTACGAACAGTTAATTGTAGATATAGAGACAGATGGATCTATTCATCCTGAAAATGCTTTGAAAGGTGCAGCTAATATATTGATTCAACATTTTATGTTATTCTCTGATCAAACCATGATCCTAGATACACATGATAAAGGTGAACCTGAAGCTGTAGATGAAGAATTACTTCATATGAGGAAGCTTCTTAAGACTCAATTAAATGATCTAGACCTTTCTGTAAGAGCTTATAATTGTTTAAAGGCTGCTGATGTTAAGACACTTGGTGATTTAGTTAGATTAGAGATTTCTGATATGATGAAATTCAGAAATTTTGGTAAAAAATCTTTAGCTGAATTAGAACAATTAGTAGCTGATAAGAATTTAACTTTTGGAATGGATTTGTCTAAGTACAAATTAGAGGAAGACTAAGATAATGAGACACGGTAAGAAATTTAATCATTTAGGAAGAACTGCTCCGCATAGAAAGGCAATGTTGTCTAATATGGCGTCTTCACTAATACTTAATAAGAGGATCAATACTACGCTTGCTAAAGCCAAAGAGCTTAGAAAGTTTGTAGAGCCTTTAATTACAAGAGCAAAGGATGACTCTACTCATTCAAGAAGAACTGTATTTTCTTATTTACAAAATAAGGAATCGGTAAAAACACTTTTTGGGGAAGTAGTTGATAAGGTTGGTAATAGACCAGGTGGATATACAAGAATTATTAAAACAGGTTTTAGATTAGGTGATAATGCTGAAATGTGTATGATGGAACTTGTAGATTTCAATGCATTCTTATTGACTGAGGAGAAAGTCGAGGCTCCTACTAAGACTAGAAGAAGTAGAAGAGGATCTAAGAAGACTACAGATGCAGCAGTTGAAGCTACTGATGTGGCTACCAAAGATGCTGAAAATAAAGAAGAAGCTTCTAAAGAAGAACCTTCGAATGACACTAATGAAGATACTAAATCTGAATAGATGTCATATTAAACAATATGGAGAGGGATTGAATATTTATTCAATCCCTTTTTTTATGCTTTTACTTGTCATATCACATTAATTGTTAATTTTGTCAAGCATTATTAATATGAAATACAATACTTTAGAACCTGCAGTCTTGTTATTAGAAGATGGAACTTCATTTCAAGGCAAAGCTATCGGAAAAATAGGTACTTCTGGTGGCGAAATTTGTTTCAATACAGGCATGACTGGGTATCAGGAAATATATACTGACCCATCATATTTTGGACAAATTATTGTTAATACTACCTCTCATATAGGTAATTATGGAGCTAAGAATCTGGAGCAAGAGTCTGATTCTCCTAAAATTACAGGATTGGTTGTTAATAGTTTTTCCACTCATCATAGTAGATCTACTGCGGATGAAAGTCTTCAATCTTATTTGGAGAGGAATAACACCGTAGGAATAACTGATTTAGATACTAGGAAAATTGTCAGGCACATCAGAGATAAAGGAGCAATGAATGCTATTATTTCTTCAGAAATATTAGATATTAACTTACTCAAAGGTCAATTAGCAAAAATTCCTTCTATGGAATCTTTGGAGCTATCCTCTAAAGTAACTACAAGTGAACCCTATTTATTAAATGAAGAGTCTAAGGGTTTAAAGATTGCCGTTCTTGATTTAGGAGTGAAACGTTCTATTCTTTCTAACTTCACAGATAGAGGTGCTGTATGCAAAGTTTTTCCTGCTAAATCAAGCTTTACTGAAATGAATGATTGGGATCCTGATGGATTTTTTATTTCAAATGGCCCTGGTGATCCAGCTGCTATGGATTATGCGGTAGATACTGTTAAGGAAGTTTTATCAGCAGGAAAACCTTTGTTCGGTATTTGTTTAGGTCATCAGATTTTGGCAAGAGCCTGTGATATAAAAACTTATAAGATGCACCATGGCCATAGAGGTATTAATCATCCTGTTAAGAACCTTGTTTCTGGTAAAAGTGAAGTAACCAGTCAAAACCATGGTTTTACTGTGGAGATGGAGAGTGTAAAAGATTCAAATAAAGTTACATTAACCCATGTAAATTTGAATGATGAAACTGTTGAAGGATTGAAAGTGGTTGGAAAGCCGGCATTTAGTGTCCAATATCATCCTGAATCCTCACCAGGGCCTCATGATTCAAGATATTTATTCGATGAATTTTTACAACTAATTAATAATTAAAAGTTTATAAAATGAGCTTAATTGAGAGTATTTATGCACGTCAAATTTTCGATTCTCGTGGTAATCCAACTATAGAAGTAGATGTTATTACAGAAAATGGAATACTTGGAAGGGCTGCGGTTCCTTCTGGTGCATCTACCGGTGAGAATGAGGCAGTAGAGTTACGTGATAATGACAAAAAGCATTACATGGGTAAAGGGGTTACTCAGGCAGTTAATAATGTCAATGATACAATTGCTCCTGAATTAATAGGATTTCCTGTATCAGAACAGCGCTTACTTGATAAAATAATGATTGAGTTAGACGGAACTGATAACAAAAGTAAATTAGGGGCTAATGCTATTTTAGGTGTTTCTTTAGCTGTTGCTAAAGCTGCCGCTGCAGAACAGGAATTGCCTTTATATAAATATATAGGAGGTGTTAATGCGTATAAATTACCTGTCCCAATGATGAATATTATCAATGGTGGCTCACATTCTGATGCAACTATCGCTTTTCAAGAGTTCATGATTCGACCAGTTGGCGCTTCTTCATTTACCGAGGCCTTAAAAATGGGCTCAGAAATATTTCATAACTTAAAAAGCATTATTAAAGCTAAAGGTTTAAGTACTGCAGTAGGAGATGAAGGAGGTTTTGCACCTAATTTCACTGGAGGAACTGAAGAAGCTTTAGAAAGTGTTTTGCAGGCAATTGAAAAAGCGGGATATAAAGCTGGGACTGATATTACTATTGCTTTAGACTGTGCTGCCTCAGAGTTTTATGAAGATGGTAAGTATAATTATGCTAAGTTTGAAGGGAAGAATGGTAAGGTTAGAACTCGTGAAGAGCAAGTTAATTACCTTGCTGAGCTTATAGATAAATACCCTATTGATTCAATTGAAGATGGTTGTGGTGAGAATGATTGGGAAGCTTGGAATATGCTAACTGCCAAGATTGGCGATAAGTGCCAGATAGTTGGGGATGATTTATTTGTCACTAATGTTAAATTTTTAGCTCGTGGAATAGCTGAAAAATCAGCAAATTCCATTTTGATCAAGGTAAATCAAATCGGTACATTATCTGAAACTTTAGATGCTATCGAAATGGCTCATAAAGCAGGGTTTACCGCAGTGATTTCACATAGATCTGGTGAGACTGAAGATGCAACAATTGCTGATATCGCAGTGGCAACAAATGCCGGTCAAATTAAAACTGGATCTGCATCTAGGTCAGATAGAATGGCTAAATATAATCAGTTATTAAGGATTGAAGAACAACTGGGAGAAACAGCAGTTTATCCTTCTAAATAGACTTGATCGATTATCTTAAAAAGTCCTGATGCCCATGTGTCAGGACTTTTTTTTATCTTTGTATAAATAAGACTTTTTTCTATGATGTTCGAACTTCCCAAGAAATTTCCGCCAATTTTTAAAAACTTTTTTTTCCTTACCTCTGTTCTATTTGTAATATGGATGTTCTTTGTTAATTCTACCGATGTGGTTTCTGTTCTTAAATTGAAATTGAAACTTGCTGAATTGGAAAATAAGAAAGCATTCTATGAGGAAAAGATAGAAGAAGTAAATAGCGATAGAGAAGCTTTATTAAACAATGAAAAACTCTTAGAAAAATTCGCTAGAGAAAAATATCTGATGAAGAAGCCATCTGAAGAAGTTTTTATTGTTACTGAAGAATAATAGGTTATGATTATTAAGAGTTTAGCAATTGCGTTAGGAATTTGTTTTGCTTTGCCTTTCGGGCTTCAAGCACAGTTGGCAGTAGAAGAGGGAGATTCTTTTAAAGATCGAGTATTTACAGGAGGGGGCTTAGGTTTTAGTGTAAATAATGTCTTTTCTTCTTTTTCTGTGTCTCCGATTGTTGGTTATCAAGTTTCTAACAATTTCTCTGCTGGAATAGGGGGGACTTATCAAATTAACTCGTTTCGAAATGTGGATTTGAGATTTACTAATTATGGTGCTAGACTTTTTGGTAGATATAACTTTACAGAGGAATTCTTTGCTTATACAGAATATGAATATTTAAACTTTGAATTCCTTGCCAACCAAGGTCAAGAATCAGTAAGGGAAGGGTTTAATAGTTATTTTGTGGGGGGAGGTTATTCAATCCCTGTAGGAAATAGGGCGGCTATAACAGCCATTGCTTTGTACAATGTCGCACATGTACAAGGTAACTCACCGTATCCCAGCCCTTTGATCTTTAGAGCTGGTATTACGGCATCACCATTTAGGTAATTATTTTATTAGCATAGCTATAGATTTCATTTGACCTAAATGCATTGCCTCATGTATATTGTTAAAGGCGATAGCGTTATCAATACTTTTTAAGGTAACACCATAACTAGTTTCGTAAGGTTTGAAAGATTGAAAAAGACCGTTTTGATAGTCTTCATTTAATTGGTCAATTGTAGTAGAAGCAAGTTCTTTAAACAATCTAATATGCGAAAGATCATTTACAGAACTAGGTGAAGATCCTTTTCTGTAAAGGTCAATTAAGCTCCCTTCTATTTTTGGAGTCAACCCAGAAAGTTTGTAGCATAAGATTTGTTGTGTGACAACACAATGGGCAAAATTCCAAAATAAATGATTGTTGAAATTGTCTGGTATTTTGAAGAGTTGTTGCTCAGAAAAAGCATCTATTACTTTGACTGAGTTTTTTCGAGTTGCTTTTAATAAATCAATAGACATATCAGTAATTTTTAAATTATATGTGTAGGAAAATTAATAGAGAACTTTTCAGCTAAGCCTTTTAAATCATTTTCTACGGGACTTAATAATGGGATTCCATTTTTTGTCCTGATCGTTTCCATTTCACGTTCTGGATCTCCGGGTATTAAAACTTTTTCTTCTCCATCTACTGTTTCTGCACTCCTAAATGTTTTAATCCAATTATCCATATGATTGAGGAAATCTTCTTTAGGCCTAAAAGCATCTACACGCATTGCCCCTAAAAAGTGACCTATTCCTTCACCCACAGGGTTCTCCGGTGGAGATAGAAAGCTAACAAAAGGTGGAACCCAAGGACCATAATTAGCTCCAGATAATACAGCCGAAAAAATGTCAACAATGGAGGATAGCGCGTAACCTTTATGAGAACCTTGTACTCTATTTCCCCCTAATGGAAGTAAAGCGCCTCCTTCTTTTACCCCATATGCATTTTGCGTAGGCTTCCCATCCTTATCTTGGATCCAGCCATTAGGGGCATCTTCTTCTTTTCTTTGTAGAACTTCAAGTTTTCCGTTGGCTGTAGTGGTAGTGGCCATATCAGCAACAAAAGCAGGCTCCGTTTTGGCTGGTATAGCCACTGATATAGGATTAGTTCCAAGCATCCTACTTTTTGAAAAAGTGGGTGCAACTAATGGGCTTGCATTGGTCATACTCATCCCAATCATGTCTTTTTCCAGTGGGAGCATTGCATGGTATCCTGCAATGCCATAATGATTTGAATTTTTAACTGAGACCCAACCAGTACCATATGTCTCAGCTTTTTCCATGGCTACTTGCATGGCATAAGGGGCTACAACAAGTCCAAGACCCCCATCTCCATCTATAACAGCCGTTGTAGGTGTTTCGTGAATAATCTTTAGGATAGGGGTGGCGTTTATTCTACCAGCTTCCCAAAGGCGTACATAGCCTGAAAGACGAGCTACCCCATGGGAATCAATCCCTCTAATATCAGCTGATAACAATACCTTAGCCGCTAGTGTAGCAGATTCCTCAGAGCTACCCATGGCCATTAGGACATCTTTTGTAAAGCTTTTTAAGCTTTCCAATGTATATCTATTCATCTAGTATGAGTGAAATTTTAAGCGAAAATAACGCCTCAGCTCTTAGTAAAAAAATATTATGACTTTTGGTTAACTCCCGTTATGCAATAATCTTAAAATATCCTCTTCGAATTACTAAATATGACTTCTTCCAAACTTTAAACCCGAATGATGCAATAGAAATTTGATGCAAACCATAACTAACAGCCATTTAGCCACTTAAACCCTAATTTCCTACTCACCATAAGGGAGACTATGTCTGCGTTGCAAATCAGAATTTAAGCAGCTATCTAACAGCCATTTATGATTTTCTCTTAAAAGCCTAATGCATCATTCGGGTTAAATCAAGTTGATTAACAACTGATGGATTAGTACAGATATAGCAATTTTTACCTCCTTAGCTTTTAGGTGTTTTACACTTTTATGATAATTAAGTAGCCTGTAACAATATGGCCAATGAAATCTGCTACCCAAAACTAGCTAGATAATTTCGTGGGGTAGAAAATCCAAATGGTTTGATAGCTTCTAAAAAATAGAATACAGCCCTACAGCAAGGAGATAACTTATAATTATTGATATCCAGGTAAATAATCGAATGTGCTTTTCTATCTGAAAACGCTGCTTTTGGGCATTCATTGAGAATTGGTCTTACCTAGTGTCAATGCAAAAAAAAAATTATTTGATCTACTACTGTTTTTTTTGTTTTCAAGTTAGTAGTTTAATCCCTAAGGGATATTAATTCCCCGACTCTTGAGTCGATCATTAAATTATTGCCCATAGATACCTCGTACCCTTGGGTCGGGGTTGGTTCATTATTATTTTTTAGTTTGGTACGCCGCTCTTACTTTATCATCTCTGATTGTGATTGCTTAATTTTCACCTTCATTTCACCTTCATTTCAATACTTGGGCAAAGTAACAAAAAGGAGCTAGCTTGTTACTAATAGCCATGTCAAATCCTATGAATAAAATGGTGATATCCCTACCCGTATTTTGGATGAGATGTCTGATGATAGGTTATATGAAAATTATGCATTAGAAATTTGATGTAAGCCCTAATTAACAGTCTTCTAGTTACTAGTTCTAGTTTATGTTTATGGGGGCGTATAAGATATTTTTGTAAAATTGATTTTGAAAAAGCAGTTCCTCGCTGAGACAAAAAACGCAAGCATAGCATCGCTAAGGTGAGTGTTCTTAACGCATGGTAAATATTACCTTAAATCTGCAGAACATTTTTAAGTTCAGGCTCAAATTATCTAATAGGAGGTTTATGAATACATTTCATCACAATTGCTATTCACTCAATTGAGTGAAAGTAATTTATCTAAGAATGTATGATTCTACATTGTATCTAAAGATTTTGCCCATTTTGGCAAAATACTTGCGGATTTAAGGTGTTAAATTGGGTAAGTAAATATTACTCTAAAATTCGATTTGAGGGGTGTTCAGATGATATTATTATCCATTACGTAAGTGAGAAACAATCTTTGCACCTATTGGATAAGGTAGTAAAGCGGTTTAAGTCCTGTAAATTAAGGGTTCATGAAGGTGAGACAAAGATTGTCTATTGACGTGACAATCAAAACAGGGAAAAGGCTCAATCCAAAAATAGCTTCGCACCTAGATATTGTCCCACAAGGTATGGGTTACGTTTACTGACCTCAGCATGTATGAGTGAGTCAGCAAAGAGAGCCATCAGGGAGAAAATCAGGAGATTTTCCATTCGTAAATTCAGGGGTAACATACAGGCTTTGTGCAAGTCCTTAAGGTCAAGGATAAAAGGCTGGATGAATTATTATTGTAGATTCCATAAGTGGACAACAACAGGATTATGGTTCTGGTTGAATAAGAAGCTTATAGAATGGAGGATGAGTAATAAACGTACTGGTAAACGAAGGGCTATCCGATGGTTGATGACAGTTTATAAGACTAGTCCGAGACTTTTTGACCATTGGTCGTTAGTGCCTCCAACAATAGGTAAAAGGAAATACACCTAACTTTGAAAGCGCTGGATGAAGCGAAAGTTTCACGTCCAGTGCTGTGAGAGGTTTGGGATGAAATTCCCCTTACCTACTCGACTTTTCTATTAAAAAGAGAATGCGTAAGTAATTAACAGCTAAATTAAAATATCAAATTAGTAATTTAAAATCTGTAATCATTAAACAATCTACTATATTACTACCTGTTGTTATTTTTGAGTTTTGAATATAAAACATAAATCATTAAATGTGACTTTTTTCAAAAGGAAGGTTGTATTTATAAGCAAACAAGTTAAATTAATGAAAAGTTATATAATATTCCTGCTTTTATTCATAGTTCTTTCCTGTAAGAAAAGTAACGTAGAAAATTTTGAGAGTGATTTGGTTTCTGCGTCAGGAGATAATTTTGAAGAGATCCTAGAAATCCCAAATACACAACAACCAGCCTCAGTAAGAGATGTTGAAGATAAAATAACTCAAAAACTGATTAAAAATGGAGGCCTCGAATTTGAATCAATAGATATTAAGAAAGACTATAAAACCATTACTGGCCTACTATCTGCTTCTGGAGCTTACATAGAAAATGAAAATCAAAATAGAACTTACGGTAAGATTAACTATGAATTGACCATAAGAGTACCTGCGGTTTATTATGATACTTTGTATCAGGCAATGGTAGGTGTGGTAAAAAAAATAGATAAGAAATATTCTCAAGTACAAGATGTTACAGAGCAATATTATGACCTGGAAACACGGATTAAAAATAAGAAAGTATTGGAAACCCGTTACTTGAAATTGCTAGATAGAGCGTCGGAGATTAAAGACATTCTAGAAGTAGAAAAGAAAATAAGCGATGTAAGAGTGGAAGTTGAGAAAATGGAGGGTAAATTGAGATACTTAAAAAAGAAAATTGGTTTCAGTACCATTCAATTGTCTTTCTATCAGTGGGTTCCTACTGGGGAGAATGAAATTCTAAAAGATAGTTTTTTCTCTAAACTTTGGAATGCATTTAAAACTGGATGGAATGGATTACTTTCCTTTATAGTAGTACTAATTTCTATTTGGCCATTTATCTTAATAGCATTTGGTATAACGTATGGAATCATACGTTTAAGAAAAGGAATAAAAAACAAAAGGAAGAATAATTTGTAAAGGTGTTTTCGGAGTTAATTTTAGCTAAGGCTTAAGGCTATTTATAGATAGAAACTGAATAAATCTCTTGTTTGTAAACTTCCTTCTTTAGTGATTCTTTCAGAATGTATGAGTCATGCTCAGTGGCTATCTTAAAAACCTCGCCATTCGGACAACATAAATTTGCTTAAATGATTCATCAGTGTCCTCTTGGAGAGACACTGATAAAGTGTTATAGATAAAGAATTATTTCTCTCACTACTCAAATACAAACTGGAACTCAGACCAATTTAGGTATAAAAGAGCGCATTTGATTTTGTATATAATTTTTTATTGAAGAAGGTGGAATCGCCAAGGCAAAAAGCGAAAAATTAAAAGGAAGATAAACGGTGTTTTATATCTAAATTGGTATTATTCTGAAAATCTAATTTCTAAAGTCTTGAATCCATGATTTTAAATTTCTAACCTTTCAGAATATCATTTTCTTCATTAATCTGATCTACCATGGACAGAAGCAAGCCTTCTTTTAAAGCATAGGAAGAAACCCTGATTCCTTGAAGGGCTAATTTTCGCATTATAAATCTAACTAATATGACAGCAACTACAATCATATCAACTCGTAAAGAGATCATGCCAGGTATTTTAAGTCTATCCTCTTTATTTTTCAGGATCAAATCATCTACTATTTGTTCGAATTCAATAGTAGTAAGAGGCAACTCAGTAGCATTTAATACCCGTTCTATTCCGTTTTTCGCACAATAAATATCACTTAATGTATCAAAAGTACCAGAAGATCCAATTAAGGTGTCAACACTATATAAATTAACTTCATCAAACAATGGCTGAAGATGTTTTTCTAGGTAAGAAATAAGGGCCGCTTGTTCATTGGTGGCAATAGGATCATGAAGATGAAATTGATCGATTAGCCTTTGACCACCTATTTCAAAACTTCGTCTCCAGAAGACTTCTTCGGTATTTCCTACAATAAACTCAATACTACCACCTCCTATATCCATGATGAGTGCTGGTTTAGTCCCAATGTCTAAAGCATTTTTAACGCCAATATAAATATAATCAGCTTCTTGTAGCCCATCTATAACTCTTACAGATATGCCTGACTCTTCTTTCAATTTTGCAATAACCTCTTGGCTGTTTTTGGCATTTCTAATAGCACTGGTAGCAGTAGCAAAAACACGATCTACCTTATTTTTTTCTATGATTTTATGATATTCCTTCATGGTTAAAATGGCTCTTTCAAGAGCTTCATCAGTGATGAAGTCTGAGGATATACCACCTTCTCCTATTTTGACGGCAACTTTCTTTTTAAGAACCTCCGTGAAATTACCTTCCAGTAAATCACCTATTAAAAGATGAAAAGTATTAGTTCCTAAATCAATTACTGCAATGCGCATATCTTCCAGTTAAATGAAATTTTTAAAGCGCGCAATATAATGAATAACACAAAGAAAATCGATTTTACTCACTAAGTGAGATTAATTGTTCCAAGGGTTGTCCCCTAATTTTACTTTTCCCTTTTAGCCTTTGCTTATGTTCCAAGGTTCTTGATTGTCTTGTGGCATATGATTAATCTGTTAACTATCTTACCGATTAGACAATAGTTAAGTAATAAACTGTAAAACGGCCTTTTACAGTTCAATTTTTCAAATATCTTTGATCAACAACAGATAACAATCGATAAAGTGAGTAATACATCAAACGAAAAAATAGCATTCCTCGAGCAACAGAATAAGAAAGCAGAGCAGGGTGGGGGAGAAGCAAGAATCGAGAAACAACATGAAAAAGGAAAACTTACTGCCAGAGAGCGGATTACCTTATTACTGGATGATGGCTCTTTTCAAGAGATTGGTAAACTAGTAGTTCACCGTTCTAAAGACTTTGGGCTTGAGAAACAAGTGTTTTTAGGTGATGGTGTAGTGACTGGTTATGGTACAGTCAATAGTAGGATTATTTATGTTTTTAGCCAAGATTTCACAGTTTTTGGAGGATCATTATCTGAGACTCACGCAGAAAAAATAGTTAAAGTTATGGATTTGGCTATGCAAAATGGCGCACCCATCATTGGACTGAATGATTCTGGTGGAGCAAGAATCCAAGAAGGGGTAGTTTCCTTGGGCGGATATGCAGATATTTTTTATAGGAACACGCTTGCCTCAGGAGTGATTCCTCAGCTTTCGGCAATTATGGGGCCATGTGCTGGTGGAGCAGTGTATTCTCCCGCCATTACAGATTTTATCATGATGGTTGAAAACACGTCATATATGTTCGTTACTGGGCCTAATGTAGTAAAAACAGTGACACAGGAAGATGTAACTTCTGAAGAATTGGGGGGCGCCTCAACTCATGGTGCTAAAAGTGGTGTCTCACATTTTTCTTGTCACAATGAAATTGATTGTATCAACAATATCAAGGCCTTACTGAGCTACATGCCACAGAATTGTGAAGACCTACCTCCTTTCCTGCCGTATGAGTTAAAACCAGATGAAAGAATAGAAGCACTTAATACTATTTTACCTGCTAACCCTAATCAACCCTATGATATGCGGGAAGTCGTAGCAGGGATAGTGGACAAAGATTCATTTTTGGAAGTCCACAAAGATTTTGCAGAAAACATTATTGTTGGGTTCGCTAGAATAGCAGGTAGGAGTATAGGAATTGTAGGAAATCAACCAGCCTCTTTGGCGGGAGTCCTAGATATTCATGCCAGTACCAAAGGTGCTCGTTTTGTGAGGTTTTGTGATAGCTTTAATATCCCATTATTAGTCTTGGAAGATGTCCCAGGATTCTTGCCGGGAACTGACCAAGAGTGGAATGCCATTATTACCAATGGGGCAAAATTATTATATGCATTTAGTGAGGCAACAGTTCCTAGAGTAACCGTAATTACTAGAAAGGCTTATGGAGGTGCTTATGATGTGATGAATTCTAAACATATAGGAGCAGATATGAACTTTGCATGGCCTACAGCTGAGATCGCAGTGATGGGAGCTAAAGGAGCTTCTGAGATTATTTTTAGAAAAGAAATTAAAGAAGCAGAAGATCAAGAAGCTAAGTTACAAGAAAAGGTAGATGAGTACACTGAGAAATTCGCTAACCCATATATTGCAGCGGGACGTGGATTTATAGATGAGGTAATTTTGCCTGAAGACACAAGGGTAAAACTGATCAATGCATTTAAAATGCTAGAAAATAAAGCAGTGAAGCTCCCTAAGAAAAAGCATGGGAACATTCCACTTTAAGGGATGAAATTAGACATTAACTATTAAATTAAATATGGACGATAAAAGCAAGAAATTTCTTTACGAATATTTAAATAACAATGCGCCAACAGGCTTTGAATATACAGGACAGCGCACTTGGCTAGATTATATTAACCCATATGTGGACACTTACATTACGGATACTTATGGTTCTGTAGCTGCAGTGGTTAACCCAGAGGCAAAATATAAAGTAGTTATAGAAGCACATGCTGATGAGATCAGTTGGTTTGTGAAATACATTACAGATGATGGCTACATGTATGTGGCTAGAAATGGTGGGTCAGATCATCAAATAGCACCTTCTATGCGAGTGCATTTCCATACTAAAAAAGGCATTGTAAACGGTGTATTTGGTTGGCCAGCAATCCATGTAAGGAAAGACAAAGAAGATGCTCCTAGTTTGAAAAATATACATTTAGATGTGGGAGCGTCTTCAAAGGATGAAGTTCATGAAATGGGCATTCATATAGGAACAGTAGTGACTTTTGAAGCAGAATTGACCGAACTAAATAACAAATATTATACAGGTAGGGCACTTGATAATAGAATGGGTGGATTTGTGATTGCAGAAGTTGCAAGGAGACTTTATGAAAATAAGGTAAAACTTCCGTTTGGTTTATATGTTGTCAATGCTGTACAAGAAGAGATCGGACTGAGAGGAGCTGAAATGATGGCCCATAGAATAGCACCAGATGTAGCTATTGTGACTGATGTTTGTCATGACACTTACTCACCTATGTATGATAAGAAAGTGAGTGGAGATACAAAAGCAGGACTGGGACCAGTTTTATCTTATGCACCTGCAGTGCAAAATAATCTGCGTGACATGATCATAGACGTTGCCGAGAGTAAAAAAATACCATTTCAACGCATGGCTCTTTCTAGGGCAACAGGCACAGATACAGACGCATTTGCCTATTCTAGAGACGGGGTAGCATCAGCTCTTATTTCATTACCATTAAAATACATGCATACCACAGTAGAAACAGCAGCCAAAGTGGATGTTGAAAATGTAATTAACTTAATTTATGAAACAGTTTGTAAAATTGAAAACGGACAAGATTTTAGATATATTAAGTAAAGACTAGTAAATGCACTAATAATCGGGATACTTCAAGTTTTAATGAAGTATCCCTTTTAATCCCTAAGGGATATTAATTCCCCTGGCCGGGCACCCCGACTCTTGAGTCGATCATTAAATTATTGCCCATAGATACCCCGTACCCTTGGGTCGGGGTTGGTTCATTTTATAAAACAATGCCAACAGTAAAAGATCAAACAGGTTATGAAATTCAAGTAGATGAACCTGCAAAACGGATTATTTCATTAGTACCCTCGCAAACAGAGCTATTAATTGATTTAATCGGTACGGAAAAAGTAGTTGGCAGGACTAAATTTTGTATCCATCCTCGAAATGAAATTAGCAAGATCCCAATTGTAGGAGGGACTAAAAAGTTTGATTTCTCTAAAATAGATGAGCTGAAACCTGATTTAATCATTGCTAATAAAGAAGAAAATTATAAAGAAGGTGTTGAGATTTTACGTAAAAAATTTCCTGTATGGACCAGTGATATATTTAATTTAAAGGATAACTATGAAATGATTACAGCAGTAGGAAATTTGATAGGAGAAAAAGAGCGGGCCAATCAGTTAGTGAAAGAGACACAAGCTAGTTTTGAGAAAGTTCAAAAAACTAAAAAAGGCAGTGTTTTGTATTTTATTTGGCAGAAACCTTATATGGTAGCTGGTAAAAGTACTTTTGTTGATAGTTTACTTACCTATCTGGGTTATAATAATAAGTGTATACAGATGCGGTACCCTGAAATGGATCAATATATTTTAGATAAATTAGACCCTGATTTTATTTTTCTCTCTTCAGAGCCTTTTCCGTTTAAAGAAAAACATGTTGTCAGTTTTCAGGAGATGTTTCCTAATTCTGAAGTGATACTGGTAGATGGTGAAATGTTTAGCTGGTATGGTAGTAGGCTTTTAAAAGCGGGATCATACTTTTTAAATAGCTTACCATCATAAATCTGATCATCGTATTAAATATTAAATTAACCCAGGTTTTGCTTAAAACGCAGATTTAAGTATTTCACATACCATAACTGTCTATTCGTCATAAAAAATTCTTGCTTTTAGAACAGTAGTATAAATTCGAAATGTGCAACTCATAACTTTGAATTAATTACTACTATATGATCAACATTGCTAATTACTTCGCTCATATTTCGTTAAATAACCTTTCTGTATCAATGAAAGGTTTTGAAAAAACAGACTTACATATACTCACAGAATTTTTTAATCAAGTCAATATTCATTTGCCAATAGATTTTGATTTTAGTTATATACTAGTTGGATTAGGCACCACTATGTTTTTCTTAACTACGCTTTTCACAGGAAGTACAAGTTTTACAAGTATAAGGCCAGTATCAAAAGATTTCAATGAATTACAACGCTTAAAAGCTGTCTTAGAAACTAAAAGTATGCAGCTTGAGGAGGCTAAAGCTATTATAGAAAAACAGAGTTTTTTGTTAAAAAAGTATGGAGTAACCAATAACACAGAAAATAGACATGCCGAAAAATTAGAAAAACTATTTAACTCCGTATTATTAACAGAACACAGCTGGGCAGAATTTAAGAAGACATTTGATAGCGTTCATTATGGCTTTTTAACAAGCTTGAAAATGAGGTATTCAGATTTGACCGAAGGAGAAAAACGTTTATCGGTCTTAATAAAATTAAAAATTTCTACTAAAGACATGGCGAGAATGCTAGGTATTTCACCTAACAGCATCATTAAATCTAGGTATAGACTCAAGAAGAAGATCTGCAAATCTGAGCCAGACAAATCTTTGGAAGAAGTCATTCTTGAGATTTGAGTTAATTCATTCCCTATTAAACTCAAAAACTAAGAAACAGAGAGTGTTATTCTAAGTATGTTTTTTCGAATCAAACATGCTTAAAATAATAATTGAATTATTAAGAACATTAAATAAAGGACTAATTATGACACCAGTTACCATGGGATTTTTATCTCCATATTCAAGCATCTATCCATATTTTGGGCCTCATTTACAAACAGGTTTTTATCTTGGTCTTGATCAGGATCCAAATAGAAAAACTGATATTGAAATAATTCCTGAGTTTTCGGGGACAGGGAGTATAAGAGAAGTTGAAAGTGCTACTAAAAAACTCTTGCAATTTAATAATGTGGATATTTTGTCTGGAATGATTGGTTATAAATCATTGCCCGATATAGTACCGCTGATTGCTAAAAGGAATAAAACAAGTTTTTTCTTTGATATGGGAGAGCTTTTACCGCCAAATGAGCCTTTAGGAGATGGTTTTTTCTTTAATTCATTACAACTATATCAAAGTGAATATGCATTAGGGTATTGGGCTCAGAAAGAGTTTAGTGGGATAGGTTCTTTAGTGATGCCTATCTATAATGCGGGCTATAATTTAAATGTAGCATTTCAAGCAGGGGTTGGTGCTGCAGGTGGAGATTCTTTACTGGTTTCTACTATTCATCACAAACACGATGATCCACATCACCTCGATATTGAAGCCATTATGAAGAAGCTCAGGCAAGAAGCTCCTGCTTACGTGCATGCAATATTTGTTGGCCCTCAAGGCAATGAATTTATGGAAGCATGGAAAGCTGAGACCTGGACAAAAGATATTCCATTATTAGTGGCTGAGAATATGCTTTACGAAGACATGCTGGGAGATATTCAAAACCTTGGATTGGATTTATATGGCGCTACTTCCTGGAATGCAAATTCAGAGGATAAGCATAATGTTAAATTCGTTAAGAAATTTAAAGAAAATACTGGGCAGTCAGCAAACATCTATGCACTGTTAGGTTATGAGGCAGGGTTATTATTTAAAGAATGGTTGCCTTATTTGAAAAAAAGAGACTGGGATACTGTATGGAAAGGCTTTTCACAAACCGTGTTAGAAGGCCCACGTGGACCAAGAAAATTTGTTTTCGAAAATGACTTGCTGTCACCTGAGATTGACATTGTGAAAGTTAGTTGCCGTAATGAAAGAATTAGTTCATTGGTTATTGATAGAGGCACCACGCTTAGTCAAAACGATAATCTGTTAAATCCATTCGATGATGGGTTCAACAGTGGTTGGGTGAATCCATATTTGTGCATATAATTTCTCAGCAAATTATATTTTAACCCGAATGATGCATTAGACTTTTAAGAGAAAATCATAAATGGCAGTTAGATAGCTGCTTAAATTCTGATTTGCAACGCAGACATAGTCTCCATTATGGTGAGCAGGAAATTAGGATTTAAGTGGCTAGATGACTGTTAGTTATGGTTTGTATCAAATTTCTAATGCATCATTCGGGTTTAATCCTTTTTGGACTTGCGAATGATCAATAGAACTAGACTTGAGTTCTATTGATGATTCTCTTTAGTAGTACCTATCATTTGAACAGTACTTGTATTATTCCAAAATAACACCAGGCCTTGTACCAAGGCTAGCTAATTTATTACCACTAACAAGTCCATCGTTGGTTGATATAATATCAAGTCTGACAAAAGTCTTATCCTTACAAACAACGAATATACCCTCTTGAGCTGTTGAATGTACAATGGTTCCAGGCAGAGGATTTTGACCATTTGGTAAGTTTATTTGAGCAACAGATACCTCGAAGATATGTAGAGGATTTTGCATTATTTTTGTTTTGGCACCCTGATATTTTGGGTTACTGGCATTGACAAGCCTTTCGATTTCAATGGCATTCATTTCTGCCCATGAAATTACAGTGTCTTGTTCTGTTACCTTGCCAAAGTAGCCAACATTAGTTTCACCCTGACTGATATTGTCGTTCTGACCTGCTATAATTTGGTCAACTAAATTAATACATAGGTTACTGAGTCTAGCGCTTAGCAAACCGTAATATTCGCCTGGCATAATATCTACTGGTATTTCTTTAATGATATTGCCAGCATCCAACTGATCAGTCAGTTCATGAATTGTTATATAAGCATGAGCATCAGCAGATTTTAATGTCCTAAATAGTGGATCTGCACCCCTGTTTTCCGGTAATTTCCCAAAATGTATATTGATCATTCTTACATTAGGCAATAGGTTGATTTTATTAGGGTATCCAAAAGAGATAATTAAATCTGTATTGTTATTTGGGTTTAGGTTTTTAGGATGGTCAATAAACTTTAAGTACTGATCAGGGACAGTATTAGAAAAAAAATCAGCTGCTCCATCCACTGTTTTTGGTACAATAACCCCATTCAATAAGTTTTTTTGCTTTAAATGATGAATGAGTGGAATACTTTGTTGTGAGGCGGTAGCGATTTCTATTTTTTGATACATAATAAATGAGTTTTGCGCTCGGAATTTAAATGAAGTAAGTCTAAAAAAGGAATTGTTAGATGGACAATTGTACAGACTAATTCCATTGGTTTTATTGTCTATTTATTTGTCTACTAATATTTAGCTTTCATCGGAATTTAAAAGGCTAAATTAGGCTTGGATTTTAAGTAAGAACCAAGTATTTGAAGCTGATAAGATTCAGGTATGAATTAATTTTTAAATGATGAATAACAACATAATACCTGAATTTTAACAATAAATAAAATTTTCTTAAACTAAATAAATAACGATGTCAAATCCTTTTTTAGCCCAAATCATCCGATTCGCAGGTAATTTTGCAATCCAAGGTTGGGCATTATGCTATGGGCAGTTATTGCCTATTAGCTCAAACTCTGCACTATTTTCAATATTAGGTACTATATACGGAGGTGATGGTCGAACTACCTTTGCGCTTCCTGACCTAAGAGGCAGAGTACCCATGCATTGGGGGCATGGCTCTGGACGAGTACCTCGTTTAATCGGTCAGAGAGGTGGAGTAGAAACTGTGGTGTTGGTGACAAGTGAGATACCAAGTCATAACCACGTAGTGAATCCAAGATACACAAGTGCTGGTACTTCAACGTCACCAGCAAATGCCTATGCTTCAGCTGTCGCATTTCCTGTTTATGGCACCAGCCCATCAGGAGATATGGGGGAGGCTGCGGTAGGTCACACTGGAGGTTCTCAATCCCACGAAAATCGCCAGCCATTTAACACTTTGAATTACGAAATTGCTTTGCAAGGTGTGTACCCATCTCGAAGCTAATTGAGTGACGGTGCGGAATTGTTGTTTGATTTTCGATCAAGCTTCTACACACAATAGGTTTGAGTATATCAGGCCTTTATGGGAAAAGAAAACATTTCAAAAAGACTTTTAAAAAATAATAAGATATGGATCAATTTTTAGGGCAAGGCACCATATTTGGTGGGAATTTTGCCGTACGACAATGGGCATTTTGCAATGGACAGTTATTGCCTATTTCCTCTAATTCCGCGTTATTTTCATTGCTGGGAACCATTTATGGCGGTGATGGCCGAACTACTTTTGCACTGCCTGATTTAAGAGGAAGATTTAACATGCATTGGGGTTCAGGACCAGGCCTTACTCCCAGATCAATTGGAGTAAGCGGAGGAGCAGAGACCCATACACTAGTTCTGTCAGAGTTACCTTCACATAATCACATCGTACTTCCCAGGTTTGCTAATACAGGTACTACCAATGTTCCTGCTGATGCTTACCCAGCAACTGCTGCGCAGCCCGCTTATGGTGCTGCAATAGGTGGCAACATGGGGGCTGCAGATGTAGGTAACGCAGGTGGAGGACAAGCGCACGAAAATACACAGCCGTTCCTCTGCGTGACACATTTGATTGCATTGCAGGGTGTTTTTCCTTCAAGAGATTAATAGAACGGAAATAAAATTCATGTGTCAGTATTACGTATAGCTACTTTGTAATTAATCAAAAACGATGGACGCCTTTGATGCTGCAAGTGGTTACACAGAGCGAATAAAAACATGAATTATAGTGCTGATGTCAGTGGTGTATTTTAGTTAGTTTATAACTTGATCACGATCTAGGCAATAAGAAATAATTAAATATTATAAAAGACTTTAAAAAAAATAATTATGAATCCATTTATAGCAGAAGTAGATTGGTGGGGGGGGAATTTTGCCCCTAGGTCCTGGGCATTTTGCAATGGGCAACTGCTAGCGATAGCAAGTAATACTGCACTTTTTTCACTGATAGGTTGTACCTATGGCGGTGATTGCCGGACTTCATTTGCTTTGCCTGACCTGAGGGGTAGGGTAACAATAGGAGAAGGTAGAGGCCCTGGTCTCAGTAGTTATCAATTAGGTCAGCGAGGTGGTCAAGAGAATGTAGTCTTAATTATTCCAACGATGCCCTCCCATAATCACGTGGTAAAACCAAGATATTCCGATGCCCCTTCAGTGCCTAATCCTGCGAACGCTTATGTAGGCCAGCTGCCAGCAAACGCCACGCATGTGGGAACTACTCCAAACGGGAATATGGGAGTAGCAACTGTGTCTAACTCTGGTTCAACTCAGGATCATAATAACATGGCGCCGTATCTGGCTACCTCACACGTAATAGCAATGTTTGGTATTTTTCCTTCGAGATCATAAAGAAGTATTTTTATCAAGCTTTATAAAGAGTTCGTTTAAACGATAAGAGAAAACTATCCTAACTAATAGGGATAGTTTTCTTTTTTGTGTCAAAAAATCAGTCTTGAATATCGTTTTTTAGCTCATGATCTTGTATTTCTAGGGTGGAAAAATATGGCGGATTAACCGCTAAATAATAACTTACCAATATGCCAGAAACAATTCTTGTAATGGGGGGAGGTACTTTTCAGGTGGGTCTGATTCGTTTTTTGAAACAGCACCACTATGAGGTACATGTAGTTGCCAATGATCTTATGAATAATCGGTTGCCTTTGGCAGATTTTATACATCATGATAATTACCTTGATTTTAATAGGTTATTAGAGATTATTGCAGGAACCAATGCAATTCAACTTTTACTTGTAGCATCAGAGGCAGGACTCATCGTTCAAGCAAAAATTCAACAATTACTAGGTTGGAAAGGCTTGACCACTGACTTCGTAGATTTGTTTGCAGATAAATTTCAATATAAAGAATTACTACATAAGCATAAAATTCCTGTTCCTCAGGTACTGCGAATTAATCAAAAAAAACAATTTGAAAGTTTTACCTCTCAATTCCCACAGGGTGTGGTATTGAAACCTACCAAAGGTAGTGGTAGTAAAGGTGTCTTCTATAGGCATCACGGAGGTTTCTCAGGTGAATTACCTGATTATTTGGTAGAGGAATATATAGATGGAATTGAATATGGTGGTGATTTTATGGTGGGTAAGAGCAAAGTGATCTTTTACTATCCTACTGTAAAGTCAAAAAATGAGAATTGGGTACCTACCGGACATGTTATTTTGCAGCATGTTGAAGATTATCAAATTTTATTAGACCTAGTAAATAAGGTAACAGAAAGGTTGATATTACCGGATGGTGTATACAATGTAGATATTGTAGTTTCAGAAGGAAAACCTTTTTTGATTGATTTTTCTCCTAGAATTGGAGGGAATTGTATCCCTGATTTGATGCAATTTTCATGGCAGGTAAATGAATGGCAATATCAACTTGAAATACTTTTGAATGGTGAGATCACCCCTATATCTCCTAATTGGTCTGGTTCTTATGGAGTTTATATCATTGGTACAAATGAAAATGGGAAATTGCATAGTTTCTTAGATCATCAGTTTGATGATCAGGAAGCACTGGTAGAAGTGTTTTGGAAAATAAAAATAGGCGAAGAAGTATTGCCATTTGACGAAGGAGCAAATCATATAGGATATGTCATTTACAAGGCAGGAAGTGACAAAGAGGTACTACTACTTCAAAAGAAAATTGAATCATTTCGGTGGTTTGAACTCAAGCCAACATCCTGAAAATTTTGATACCAGAAGAATTATTTTAAAACTGAAGTGTACAGCGAGCTAAACGGATTTTGAAATCTGCAGTGCTGCTCCTTGATTTTGAAAGAAATCATGAATGACAGAAATTATCCTATCTTGTAGATCTCTAGTCAGATCAATATATAAGGGAAGCCGGATGATTTGATCAGACCAATTAGTGGTATTAATTAGCTTGGGTATATCATTACTTTTACCCCGCTGATATGGGCTTATGTGAAGTGGGAGGTAATGAAAAATAGCCATTATCTTATTTGTTTTCATGTGCTGGATCAATGCATTTCTATTACCTATATTTAGACATTTTAGGTAAAAAATATGTGCGTTATGACCAGTTTCATGCCCTGGTAGTTGAAAGAGGTCTGACTCGGAAGCTAGTGTTGAGAGTTGTTCATAGTAGTAACTCCAGAGCTCTTTCCTTTGATTCTGTATATGATCAAGTTCAAGGAGTTGTCCGTAAAGAAAAGCGGTACTTAATTCCGAAGGTTGATAAGATGAGCCAGTGCTAACCCATTCATATTTACTCTTTAATCCACTCTCAAAATCGGACTTGTTTGTCCCTTCCTGCCATATTTGTAAGGCATTGCGTAATTTACTCTGATCGTTAACAACGAGAAGGCCTCCTTCGCCACAATGTATATTTTTGGTTTCATGAAAAGAAAAGGTGCTAAAATGTCCAAAACTTCCTAAGGCCTTGCCTTTATAATAAGCATCTACTGCATGGGCACAATCCTCGATCAGAATTAACTGAAACTCTTCAACTATTCTCATGATTTCATCCATCAGACAAGCCACCCCAGCATAATGAACAATGACGAGTACTTTCGTTTTTTTAGTTATCAGATTTCTGATCGATTCAGGGCAAATATTAGGGTGATTGATTTGAGAGTCAGCAAATACGAGCTTTGCATTTGTTTTATCAAATGAAGCGGCAGTAGTTACATAGGCAAAAGAAGGAATGATCACTTCATCCGCTTCACTCAAATCACAAAGCGTAGCTGCAATTTCTAATGCACCAGAACAAGAATGAGTTAACAAACAGTTTTCAAAACCATAGTGATCATTGAAAAACGACATGCATTTTTTGCTGAATTGCCCATAACCCCCAGCAATATATTGATGATTGATTGCTTCAAGGACGTAGCTTTTTTCATTACCTGTGACATGGGGTTTGTTATAAGGTATCTGAGTCTCTTCTATGTTCTTCATTAAATGTATTATTCCACTAAAAACAGTTAGTGATGGCGCATTAAAGATAGGGAAATGAAGTATCTTTATGCATCGAAAAGATGGATAAATTAATAGAAATAGGAATGGATGGAAAAAGATTGACAGGTTCTGAAATAGAGATGCTCGCTTCAGAATATGGGACAGGAAAATACGTTTTCTTTCCTCCTGGTTTCACGCCTTTCATCAATCAAATAAAAGGTGCTTTTGCGCAAAGATCTATCCAATTGTCCGTTGCTTATTCCATCAAAGCGAATTATCACAAAGCCTTATTGGAACTTGCTAATAATGAAGGTTTATGTTTTGATTGTGCTTCTATTGAGGAGATTGATAAAGCAATTCTTTCGGGTATCAGCGCTGAAAATATATGGCTCAATACACCCTATTTACATGCCGAATTACTGCAAAAGTGTATTCAAGAAAGAATTAAAGTGCATGTTGATAACATCGAGCAATTATTAGCTTTGCAAAAAGAGGCAGAGAGACAACAGACAAAAGCAGGAATTGGCATTAGGTTTAATTTTCCTGAAGTAGATGTTTCGAGATTTGGTATTGAAGCAACTGAAGAGAATATTAGTTATTTGATCGTTTCCTTGCAGCAGGCTCCAAATTTAGAATTGAAAGTTTTGCACACACATTATTCCGGAGCAGACCGATCTGCTGTTAAATTTGCCAATCGTGCAGAAGCTTTATTTAAACTGTATGACTCTTATTTTAAGAATTATCAAGGACTACAACTGAATCTTGGCGGTGGTATTTCCGGCCCTATGACAGAACAACTAGCAGCTCAATTTGTTCCAAGGCCAGCTACTATAGAAGACTATTCCTTAGCCTTGCAAAAGGTATGGAAGAACTATGATTTGACTAATGTTAGCCTAGTAGTGGAACCAGGAATGGCAATTGCTGCGCATGCATTTTATTATTTAGCTGAAGTCATACACATCAAAGAGATTCAAGGGCAATCAATCGCGCTTATAAATGCCAGTAATATTTTTCTAAAACCGACGGGTCACAACAGGCAATTGTCTTTTGATATTATTTCAAGAAATCTTGGAAAAAACGGGAAATATCTTTTAGCTGGTATGACCTGTATGGAAAAAGATATCCTTGGGGAATACATTGGGGAATTAGCCGTTGGAGATCTTATTTGTTTCAATAATGTAGGGGCATATACAATGTCTTACCGGCCTGATTTTATTTTTCATGAACCAGAAACAATTATACTAGCAGGAGAATTAATGAATGAACCGGTTTAATCAATGAATAAAGATCCAAGACTTCCAATTAATACATTTTCATTCACCCAGAGAGCAACCTATAATTTTTTTCAGGTGTTGGATCATTTCCTGTCAAGACCAGTGACAGGAAAGTTACTTGGAAAAGCAAGATATAAAGCATTTGAAGGAGTGAAAAAGGTGATGGAATCTAAAACGGATGCTAAAGTGATTCCAGTAGAAAGACGAACTGATCTGAGCATAGAAGAATTTAAAAACTACTACGTGAAAAACGGCATACCTGTAGTTTTTGAAGGAGCTGCTAAAGATTGGGAATGCTGCAAAACTTGGACTCCAGAATTTTTCAAAGCACAATACGGAAATGATGAAGTTCCGTTAATTGATGCTATTTACCTTGATCAAGGTGTGAAATATGTAAAACTAGGAGAAATTATTGATGAAGTTTTAAAAGGGAATAGTTCCTATTTGAGGTTTTACAACATGCTGTCAAGACACCCAGAAAGATACAATGATTTTGATAGGGAATGGTTACGCAAACTTCGCCATAAAGATGCTTATGTGGAATTTACGCAGATTTTCATAGGTGGTGAAAATTCTAATACAGGTATGCATAATTCTCACGCTGATAACTTGTTTGTACAGGTACATGGTGAAAAAGAATGGATTTTACATCCTAACCATTACGTACCTATTATCGATCCACCAAGTACTACAGGTGGAACCTATCGGATAACACCCAAACGCGGAAAATACGGTCAGCCGTTTGATCCCTTTACTCCTGATTATGAAAGTTATCCACTATTCAAAAATGCGGACAGTTATCATGTGATTTTAAAACCAGGAGATGTATTTTACAACCCGCCGTACATGTGGCATACAGTGCGTAACAATACAGAAAGTATAGGATTAGGTTTCCGGTGGGTGAGTGCGTCAAGTGCATTTCGGTCTTCTCCACTTTACTATTTACTTGATCTTTGTGCCTATAGGCCTTCGTATTTTAAAGCTTTTAAATGGTACAAGGACGATAGTAATGCTGAGTTCTTATATGCTGAAAAAATGATGCGAAAGCATAAAGCTAAGCTAGAGAAACAAGAGCGAAAGAAGCAACAGCAAAATAACTGACCTAATTGTGTTTCAAAGCGCCGTAAAATGAATTGATATGTAAATTAAGTAGATATCCATTTGGGCGTAATCCCTGCCTGTGAAACGTTTTTTGAACTACAGTATTTTGAATTTGAGCATAGGCCATTCCCCACTTTTGCCCAATGGATTTTCCATGATTTTGAATGAAGCTGACAAGGTCAAGATAAAGTCCTTTGCCCTGAAATTCAGGCAACAACCCAGCATAAGTGGCGGCACCTCCATTTCCCTCTTTGTAACTCGTTATAAATCCCACAGACTTACCTTTGAAGTTGATCAGGTGGGAATAGTGATTTTTACGATGAGACTTGTTAAGTGTATTGATATAGCTGGCAAGGCAGTGCAGTTGATTCTCTTTATTTTGGACATGCTCAAGGCCTGGGTTGATGAAATAGGAAGCTGGCGTGGTAGCGAATATCTTTTTAACCAGCCCTGTAAAATCAACCTCGCTTTCTCCAGTATATTCTGTGAATTCAACCGAGTCATTTCTATAAGGGATCAAATTGTTTCTTTGAAAATTAGCTTTGTATTCAATAACAATTCCCAGTACGTAATAAGGTAACCCTAACTGGTCCAGTAATGTATAAAGATTTTCTGGGCTATCTCGGACGGATAGTTTAAGGACATCAATTCTCTCTTCTTTGAGGCTTTCCTGTAATAGTTCGATTGAATGTAACGAATTGAGATCACCTCTTGCTATTCTATAACCAAGAATGTTACCTTCATCTTCACTTATTGTAAAAAGCATAATACCTAAATCATTTGATAAAATGACAACCTGTCAAATTGATTAATTGAATTGTAATTTTACTACATTTAAACTAAGAAGCATTCAGGGGGAACATAAATCTTATTTTTGAGCTATTATCTTTCCTATTTTATATAGATTGCCCGCTGATTGATGGAACGAAATTCGCAGGTAATATATCAATGAAGGTAGACCCAAGACTTCCGAAAAACCCTTTTAATTTCAAGCAGAGAGCGACCTATAATTTTTTTCAGGTTTTAGATCATTTTATTACCAGGCAGATGACCCTAAAGTTGCTCGGTAACTGGCGTTATAAAGCTTTTTTAAGGGCAGCAGAATCCCTCAAGAAAAAAGGAAAAGGGGAGTTGATTCAAGTTGAGCGACGCAGTAATTTAACTGAAGAAGAATTTAAAAACGAATATGTAAAAAAAGGAATTCCAGTTGTACTAACAGGTGCTGCAAATAACTGGGATTGTGTTAAAAAATGGAGCCCTCAGTTTTTTAAAAAATTACACGGATCAGATCAAGTACCCATCATTGACAGTGCGGACTTGGGTAAGGATATTGAATATATTAGTTTGGCTGAGTTAATAGACGCAATAGAACAAGGTAATAACAAGGCATATTTTCGATTCTATAACCTACTTGTACAGCATCCCGAGCACTTGAAAGATTTTGATTTGGAATGGTTGCGAAGCTTTCGCCATAAGAGGCAATATTTTGAATCTTTTCAGGTATTTATTGGTGGCGAAGGGTCCATGACAGATATTCACAATGCGCATATCGCCAATCTTTTCGTTCAGGCATATGGAAAAAAGGAATGGGTGCTATACCCTAACCACTATGTTCCATTCATCGATCCCCCGTCCACTGAGAACGGAATCTTTCGCAATGCACCTGCTAGGGTTGACAATAAAGCCTTTAATCCATTTAATCCAGATTTTGAAGCCTACCCATACTTCGGGTGTCTCGATGGTTATCGTGTGATACTGGAACCAGGAGATGTGCTTTACAACCCACCATTCATGTGGCATGCGGTCAGGAACCTTACCGACAGCATCGGGGTTGGTTTTCGGTGGGTAAATGTCTGGCACTCTTTCAAAGCTTCTCCCACCTATTACCTGCTTGACCTGATGGCCTACAGACCCAACTATTTTAAATCAATCAGAATGGTGAAGCAAAATGCGAACCAGCAATTTATTCACAGATTGGAAAAAATGAGGAAGTATAAAAAGGGCAAACTTTAGGTGAAGTGCTGCTTTTACTGAATGAAACCTTTGTCCAGCTTTCTGGCATATCTCAATAGACGATTCAAAGAACTGTTCCCGTTTCACTGATTGAAACAGGTAGTTCATAATGCCATTTCTAGAACTAATTTTATTGATTTCAGAGCGACCAGCTAATCAATAGATATCAGAAATACTGCTTCTTTTTTTGTATTTACAAAGTATTAGATCTATTAGGAAACGACTTTTAATCCCTAAGGGATATTAATTCCCCTAGCCGGGCGCCCCGACTCTTAAGACGATCATTAAATTATTGCCCATAGATACCCCGTACCCTTGGGTCGGGGTTGGTTCATTATCAACCGACTTTTTTTGATCTAAAAAAGCTAAAAACATTTACCATCCTCAAAAGCTTTCTCATTCCAAATTGCGAGCTAAAATAGAAATTTGTTATTAAAGAATTTTGGTAGGCCAATATTAAATAAAAAATATCAACAGGAGTAAAAAGAAAGAAATCTGACAGGTGACGTTTACGAATCAGGTAACCAAAATAATTAAGCTCTTTGTAACAAATCAAATTAATTTTCCGGAGATCTTTATTACTAAAGTAATGATCAATCGAAATTTTTGACTTAAGTGATTCGTTAGACAAAGATGATTTATGTTGTTTTTCGAAAAGATGATTTACAGCTTCATAATTATCATAATGATTATTCGTGATAAAGTTTCGAAATCCTTCAAAGGTTGACTTATTGTTCAGCATGGCAGATTCAAAAGTCACCTTGAAAAAATTACATATTTTCTTTAGCTCTCTTTCCTTGTTATTAATTAAATCTTCAAAAAAGAGAATATGATAATTAGCTTTTGGTATGTCCGGATTGACAAAATATTTGTTTTTTCTCTTCCATGTAACTGATTGAAATACTATATTTTTAGACCCCATACCTGCTTCAATAGAACTTCTAATATTGGTATAGCAATCTCTAATCAAAAAAACGTATTTTGAATCCATATTATGATGATGCATTTTGCTTAGCATGCTACTAAAATTTAATTCTTTGTTGATGATTATTCGTATATCTTTTTTCTCATTATAAATAGTTCCGAAATAATGCAACTGAAATAAATTTATGAACTCTCTGTATTTTAAATTTAATCTGATATACTTTTTCAATTTACTTAGCATCTCAGTTTTAGCAAAAAGCATGACACGATTAGCATCAACATTGATCGTGAAAAAAAAATCCTTTAAAAATTGGCTAATTACCTCTTCACTATTAAAAATCACATTACTGTATTTTGAGTATAGCAACCAATAGGTATTTTCTTCGTGTATGGTTTGAATTTCTGAATGTCCCTGAAGTAACAAATTCAACAGAGTGCTCCCGCTTCTGTTTTTTGTGAGAATATAATGGTTTTCAATTCGATTAAGTTTCTCCTTGGTTATTTTCATTTTACCTTAGGGTTAAATCCTGATGGGTGAAAAGTCATATTTGTTCATTGTCCGATAATATTAATTTAGCTTTCATAAACTTACTTATCCAATTGACATTCTTTATGTAATAGTCAGCAGAAGCCGATTGATATACCGAAGATTTTAAGAACAAAATATTGCTATTGATTCGTGTCATGTGGTTCCTTTGCTTTTAATCTTTGCAATTTTTTTCTCCATCATTTTTAGGCGATGAATGAACTGTGCATTGGCATCTTCTTTGGTCATTTTTAATGATTTAATGTAGTTAGGTCGAAAGGCAAGTACATCTAATAGGTAATATACAGGGGAGGTCTTAAATGAATCTATCATATTAACCCAACGAAAACCTAGCCCAATGGTCTCAGTCTTATTGAATACTGCATGCCACATATGAGGGGGATTATACAGTATATCTCCTGCTTCTAGTTTCACTTTGTAACCATCAAGGAATTCGAAAAACGGATAGCCTTCATAGTCTGGGTCAAACGGATTAAATGGTTTCCCTTCAGCACGAATAGGGGTAGTGCGATAAATGCCGTTAAAAGTGCTGGGAGGATCAATAAAAGGGACGAAGTAATTAGGATAAAGTACCCATTCTTTGATACCTTCAATCTGCACAAAAAAGTTGGAAATATGAGCATTGTGCAACTCCGTTCTGGTTCCGACTCCCCCTAAAAAAGCTTGAAATGATTCAAAATACCGATTTTTATGTACATATTTTTTAATCCATTCTAAATCTATCTCTTCTATATGCTCAGGATGTTGAGCGATTAAATTATAATATCTGAAGTATGGGGTTTTATCTCCTTCTTGTAATCTCTCTATTAGTTCCTTCAGGGAAGATTTTTCAATTCCTTTTGTAGGATCTATAGCATGAATGATGGGGACTTCATCTTCACCATGTAATTCCTTTATGTAATTTAAATCCCATTTTTTTACACTTTCCCAACCCTTAGCAGCCCCCTTTAGGACAACAGGGATTCCTCGTTCTAGATAATAGTCCTTAAATTCCTTTTCAGTTAGTCCTGTTTTATATTCAATGTCAATAATCTGTCCTTTGCCTTTTGCCTCAAGTGATTTACTTATATTTTTAAAAGCACGATATCGTAATTTACCCAAAAGTTTTACGACAATGGGCCTACCTAAAAAGTGATCTAAGACTTGAAAAAAATTATACGTAGCTCGTTGTCTCCAAGAAAAATAAACAAGAGGTAAACGGGGATCACTCGGTTTCATGTATTGGCACTTTTTATTTTCATTAAATTGAATTGATAGGTACTTTCAATTTTACAAACTCATCTCTATTATGCTTCTTTCCAAATTGCATAAGCGTCTGCTCCCAAATAACTCATCATGATTTTTTTGCAATAGCTAAATAGCAGTACAAACCCAAATGCCATTGAAGCAAAACCACCAGTAATGATTGCTAAAGAGAGGTTATTCGATATTTCAAAAGAAGATACCATTAAGGTTAAGACGACTAAAACAACTGTCAATAAAATAAAAAATAAAGTCAAAAAGATAAATAGATGCCAAGGGATTTCAGTTGTTACCATTATAATTTCTAATGCTATTCGCAGTTTTTTGAAAAAATTATATTGTGACTTTCCCTTTTTTCTTGGCTGATGATCTACATAGATGTAATCCATCAAAGCTGGAGACACCATAGTGAAAAAAACTTGGGTACTCCTCATTCTGTATTCGTTATACTCTTCTCGTTTGTAGCGTATTTTAGTCAGGATTCGAAAGGTAGAAAAACGCATTTTTTCTTTCTTCTTAAAGATCACCGTGTTGATCAACCATTCAATGATTCCCGTGGTTATCTTTTGAAAGTGACCTGTTTTTTTTTCTTTTGGCACGCCAAAAAGAAGATATTTTTCATCTGGGTTAAATGCTTCAATAAGCTTGGGTATTTCCTCTGGTGGATATTGTAAGTCATCGTCGATGATTACCATGATATCGGCTTTTGCTTCTCTAATACCACAAATGGTAGCAGCAGCCTGACCAAAGTTTCTGGTCAATTGTAATAATCTTATATAGGGTCTTTCAGCCTTGATTCGTATAAGTTCCTTCCATGAGTGATCAGTACTAAAATCATCAATCAACAACAATTCATAAGGAGCATTAACGGCCATTGTTTGATCTATTCTGCCTATAAGTTCTTCAAGGGTTTCAGCGCTGTTATATACAGGTACAATTACTGTGTAATTGGGACTAATATTGTTTTCCGTTTGCACAAGCAATGATATTAAATATTTTTATCTGATTTGTGAATCTGCTGGTAGAAATTAAGGAGGTGTCCACTGATTAGTCCAGGGTCATCCTCCTGTACAAAATGACCTGCATTTTTAATTTTCAAATGTGGTTGATTTTTTGCCCCTTTAATTTTTTCAATGAATTCTTCCTCTACTTTTTTTGTGAAAGGATCCTTTTCTGCAAAAATTGTTAAAAATGGGTTTGAAAAGTCACAGAGTTCCTTCCAAAGTTCCTTGTTTATTTTTGCCTCATGTTGCCAAGGGAATATGGGTATCAGTTTTGGGAAAACTGCTGGGGCAACTCTAAAACGTTTTTCAGGAAATGGAGCATCATAGGCATTTAATATTTGTTTTGAGGGTTTCCTAATAATAGCTAATGACATCAACGAGCGATAGGGGATAGAAGTGACCAACCCGCTTACAAGCCACCAAAGAAAAAACACAGGGTTAAACCCCTCAATTCTGGGAAATGCAGTATTTATGGCCACAACTGATCGAAATAAATGAGGAGATTTTGCTACTAGTCGCATTCCTATTAATCCTCCCCAATCGTGAGCAATGAGGTTTATGTTTTTCAGCTTGAGTTTATCAAATAGAAATAATCGCATCCATTCTACATTTTTAGTGTAGGAATAGTCTTTTTTGTTAGTTAGTTTATCGGATTTGCCAAAGCCAATCAGGTCTGGAGCAATTACGCGATAGCCATTTGTAGCCAATAGTGGGATTACTTTGCGGTAGAGATAACTCCATGTTGGAATACCATGAAGTAGCACAAGAGGGATGCCGTTGTGATTTCCTTCATCCAGATAATGAATTCTCAACCCATTTACATAAATATAATTCGATTCAAAGGGATAGTCGATGATATCATCAAAGCACTGTTCAGGGGTTCGTAGGACCTTCCTGTTTTTTAATAAGAAATCGCTATCAACCTTTTGTTTGTTCATTTATAAATAGTTTCTTCGAAATCAAAATAATCAGATAAATATAGTCTTCAAAATGGTTAGTGCAGAACAATAATTTTCAGTGATCAATCACACAAGAATAGACATGTTCAAAAAGAAAATTTACGCCTAAATTTCCTATAATGCACTTGCCACAGTTCATGGTAAAACCTACATTCAATTAAAAATGCTCATCCTCAGTATAGCTTTAGAAGATTGCAAGAAACAATACTAAGGATAAAGGATGAATTCGAGTGCCTAAAATGTAGTTTTTGAGATCTTATTGTGAATAGACTTAAGTTCTGCTAAGGCTGCAGGGCCATACCATGGAGTAAATTCCGGAATCAATAAACCTTCTTTTACTTTCGGTAATTCTGATACCAGTTCCTGAGCATCTTTTACAGTGGAAACATTTAAAACTAACTGCATTCGAAAAGACTTGTTTTCAGTAAAATGACCTAACATAACCAAGTGGCCATTTTTTACTAATTGCCTTATAAATTCCTTGTTTTCACTTTTTATCTTATTATGTGTGTCTTGAGAAATTATTTTTAATTTTCCAGGCTTTAAAAAGCAGACTATATAGTTTTTCATACCATATTGATCAGCGCCTAATTGATTGGCAAGCGCTTCATCATATTCAGCATGGACTAAGTTCTTTTTTTGAGGCTCTTTGGTTGAGCAACCCCAAGAGGCTAAGCTAAAGATTAAAAGAAATTGCCAAAGAAAAGATGCTTTCATAAATGATAATCTATTTTTAGTCAGGCTAAATTAAACGATTAAGAATTGTTTTACTATTCATTTATTTAATCCCTAAGGAATATTAATTCCCCAACTCTTGAGACGATCATAAAATTATCGCTCATAGATACCTCGTTGGGTCGGGGTTGGTTCATTTGTCATCGTAAATTTAAATAGAGTTGCAATTCAGCTTTGAATGTAAGCCAGGGAAAAATGGGGAAAAGCTTGATTTTTAAGTCATTTATCCAATTGAGGAGAGTCGTTGTAGAAAGGTAATTTCGAACTTATGAAATAATCTTTTTGCTTATTGAACTTTAAGCTGTGTTTTAATCCCTAAGGGATATTAATTCCCCGACTTGAGTCGATCATTAAATTATTGCCCATAGATACCCCGTACCCTTGGGTCGGGGTTGGTTCATTGACAGGCCAGGGGTTTCAAAATAGATTCGTGATAATTTCTATTTAATGCACTTTTAGGAGATTTATTTTTACTGAC